>DFFT01000182.1 GCA_002372325.1 Succinivibrionaceae bacterium UBA3769 | reverse complement strand
AAAGATTCGAACTTTTGACCTTTCGGGTATGAACCGAACGCTATAACCAACTAAGCTACGCCGCCATAATGGTTGCGGGGACGGGATTCGAACCTCGTGACCTTCGGGTTATGAGCCCGACGAGCTACCAGACTGCTCCACCCCGCGTCTCTGAACGGTGCATATAATGCCATAAAATTCCCAAAGGTCAACAAATTTTTTACAAAAAATTTAAAAAAGCGTTTTCAGGCAGGAAGGATCCGGCCAGCCGGGATTTCAGCGCTGCGAGCGCGTGACACTGAAAATGCGCGGTTCTGAAAATGCTTGGTACTGAAAATGCAAGAGCCAATGCGGGTGACGCTTTAGGATCTTTAAGGATTTCTGCTTTCGGGATAAAATACCCCTCGTTCAGTTTGGAAAATGCTCATGAAAATTTCGTTATTCCCTTTGTTACTCCTGCTTCCGGCGTCGTTTCTGGCGGCGGAGGACTTTATGTCTCCGGCTCCGCCTCCGGAGCTGGGGGAAAATCTCACCAGCTACCGCACGGCGCAGCAGAAGAGCGAAGAGCGGCAGCGGGCGGAGCAGGAGGCCCGGAGCCGGGACAGGAAGCAGACTCCCGCAGAAAGAACCGGGAAGGGCAGCGCCGCGCCGGAGGGGCCGGATGCTCCTCCCCTCAAGGAGCTTTACTTAAGCTACAAATATGTGCCCAACAAAAAGGTTTTTGTCTATAAGCACGGGGAAACTCTTATCAGACTGGTGGACAGTCATAACCGGCCGGTGCCGGTGGCCCGGGTGCAGGTGGAGAAATCCGGCTTTCAGGTCTTTGGCAGCAAGGACGGCACCGTGAAAATCACCTACCACGGAAACGGGATTCCCAGCGCCAAGCTTAAGGTCACCCGGAAAGGGGATTTGGATAAGCCCCTGATTTTTGTGCTGAAGTACAACGAGTTCCGGCAGGAGCTTCGCAGCATCGAGGAGGTAAAGATTTAAATGAAGGGATCTTTGCGTCCGGGATTCTCACGGCTCCTGAGAATTTTTGCCGTTCTCCTGTCCTCTCTGGCTGTTCTTCCGGTTTCGGCCTTTGACGAACCGGCTCCGCCCCCGGAGCTGGGGGATACCCTTACCTCCTACCGCACCCGCCAGCAGCTAGAGGACGGAGCGGTGCGGGAATCCGGAGGAGAGGTTCCCAGTACCCCCCGGCGTCCTAAAAGAGTCTACCGGCAGGATGAAAACGGCAACATCGTCATGGTGGAGGAGAATGCTCCGGAGCTTTCCGCGGAAAAGCGGCCCGAGAGCGGCGGAAGCCAGACTCCCCAGAAGCGGGTTATTCGTCCGAAGCTCCAGGAGCACCGGGAGTTTTCCTACGAACCCAATCATCAGTTTCCGTTATATCGAAATGCCATTCTGGTATTCAGCGTGGAGGATAAGGCCGGATACTCCTGGGAGATCGCCCGGGCCGAGGTGTCCAACCAGTATCTCCGGGCGGTGCCGTCCGAGGATGGCAAGACGGTGACGGTATCCGCCGCCACGCATCAGAAACAGGCCATGGGCAAGGTAAAGCTGTTTCTGGACGGCGTCAGATCTCCCCTGGAGTTTATTATCTCCAGCCGGGAGGACAAAATGGCTGACGAGTACTATGTGAAGGTTTCCGTGCCCAATCCGGCTCCGGGGAACGCCAATCGGAATTCCGGCTATACCAATATGAAGATATCGGCCCGCGCCAGAAATTCCTTTGACCGGGACGGCACCTCCGGCAAGGGGGGCATGCAGGAGAGCGCGCCCGCTCCCCAGAGTGCCGGGCTTTTCGGGATCACCGTGGTCAGCGACAACAGCGTGTCCCCGGATTCCATCAGGGCCACCAGCGATCTGTTACGGGAGGTATTGACAGAACATGCCGGGAAGTAAAACGCTATTCGCGCCGGGACTCTTTTTTAAGCTGGCAGCCCTGATTCTCGTCTGCTGGAGCGTCTGGGGCAGCCCGGCCCGGGCCGGAGAGGTAATTGAGCCCTGCGATGGACACTGGCGTGATTATGCCTACGACACCAAGATCATGAAACGCTACAAGCCCTATGCCAAATGCGTGCGGTGGACGGCGCATCAGTTTGAGCTTCCCGAGGAGCTCCTGTACTCCATTATTTACGTGGAGCGGGGGGATGTGAACGGGAAGTGCATGACCAACAATAACGGCACCGAGGATTGCGGCCCCGCGCAGATCAACGATGTCCGGCTGGGAGAAATCAAGCGCTTTGATCTCAGCAAAGACGACATGAAGGACAGTCCCTGCCGCAATATCTGGGTTATGGGCTACCTTATCCGCCGGGAAATCGAGAAGGCCGGCGGCGATATCTGGAAGGGGGTGGGGAACTACCACTACCACTATTCCGTCAATCAGACCATCCACGATCGCTATGTGAAGCTGATTTCGGATGCCTGGAGAACCCTGAATCATAACGTGGCTGCGCGCTGCGGCCGCTGAGCCGGCGTTTTCTGCCGTTCCCTGACCTGGCCCAGACTGCGGCGTTTCAGGTTTTCGGGAGTTCTTCGGGACGGCCTAACAGATGTGGGTCAGCATATGGGGCTTTTTTGCTGAAAATTTGACGCCTATCAATGATTTTCTGAAAACAATCCCGCTTTTTCTGTTAATGTTCAGAATTTTCGGGCTCCGGGAGGGCTATAATGGACAGGATCAGTTTTGTAATCTGATCCTGTTTCGCGCGTCCGTCCGTTTTTGTTTTCCCGGAGGGGCGCCAGGGGGCTCATAATGGCAGAGAATCAGTTCAGGCCGTGGCAACAATCCTATCCTGCGGATGTTCCGCCGGAGGTGGATACCCGCATCTTTAATTCTCTCCTGGACATGTATGAGTTTTCCTGCGAAAAGTATCCCGACAGAGTCGCCTACATCAGCATGGGACACTCCATCACCTACCGGGAGCTCAATGAAAGGGCCAGAAGCTTTGCCGCCTATCTTCAGAATGTTTTCGGGGTAAAGAAGGGGGACTGCATCGCCCTCATGCTGCCCAACATCATTCAGTATCCGGTATCCCTGTTCGGGGCGCTTCTGGCCGGAATGGTGGTGGTGAACGTCAATCCTCTTTACACCCCCAGCGAGCTTGTGCATCAGCTTCGAGACTCCAAAGCCCGCATGATCGTGGTTATTTCCAATTTCGCCCATACGCTGCAGAAGGCTCTTCTGGAGATTTCCCTGGACAGGATCATCGTTACCAACATCGGAGACGAGTGCGGCGCTCTCAAGGGCTCTCTGGTTAACATCGCCGTCAAGTATATCAAGAGACTGGTGCCTTATTTCAAGCTTCCTGATGCCGTGCCCTATAAGACGGTGCTGGCTCTGGGAGCCGAATATCCCTATACCCGGCCTCTGGTTTCCCGGGAGGATCTGGCTTTCTTGCAGTATACCGGCGGAACTACCGGCACGGCCAAAGGCGCCATGCTGACCCATCACAACATTCTGGCCAATGTGGAGCAGGCTCTGGGCATGTACGGCCCGGTGCTCCGGGAAGGGGACGAGTATGTGGTGACCGCCATTCCCCTTTATCATGTCTTTGCTCTTACCATTAACTGCATGGTGTTCTTCCGGCTGGGAGGCACCTCGCTGCTCATTCCTGATGCCCGGAAAATAAAGAATCTGGTTCGGGAGCTCCGCGGCTTTAATCCCACCTGTCTTACCGGCGTGAATACCCTGTTCGGGGCTCTTATTGACAACAAGGAGTTTTGCGCCATGCATCTTTCCCGGCTCCGGCTGGTTATCGGGGGCGGCACTTCGGTGCAGAAGGGGGTGGAGCAGCGCTGGTTTACCAATACCGGGCTTCATATTCTTGAGGGCTACGGTCTTACGGAATGCTCTCCATTGGTGGCGGTCTGTCCTCATAACATCAGCGAGTATAACGGCACCATCGGGATTCCGGTGCCCTCCACGGAGGTGATTATCCGGGGGGATGACGGTTCCGTCATTACGGAGCCCGGCATTCCCGGAGAACTGGAGGTGAAGGGGCCGCAGGTCATGAAGGGGTATTTCGGGAGAGAGGTGGCCACCCGTAATACCTTTGACGGGGAGTATCTCAAAACCGGAGACATTGCCTGCTGGGCCAATGACCGGGGCTTTATCAGAATCGTGGAGCGGAAGAAGGATCTTATTCTGGTATCCGGCTTTAATGTTTATCCCACGGAGATTGAGGATGTCATTTCCCTGCATCCCAACGTGGCTGAGGTGGCGGCCATCGGCGTGCCCAGCAAGCACAGCGGCGAGGCGGTGAAGGTATTTATTGTCAGAAGAAACAAGGCTCTCACCGAGGAAATGGTTAAAACCCTCTGCCGGAAGCATCTCACCAATTACAAGGTTCCCAAATACATTGAATTCATCGACAAAATGCCCAAGACCAATATCGGCAAAATTCAGAAGAAGGCGCTGCGGGCCATGGAATACCAGAAGCGGGGCATCAAGCTTGATCAGAATGGGAAGCCCGTGCTGCCAGAGACTGATACCGGAAGCGACAAGAGCAAATAGCAGCAGGAAATTACAGTTTTTTTCGGCAGGAACCGGGAGCAGAACAGAGCGAAGCAGTTTTTTTGGAAACGGATCAAAAAAATCACCGAAGATCCTTTGAAATACTAACTATGGAAACGTTTTCAGTTTAGAATATGCGAGGTGCTGGATGCCCATTGGGCAATAGTAATCTAATAATTAATCTCCTTAATATCCGGTGGGACAAAAATGAGAAAACAAAACGGCTTTACGCTTATTGAGCTTGTAGTGGTAATTGTTATTCTGGGTATTCTGGCAGCCACTGCCGCCCCGAAATTCATGGATCTGCAGAAGGACGCCCGCATCAGCGCCGCTAACGGTCTGGCCGGAGCTATCAAGAGCTCCATCAGCATGACCTACAGCAAGGCAATTCTGGCTGGCAAGGATAAGTCTCCTTCTGGTTCGTATGTTTGTAATTCTGGCGCCGCTACCGCCGAATGCAATGGCAGTACCGATGATGCGGTAGAGCTTGTTTATGGCCGTCCTGCCGCTACAAAGGAAGGTATTCTCCGTGCCGTTGATATTGAAGTAGAAGCAAGCAGTGACACCCCTTCTACCGAATGGGTTTATGCTGCTCCTACATCCCCTGCAAACAGTATCGCTATCTGGCAGGCCGCTGCCACAAAGGTTACAGGTGCATCTGCAGGCTGCGGTGTTATTTACGAACCTGCTAAGAAGGGCACTGGTGATGTCATCAATGCGCCCAAGGTAACTGTGGTAACCGATGACTGCTGATTAGCGGTTTCTTAAAGTATACCGTTTCTGATAATAAGAAGGCCTGCATAGCGCAGGCTTTTTTATGCCCGGAGTATTTACGGGCTTTTTGCCGCCCGAATACGGAAGCCAGCGGATGTTCTGCTGATTGTTACGGAGGGGCAAGGGGAAGAAGCAAGGCAGAGCCCGTTGCGGTTACCTTTTTAGGAATGGCTGGAACTGGTTTTTGCGGTGATCTTTGTTTTTGGGGCGTGAAAATTGACTTTTACCTGATATTCAGCAAAAATATATTAGTGATATTGTATTTAAAACGTTATTAGAACAGTAATAAGCCTTAGGAATAAAATGAATTATACCTATGTTGATAATGCTGCAGGATTAGACAGCATGCTGGAATGCTTGAGCAAGGCTGCGGTGATTGCCTTTGATACAGAATTTTTTCGGGTGGTGACATTTTTTCCGAAGCTGGCGCTGTTTCAGCTGGCAGCCGGAGGCGAGATCTTTCTGGTGGATCCCTTTGCGGTAAACTTTTCCAAGCTCCTGTCGTTTATTGTGACCACAGATGCCGTTATGGTTTGTCATGCCAGCGGCGAGGATCTGGAAATAGTTTCCGAGCATGCCCGCCGGGAAGGGCTGCCCCGCCTGCTGCCTCGTCATATCTTTGATACCCAGTCCGCCGGGGCTTTCCTGGGCTACGGGGGAAATATCGGTCTTGCGGCCCTTTTGGAGAAGACTCTGGGGATCTCTCTTGCCAAAACCGAAACCAGAACCGACTGGCTTAAAAGACCCCTGACTCAGGCCCAGCTGGAATATGCCGCTCTGGACGTGGCTTATCTGGAAGAGCTGATGAATTTTCTGATTAAGGAGATGTCCCAGAAGGAACCGGTGCTGAAATGGTTCCGGATGCATATGGAGGATCTTTCCCATTCCTGCGATCCGGAAAACGTCCTGCCACCGGAAAAGCTGTACCTCAGGGTACGGAAGACCGGACAATTATCTCAGGGTCAGCTCCGGACTCTTCAGGCTGTGGTCATGCTTCGGGATCGGATCTGCCGCGAGAATGATATTCCGCCGGCGTTTTTCATTCGGAATAATGTGCTGGCGCAGCTTGTTATCTCCTCGGCGATTTTTGAGCAGAGCACCTATGCCAAATACGGCGTGCATTATTCCACCGTCAGGAAATACGGCGCTCTGATTCAGAAGACGGCCCGGGAAGCCAATGCCCGGAATGAACCAGATCTCAATCCGCCTTATGATTTCGTGAATCGTTGCAGCGGCGGCATTTACAAAAAACGCCTCTCAGACTTCCTGGCCCGGAAAACCAGTCAGTACGGATTTGCCAATAATGTGCTGTCCTCGCAGAAGCTTATGGAGAACTTCTTCTATGCTCCGATGTATGAGAAAAAGTATCCAATTCTCCAACGTGGCTGGTATCTGGAGTGCCTGGGGGATCTCTCGGATTATTACCTTCCGGAAGCCCAGAAGTACTATAAAGCCGGGGAGCTTAAGTTTTGAGGAAGGGGAAGAAGAATTTTGGGATTAATGCAACCAAAGAAGTTCAGGCAAAGGCCTAAACAAATGCCAAAGCAGTATAAACCAAGATTAAAACGAATGTGCGTGAGAAGGCATTAGACAATAACCGTACCGTCAAGAACGCAAAAATCCCAAACAAATGGGTATTGCGAATTTCGTCCCCTCCTGTACGGCACTTATCTAAATCGGTACAACTCGTAGACCCTGCGTCATAAAAACGTCGTCTGACAGTTGTGAAGCTGACTCCTCGTCAGCAATTGAATAATCGATTGCTCGAACTTCAATAATATGTAAAAAATTTATCTGAACTCGCTGTGCTGTGTGGAATTTTACTACGAAAAGAAAATACGAGAAAACAATTAGATTAAAAAATTGTGAGGTAAAGCACTGTTTTGAATAACAATGCATTGAATTTGACCGATTATTAACCTGTTTTCCCCTTGGGTACGGCACCTGTCTTAATCAGCACAGCTCTCAGACGCCGCATTGTGTTGAGGTAGTAAAGACACAGTACGGCACCTGTCTTAATCAGCACAGCTCTCAGACAGATCCATGCTGCCATGAGGGCGGCGAAGGGTACGGCACCTGTCTTAACGGCTCAACCTGTCTTAATCAGCACAGCTCTCAGACAGGCTGAAATGGAGGCTCTTGAAGCCAAGTGTACGGCACCTGTCTTAATCAGCACAGCTCTCAGACAGATCCTCCTGCATGAGGCGCTATACCGGGGTACGGCACCCGGGGTACGGCACCTGTCTTAATCAGCACAGCTCTCAGACGGAATACACAGCTAGCGGCCATGATGCGATGTACGGCACCTGTCTTAATCAGCACAGCTCTCAGACCATAAGTCGGGGTCGTGAGTCAACAATTTTGGTACGGCACCTGTCTTAATCAGCGGCACAGCTCTCAGACTGTCGACAAATTGGACGTTATTCCGGTAAAGTACGGCACCTGTCTTAATCAGCACAGCTCTCAGACACGGCGGAAAAGATACTGATGCGGAGTATAGTACGGCACCTGTCTTAATCAGC
>DFFT01000008.1:7917-22989 GCA_002372325.1 Succinivibrionaceae bacterium UBA3769 | reverse complement strand
TCCGTCCTGGCGGTATCTTGCGGCGTAATCCTGCTCCTTTATCTGATTCAGGGCATCTACCCGGGTTTTGCCCCTGAGATTCCTGATGAACTCTTCAGGGCTCCCCGACGGGCATGTATGCTCTGATTCTTCACAGTATTCTGCAAATTGCCCTGGGGCAGAGTCAGATTGTTTTCAGGACAGTCGTGCTTTAGCAGTGCTTCCCAACCGAAACAGAACTGAAACAGATGGCGCTATCTGGACGGATAGCAATGCGGGGTGTTTATGAGAATGTTCAAAACAAATCACCGTCCATGAGGGATTCATTAATCTCAGCGCTTCCGGCATCGAGGTCTTCAGGGACAATGAACTTCCCTTCTGCAACGCCAATGCGTTTTGATGCCGGAGTGGTGCGGAGCGGAACAATTTTCACAACAGGCTTTCCGTTCCTTGTTATTTGAACCTCATCCTCTTTTTCACTTTCAACAAGCCTGATCAGCTTTGACAGGTCGGTTTTTGCCTCCCTTACACTGACTTGCATCATAATTGTCACCTCCGAAATAATCATGAGTCCCCGTGTTCATTGTGACTGTTTTTAACTGAAGAGATTGGTCATGACAAGGGCTGTTTTCAGGAGCGGAGCTGAGATGCTTTTCAGGATCACAAAGCGGGATCATATCTTTATGAAAGTGTTTTCAAAAGTATTTTCCGGCCGTTAAAATTATGGTAAAGCCCGGGCTCTTTCAGGGTAAGGAGAGGCTTTTCTGTGCGGTTTTGCTGTTTTTTCTTTTTGGTAACAGGGATTTTTTTTCTGTCATTAAGGTTGGTTTAGTCAGATGTTTTAGTCAGGCGGTTCAGTCGGGTAAGGTAAGGAGTGCTCCATGAGATGCTTTGTCATGCAGACAAGTCAGTACGAGAGTGAAGCGAAGAAGTACAATTGCGTCAATTTTTTCAAGAGATTCAAGCGGGATGCGGAAAGCTATATTGACTACTGTCATCCTGCGGAAATGAACTTCAGCTTTGGTAATTATATCAAGAAGCGCCTTTCCAACTTCCGCATCATTCTTGCCTACCGGAACATGACGGTGGAAAACCAGCAGGTGCGCTGCTACGTGGCTCTTAAGGTCTTTACCCGGGGAGACAAGGACTATGAGGAATTCTATACCGGCAGCACCGCTGACGAAAAGCGCGAAAGTCTGGTGGGAATGCGCTATGCCGACTGGGACGCGTACGAGAAGATCATTGCGGAAAAGCTTAAGGCTCACGATGATCCCGTGGAGCTCCCGGATCTCGATCCTTATGAGAACAATTACATTCAAAGAGGATCCGGTATTACCCATACCATCTTCGACACCAAGATCATCGAGTCCAAATACTGGCTTGAAACCACCAGATCGGCCAGCTTCAAGGATCCCATGAAGGTAATTGACGCTCTTCTGGAAATGATTGATGAAGCGCTTTACGCTGACGCCTACGGTTTTATTGAGAAGTCCTTCGGGGAAGCCGGCAAGAAGATTCTCTGTCTGCGTCCCGAACCGGATCCTGACGATCCTAAAGCTGATAACTATTATCTCCTCAAGCTGGGTACTGACGAGGACATCAAAGCCTTCAAGGAGGAGCATAAGCTTGGCGGCGCCGCTCCGGACATGACTGAGCTGGAGAACATGAGCGTCCGGGCCTATCCCTATTCCATGCTGGAAGGGGACAAGGATTTCTGGTGGGATATGGAAAAGGATGAGAACAGCAATTTCATCCTGTCCCCGGAGGAACTGGACATCGTTTCCCGGGAAATCCAGTTCCCGCTGTTTTTAACCGGGAGAGCGGGGAGCGGCAAGTCCACCATGCTGCAGTACCTCTTTGCCGAGTATTTCCTGAGATACCTGGAACACCTCAGGGAGCATCCTCCGGTATATATCTCCTACAGCTCCAATCTTATTGAGAATGCCAAAAAGCTGGCAGTGAATCTCTATACCAGAAACCACGCCTATACCAAGAAGCTTAAGGAAATCAAACTGAGCTTTGATGATGACATCAAGCCTCACTTTGACAGTTCGTTCCACGTCTTTCAGCAGCTGGTGAAGCAGTTTATCGAGGACAGCGTGCCGGGAACGGTGCAGAAGAGATTTACGCCGAACCATCATGTGACCTATGCCCGGTTCCGGGATCTCTGGCTTAAGAAGTTCAACAAGGATCCCGCTGCGGCTGAAAAGTTCGGTCCTGCCGTAAGCTGGCACGTTATCAGAACCTATATCAAGGGGTGGAATGCCGATGAATACCTCTCGCCGGAGCTTTACGAGAATATCGGCAAGTCATATAAGAGCGTGTCCGATGAGGTCTTTAAAACCGTCTACGACGTGGTCTGGGAAAAGTGGTACAGCGGCCTTCAGGATGATGAAGGACTGTGGGATGATCAGGATCTGGTGCGTTACTGCCTGGCCCCCGACGATGACAGCTGCGAGACCTGCGTAAAGCCGAAGTTCAGCGCCATCTTCTGTGACGAGTCTCAGGATTTCACCAGAACGGAGATCGAATTTATCCTGCAGATCTCCATCTTCTCCCAGCGCCGGGTTTATGATGAAAAGACCCTCTTCAAGCTTCCCTTCGTCTTTGCCGGCGACGAGTTCCAGACCCTGAACCCCACTGGCTTCAGCTGGAATTCCCTGAGATCCTATTTCACCACCAGGCTTATTCGGGTGACCATGTCAAAGAACGTGGGAGCTCCGGATCCCGTGGTGCTCAAGCATAACTACCGCTCTCCCGCCGCCATCACCAAGCTGGCAAACAGACTGCAGCTTCTCCGGCAGACCCGCTGCGGCTATGATGAGAAGTTCACCCCGCAGATCCCGTATCACTGTCAGGAAAAGCCGGATCCGGTGCTCTGTCTTTCTCCGGCCAATCCCCTGGTATGGAAAGAACTGAGCAAGATGGGCACGGTGCTGATTATCCCCTGCAGCGAGGGCCAGAGTCCGAAGGATTTCATTCAGAACTCGCCCATAAAGGATTTCGTCGAGTTCTACGAGGACGGCTCGGCAAAGAGCATCACCATTTACAACCCGGCCCAGGCCAAGGGACTGGAATATCCCCGGGTGGCGATTTACGGCTTTGATCGTCTTAAGGAGCTTCGGATTCACAATCTTCAAAGCTGGTACAGCTCCGACAATCCGGAGCCGGATACCGAGTCCCGGGAAATCGAGATGAAGTACTTCCTGAGCAATGCGTACGTTTCCGCTACCCGCGCCAGCAACAAGCTCTTCATTCTCACTGATTTTAATGACGAATCCTTCTGGACCTTCGCATTTGCCAGCGATGATCCCCTGCTGCAGGATCAGATCACCGAGGTAAACAAGAGAATGATCGCCAAGTCCAAATGGGAATGTGACAATGCGCTTCTGGGCTTTATCGTCAAGGGTGATGTGGACGATATCAGCAAGATTGGCCTCCTCAATCTCGAGGAAATCGCCCGGGGCACCAAGGCCAGAGCCATGGATCTTCTGGATGCCGGACTCATGCGCCAGGCGGCTGCCCGTTACCGGGAACAGAACAATATGCTGGAGGTCACCACCTGCGAGGCTTATGCCTTCCGGTATGACCGGGACTTCAGGCAGGCGGCGGAGAATTTCGAGAAGATTCAGGATTATGCCAATGCGCTGGATGATTACTGGAGCATGGACGCTGACAACAAGACGGAGCTTCGCTTTATTGTGGAATCCATCAGCAAGCTCGCCGGGAAGACCTCGGATCTCAGAGTGACCCTATCCCAGCATGCCATTAAGAAGCGTGTTACTCTCAACGAATTCAAAATGGATCTCAGCAATCTGAAGGAAAAGCTGGCAACCGGCGCCGAGAAGCTTCTGGACAATCTCAATTCCGACATCTGGTCCGCCGTGCTTAACCTGATCCTCAAGAATATTCCCAACACCACCACGGTAAACAAGAATGATCTGGATCCGATCCTCAATATGGCTGAGGAGCTGGACAAGAAGTACTACATTGAGGTGAACAAGAACGACCTTGCTCTCATGGCCTTCAAGGCTGAAGAGTTTGCCAGAGCGGTGGCGATCTGGGAGAAGCTGAAGTCCCGGCCGAAGGAATTTTATCAGGCGCAGTGCCGTCTCCTGCCATACCCCGCCAATCTGGCCTATCGGGAACAGACGGAGGATCCCTCATGGATGGAGCAGGTGGTGGAGGATTTCCGCTCCGACAGAAACGCCGTTCTTGAGCCCTATCAGCGCAAGATTGTGGCCCGGTCATTTGTGGCCAAGGGCGCCAAGGAGGAGATCCCGGACAATCTGATGTATCTCTGGACGAATGCTCTGGATCTCCGGGAAGCCAAGGAGTACGGCAATCTGGCTCGGCAGAACGGCTTCAGATATGCCGAGGACTGCATTGAAGCCCTGTTTATTTACCGCTGGGGTGATGTGGCGAACGCCAAGCTCTCCCATGACAAGTACATTTCCACGGATCTCAATCTTTTGATGGAGACGCTGACGAAGATCCGGGAAATCCGGACTCCGGCTTTTCTGGAGACTGTCAACAAGGTGCTGCGACTCCGGGGAGACGGGGACTTTCAGGAGCAGTACCGGAGATGCGTCAGGGATTTTTATATCTTTTTGGATAAAAAATTCAGCGACATCAAATCCGCGAAGTGGGACTGGCTTTTCATGTATGAGATGGGCGTCCTTATGGAAAAACGCGCCTATTACGTGGATGCGCAGAAATACTATGAGTGGGCTGAGAATAAGACTCTTGACGTGGATCTGACCCGGGAGCTGGAAATCCGCTGGATTATCTGCAGGATTAAGCAGGCGAAGACCCACGAAGATGATCTGGACAAATATAACAGCACCATTAGTCTGGCTCTTGATAAGATTCGGGATCTCGGTCTCACCGATGTCATCAATCCCAATGACGATCATTTCCCGGATTTTAAATTCGGGAGATGGGGCGATATTTACAAGGCTGTGATGTCCCTGCCTTCGGACAAGCAGAAGCCCGCCCGGCCGAAACCCGCGGACATGCTGAAAACCGGTGACAAAAACAAGGATAAAACCGAGGATAAAGCAGAGGGCAAAGCCGAAGATAAAGCCGAGAATAAAGCCGAGAATAAAGCCGGTGACACCAGCGAGACCCATCAGACTGATGCCGCCAAGCCGCGGGACAGAGGCGGGAGAGAGCCCCTCAGAAGACACCGCGGCCCCTGGAATCAGCCAAACCAGCCGGGCCGGAAGGATTCCCGCGGCCCCGTCAGAAAACCCATGTTCCGGAATCCGAACAAGGATGACGGTGTTGAGAACGTGGGGATTTTGCCGGAAGGCATGCTGAGCGGCAATCGCAAGCCTGACGAAGCGCCGCAGAAGGTTGAAATCAAGGCGCCGCTTCCCGCTGCTTTTGAAAGCGCCGGAAAAGAGAAGAAAGCCGGAAACGTGTTCACCGACTATACCCTCCACGACTACCGGTTTAAGTTCAATCCCGGCAAGTATGAGCTTTCCATAAAGCTTGATAACGACGAGGAGGATTTGTTCGTGAAGATCAAGCAGGGCAATTTCCCGAAGGACGGGGACTTTGCGCTAAAGGAAGACGGGCGGATCATTAAAACCGAGGACGAGTCTCCCACGCCGTTTAAATACGCCAGGGATGAACAGGGCATCACCATCACCGATACGGAGAACGGGATGACCTTTAAGTTCCCGCGGAGTTAGGGAAAGACGAAGACGTCCGGGGAAGCCAGCCCCCCTGAAAACCGGATACAGGGCCGCGGATAAAACCGCGGTTCTGTTTTTCCGGAATGAACAGGGAGGCCAGGGCTGGCTGTTGATGGCCGGGAGCAGGCCGGGGATGATCAGCTGTGTTTGATTCCCTTTGACCAGCTGGATGCCGGAGCTGATTCTGTTGCCTGGGCATCGGATGACTGGCTGTCAGCCTTTGGCGTAACCGGTTCCCTGCCGTTGTCGCTGTCAGTGCTGACATCTGCCAGAGCTGACAGGTTTTTGCTTTGGAAATTCAGAATGTCTCTTATTTCGTTAATGCTCTGAAGGCTTTTTTCAAGATCCTTTTTGATTTTGGATATCTCGGAAGACTGCTGCATATCTAGGCGCTGATCGCGTTTGCCGGTTCTGTCGTGAATGTCTTCCAGCAGTGATACGACATAGCCGATCAGCATTATTGTAAAGACACCGCTTATGAAAACACAGACTCCCCAAAAGAACCCGGCATAGTGCATGGCCATAATGGCCTGATAGACAGTGACCAGACACGAGCCAACTATGAAAATTACAAAGCATACTCTGCCAGCGCTGATAAAAAAATCTTTCATAACTGTTCTCTCTTGTAATCAGTGAAACGCGGAGCTTCAAACCCCGAAATGAGGCCGCATGATACTGTGATAATCCTGCAAATGCAATAAAAATTTGTGAATGGCGTCACATAATTTTTCCGGGCGGAAAGGGAACAAATCCGCCTGATACTGGCCCCGCCAAACCACGGCAACCGACAAACCTGCTGCCATGCACCCTGTCACCGCCGGATCCTCAGGTTTACACCGGATCTTCTTATTTCCTTTCCCTCCTGAAAAATGAAAAACCCCGGCAGTTTCCGGCCGGGGCTTCGGGGAGTGGGGATGTCAGTTACTGTTTGTCTTCAAGAAGAAATCTGTAAGCGATACCGCCCAGCATGCCGCCGATAACGGGGAATACAATGAAGAACCATACCTGGGAAAGAGCCCAGCCGTCAGCAAAGAGGGCAACGGCGATACTGCGGGCCGGATTCACGGAGGTGTTGGTCACCGGAATGGAGATCAGGTGAATCAGAGTAAGTCCGAGACCGATGGCGATGGGAGCAAAGCCGGCCGGAGCTCTCTTGTCAGTGCTGCCGTGAATGATGAACAGGAACAAAGCAGTGAGAACTACCTCGGTAACGGCGCAGGCCAGGAAGCTGTAGCCCTCGGGAGAGTGCTCGCCGTAGCCGTTGGAAGCGAAGCCGCCGGGTACCTGACCGGTCTTGCCGGTGAAGATAAGGTAAAGAAGAGCTGCTGCGATGATGCCGCCAACTAACTGGGACACAATGTACGGCACAAGCTCCTTGCCGGAGAAACGGCCGCCGGCCCAGAGACCCAGAGATACTGCCGGGTTGAAGTGTCCGCCGCTGATGTGTCCTACGGCATAGGCCATGGTAAGAACGGTAAGACCGAAGGCCAGGGATACGCCCGCATAGCCCACGCCGACATTCTGGAGACCGCAGGCAAAAAGAGCAGTGCCGCAGCCGCCGAATACCAGCCAGAAGGTGCCGAAAATTTCAGCAAAACATTTTTTTAACATTGTTATTTAGTCCTGATTAAACTGGAGATGCGTTCTCCACTCCCGCCCGCGGATTTTAATGCAAAACGGAAAAGATTGCCACAGGGCAATAGCGCGGAGACGGGGGAGCGCGAAGACCGGGGAAAAAGGAGAACAATTTTTCAAAAACATTCTTGAAAAATGTGATCTAGGTTGTATAATTCCAAAACTTTTTAAGTATATCCGACTTTCGTACCCGGCTTACGGCCTTTGTTTGCCGGGTTCTTTTAGCGGATTCGTTATTTATACAATTCCAGCCCCGGCAGATCATATGAGCACCATAAGCACCAGGAGACGCATAGTCACCTTTAAAAATTCCCTGTTCCATTTCGGCAGCGCCGTCAGGGATTCCATGATTACGGAAAAGTATACCCGCGCCAGGTTCTTCAAGGATCTTCTGGCTGGAATTACCGTGGGCATCATTGCCATTCCTCTTTCCATGGCTCTGGCCATCGCCACGGGGGTGAATCCGGAGTACGGCCTTTACACTGCTCTCGTGGCCGGCGTTGTGATTGCGCTTACCGGAGGATCCCGCTACAGCATCTCCGGGCCCACCGCCGCCTTTGTGGTAATTCTTTATCCGGTAACCCAGACCTACGGCATGGCGGGGCTCTGCATGGCCAGCATGCTGGCGGGGTGCTTCCTTCTTATTATGTCCGCAGGACGGCTGGGCCGGCTGATTCAGTTTATCCCCATTGAGGTGACCTTAGGCTTTACCATGGGTATCGGCATCGTCATCGCCGTGCTTCAGGTCAAGGATTTTCTGGGCCTTAACATCGTGATGCCGGAATCCTTTGTGGACAAGCTCTTTGCTCTGGCCGCCAATATAGGCGAAATAAACTGGGGCGATGCCGCGGTAGGAGCGGTAACCCTGCTTACCCTCATCGTCTGGGGCAAGCTTAAAATCCGTTTCCCGGGCCATCTCCCGGCGGTGCTTCTGGGCGCTCTCACCGCCTATATTCTGACCAGCTATGCCGGCATGGAAATCGCCACCATCGGGAGCCGTTTTCATTACCTTAATCCGGACGGCACTCAGGGGAACGGCATTCCTCCCTTCCTGCCGGAATTCGTGCTCCCGTGGAATCTTCCCGGCCCCGACGGCAAGCCGCTGGTTTTTGATTTCGCCACCATTCAGGCTCTTATTGTGGCGGCGTTTTCCATGGCGGTGCTGGGAGCCATCGAATCCCTGCTCTGCGCCGTGGTGCTGGACGGCATGACCGGCACCCGGCATCACTCCAACGGGGAGCTCTTCGGTCAGGGCGTGGGCAATGTGCTGGCTCCGTTCCTGGGAGGCATTACCTCCACCGCCGCCATTGCGAGATCCGCCGCTAACGTCAAGGCCGGCGGCACATCTCCCGTGGCCTCGGTGGTGCATTCCCTGCTGGTGCTGGTTTCCATTCTGTTCCTGGCGCCGCTTCTGAGCGAGCTGCCGCTTTCAGCCATGGCCGCGCTCCTCCTTCTGGTGGCCTACAACATGAGCGAGTGGCGCAAGGTGGTTAATCTCTTCCGGACCGCCCAGCGCTCCGACGTGCTCATCATGATCTGCTGCATCTTCTGTACGGTGGTGTTTGATATGGTGGTGGCCATCAGCTTCGGCATTATCATGGCCTCGGTGATCTTCATGAGAGACATGGCCCGCATGACCAAGGTGCACGATCTTTCCCTCCATCATCACATCGCTGAAAGAGCGGGCTCCGAGTACGAGGTGCTGGGGATCTCCGGCCCGCTGTTCTTCGCCTCCGCCGAAAGAACCTTCCGGAAGATCCGGCATGACTGTCTGAACCGGCAGAAGCTGATTCTGGACTTTACCGCCATGAACATGCTGGATGCGGGGGGCGATCACTGCCTGGAACAGTTCTGCGGCGATATGAAGAAGCAAGGCGTGTCCCTCATTATCTGCGGGGTGCAGTACCAGCCCATGCGCTGCATGGTGAAGTCCTCCTTTGCCGCCAAGCATCCCGAGGTGCGCTTCACCTCCACCCTGGACGAAGCTCTGGAGCTGGCTCAGGCCTCCCGGAATCAGGAGGAGCAGGCCCGGGCGCTTCCGGAACAGGATCCGGAGGGGGCCGGCGCTTAGACAGGGGCAAGACCGGGGTTTCCGCCCCGGTGTATGGATGCTCCCGAAAAGTGTATAATAGCTTCGCAAATATTGTCCGGTTTTTGCCTCATCGGCGCGGCCGGATGCGGCGTTTTCCCGGTTTCCGCGCGGTTTCCGCTGTGCCGCCGCTCCGGAGTCCCGGACTTCATTCAACCTGTGAATAATTTTTTTTACCATGCAGAAATTTAAAATTACCGGCGGCAACGCCCTTATCGGCGATGTAGTCATTTCCGGCGCCAAAAACGCCGCTTTGCCCATTATTCTGGCCACCACCCTTACCGATGAGAAGGTGGTGCTTCATAATGTTCCCAGTCTCCGGGATACCGCCACCGCCTTTAAGCTTCTGGAAATTCAGGGCAAGAAGGTGGCAAAGCTGGACGAGTCATCCTATGAAATCACCGGGAAGGTCACCAACTACATTGCTCCCTATGAGCTGGTGAAGACCATGAGAGCCTCCATTCTGGCTCTGGGCCCCCTGACCGCCAAGATGAACTCCGCGGACGTGTCCCTCCCCGGGGGCTGCGCCATCGGGGATCGCCCGGTAAATCTGCATATTCAGGGGCTCCAGAAGATGGGCGCCGATATCCGCATCGAAGGGGGCTACATCAAATCCCGGGTTAACAGCCGTCTCGTGGGAGCGAACTTCTATTTTGACGTGGTTTCCGTAACCGGCACCGAAAACCTGATGTCCGCCGCCGCGCTGGCCTATGGCGATACGGTGCTCCAGAACGCCGCCATGGAGCCCGAGGTGGTGGATCTGGCCCGTTTCCTGAGAACTCTGGGCGCGGACATCTCCGGGGAAGGCACCTCGGAAATCACCATCCGGGGCGTTGCCGTTCTCCACGGCGGCGAGTACTCCGTGGAACCGGATCGCATCGAGACCGGCACCTTTCTGGTGGCCGCCGCGGTAACCCACGGCTGCGTGACCTGCCATAACACCGATCCCCGTCTTCTCGAGGCCGTGCTGGCCAAGCTCAGAGAAGCCGGAGCCCTTATCGAAACCGGCCCGGACTGGATCCGGCTGGACATGAGAGGGCGGGAGCTCAGGCCCGTCAATATCACCACGGCGCCTTACCCGGCCTTCCCCACGGACATGCAGGCCCAGTTCACTACCCTGAACGCTCTGGCCCGGGGCACCGGCATTGTCACCGAGAACATTTTTGAGAATCGCTTCATGCATGTGCCGGAGCTGAACCGCATGGGAGCCAATATCGAAATTCAGGGCCGCAGCGCCATCTGCCGCGACTGCAACGGTCTTTCGGGAGCTCAGGTCATGGCCACGGATCTCCGGGCCAGCGCCTCCCTTGTCATCGCCGGACTGGTGGCCAAGGGGGAGACCATCGTGGATCGCATTTACCACATGGACCGCGGCTACGAGCATATTGAAAAGAAGTTCCGCGGTCTCGGCGGCATCATCGAGAGAATTAATGGCTAGTCCGGAAAGCAGCCCCGGCTTCCTTTTCTTCGTTTAGCGCAGCATGATTCCGGAGGCGGAGAGAGTCCGTCTCCGGCTTTTGCAAGAGAGGTGTTTCAAGTGTCCTTCAGTCTTAAGCCCTATAATACCTTCGGTCTTGACGTCAAGGCCCGGGACGGCATGGTGGTGCGGGATTTTGCCATGTTTCCGGCCGCCTTTGACAAGATCAGAAAAAGCAGCGCCGGCTTTATTGTGCTGGGGCACGGTTCGGATGTGCTGTTCAAGGGAGACTATGACGGCGCGGTTATTGTGAACCGTCTGATGGGGGTGGAGTTCAGCGAGGACGCCAACACCCATTACGTCAAGGCTCAGGCCGGGGAGACCTTTCATGACCTGGTGGCTCTGACCATGAAGAAGGGGATCTACGGCCTGGAAAACCTGGCTCTGATCCCCGGTACTGTGGGCGGAGCTCCGGTGCAGAATATCGGCGCCTACGGGGTATCCCTGTCAGACTTCTGCCGCTATGTGGAGGTGCTGGATCTGGTCACCGGGAAGGTAGATCGCATTATGGGCCGGGACTGCGGCTTCGGCTACCGGGACTCCATCTTCCGCCTTCCGGAAAACCAGGCCCGCTACATTATCACGGCGGTGGAGCTGGCCATTCCCAAGGACTGGAAGCCCGAAACCTCCTACGCCGCTCTCCGGAGCCGGAATCTGGAATCCCCCAAAGAGATCTTCGACTTTGTCTGCAGCATGAGAAAAATCAAGCTCCCGGATCCCCGGGTGCTGGGCAATGCCGGAAGCTTCTTCCGGAATCCCGTGGTGTCCCGGGAGACTCTGGCCGTCATTCAGAAGTCCTTTGACAACGTGCCCCACTATCCCGCCGAGGGGGATCCCGATATGGTGAAGCTGGCGGCCGGCTGGCTTATCGATCAGGCGGGCTGCCGGGGTATTAACCTGGGCACCGCCGGCACCTACGAGAATCAGGCTCTGGTGCTGGTGAACTACGGCGGCGCCACCCCGGAGGATATCGTGAACGCCGCCAGACACGTGCAGGGCCGGGTGGAGGATGCCTTCGGCGTGCGGCTGGAGCCCGAGGTGCGCATTTACGGAGAAAAGGGCGAATGCCAGTTGTAAAGAATCCCGAGCAGGAGTTTTCCGAACACGAGAACCGTTTTCTGGAAATTCTCTCGGACGGAGTTTTTCATAGCGGGCAGGATCTCGCGTATGATATGGGACTGAGCCGCTCTGCCATCTCGAAAATCTCCATGCGGATCAATGACTGCGGGCTTCCGGTGTTTGCGGTGAAGCGCCGGGGCTATGCTCTGGATTATGTTCCGGATCGGATCACTCCGGAAAAGACTCTGGCCTTCCTGTCCGATATCCGGGTGCCCTGGTTCCGCTCCTATGATGTGGTGGATTCCACCAATCTCAGCGCCCTCCGCCATCCGGAGCTTCCGGACTGCGCCCTGATAGCTGCGGAATATCAGCCGGCCGGCCGGGGCCGGGTGGGCCGGCAGTACTTCAATCTTTATGCCAATCAGGTGATGTTCACCCTGGCGGTAAGGTTTCGGGAGCTTTCCGCGCTCCAGGGGCTCAGTGCGGCGGCCGGAGTGGCCGTGGCCCGGGCGCTCCGGGGCCTGGGCTTCCGGGATATCGGCATTAAGTGGCCCAATGACGTGTACCTTGGCGGCCGCAAGCTCTGCGGCATCCTTATTGAAAGCGCGCCCCGCTATGACGGGGTTCTGGCCGTTATCGGCATCGGGGTCAACGTGCGGAAGAACTTTCTGGAGCGCATGGCCGAGCAGGGGCTTCTGGATCAGGAAATTACCGCTCTTGAGCTCTCCCCGGACGCCACCCCGGACAACCTTTCCCGGAACCGGATCCTGGCCGCGCTGTACCGGGAGCTTTGCAAGGCGGTACTTCTCTTTAAAACCGAAGGTCTGGCCTCCGTCCGGGAGGATTATGACGCCTTTGATATCTTCCGGGGCCGGGAGGTGGTGCTCCGGAACAGCTCCGGCGAGCTTACGGGGATCTGTCAGGGGATTTCCTCCGGCGGGGCTTTGCTTCTGAAAACCCCTGAAGGGATCCGGCAGATCAATGCGGGGGACATGTCCCTGAGACCTCTCCGGAAAACCGATCCGGAGACAGCCATGAAGAGCGAGGCAGACAGCGCGCCGTGACAGTTTTTGCCGAACAGCTTACGGGAATGCAGGGGAGACAGCGTTCTCCCGGCGATACCGACTCTGATTTCAGCTGGAATCCGGAGGTGCAGTCCTATGTCAACATCCGGGTGCGCCGGGAGGATGTGGCCGAGCTCCGGCGCAGTCTGGAGGGGCCCATGAGAAAGGTGCCCCGGGATCTCTTTAAGGGAGATGCCCTGAAGATGAGCCAGAAGCTGCAGGCTCTCTACGTGTCCCTGCATTCCTTTAACGACCGGATGGTGCGGGAGATCCTCAAAATCGAGGATCGGGAAGGGCAGCGGGAATGCGCCTTCCGCATGATAGTTCAGGAAAACGGGGAGGGTTAGGATGGCTGATAACAAAGTTTCTGTCCCGGAACTTAATGGGCCGGGTTCTCAGGCTCCTGAACTCAATGCCATCGTCGGCTGCGCCGGGGCCGGCAAGACCACCGTCAGAGTCGCCTTCCGGCTGGATGATCCCCGCTGGCCCCATCATCTGAATTTTGATGAATACCGTCACGCCCTGAAAGACCAGTTCAACGATCCCGTTTTTGCCGCCACCAAGCTCTGCGCTCTTCCGGCTGCCGTATTTGACAGCCTGAACTGGTCCACCCGTTCCCTTATTATGTCCATGGCTGACAGCTACATGGCCCGGCGGCAGAGCTTCAGCATGGAAACCACCGGGGATGACGGACTTTTTCCGATAATAAGGAAGGCCCGCTTTGCCGGCTACCGGGTGCACGGCGCCATTGTGCTCACCAAGGATCCCTACATCAACATCGCCCGCATCAGAAACCGGGCCTTTGCCTCCCGTCTCGGCAAAACCATCATTGACCAGAGCGTCTTTAATGAAAAGGAGATCCTGGCCAACTACAGCAATATCATGGCCTCCATCTACAAGACTCTGGAGATGTTTGCCACCTGTCTTATCGTGGATAATTCCGGCATTTCTCCCAGAAAGCTTCTCCGCAAGGAGGAAAACGGCCAGTTTTATTCCAACGACGTGCCGGTAAGTCTGGAAAGAGCTCACAAGATCATTGCGGATCTGGATTACTTCAAAAACCGTTCCTCCGGCCGGGCTCCCTACGTGAAGGAGTAGTCAGGAACATTAAAAAAGGACGGCTTATGCCGTCCTTTTTGTCGCCGTCCTTTGCGCCGCGGCCATTTTCACCGGGGATGCCGTAAGATCAGCAGCCGTCGGTTTTCAGGGTATACACCGGAGGATTGACGGTGTGGTCATTCTTATTGTATTCAGCAGAGGAATAGGCGAAATAGCAGCCCCCGCCGGTGTGATTTTCAATTTTGTAAGGAAATCCCCGGGGAATGATAAACTCGGAGTCCCTGTCCACGTTCTTGCCATCCTTGACCTTTCCGCGGCACTGGCAGAAATCATAGCCCTCGCATTTGGCTTTCCCGGCGCTGGTGCAGGTATAATTGACGTCCCCGGGTTTGCTTTTATCTCTCTTGGGTACCGTAATCTTCTTATTTATGGTGGGATTGGTGACGGTCTCGGTTTTCAGGCCGGAAATGTCGGCATCCAGAATAAAGGCCACGGAGTTGCGATCCACGTAGGCATATTTCAGATACACCCACATATCGCCGATATCAACGCAGTTCCCCTGAGAGCAATTCTTCACCGTATTATCCCAGTTGCTCACATTCTGTTCCACATCGGAATAATTGGTTTTGGCATTGTGTATGATGGCTTTTGCCAGCACCATGGAGTTGGCGGATTTGATATTGCCCTGCATGTTTTTAAGGGTGGCAATTCTCGCATCGCTTTGCAAGGACATGTACTTGGCGGTGGCCGAAGCCGAGAGAATGCCCAGAATCACGATTACGACTACCAGCTCTATCAGGGTAAAGCCGTTCCTGATCAGAGCGTGTCTTCCTGATAAACCATGTTTTAGCATCACTGCCTCCTGATTCCGTTAAGCACAGCGCCATTTCCGGCGCGGCAAAAGAAAACATTCAGTCCTTCCTATGATCTTATCACATCCCCGAGGTACTCTGTTAAAGAGTGTTTCATAATTGTAATGGATATGTTACAGAGAAAGTGTTACAGAGA
>DFFT01000008.1:1382-7818 GCA_002372325.1 Succinivibrionaceae bacterium UBA3769 | reverse complement strand
TACAGAGAAAGTGTTACAGAGAAAGCCGGGCATGCCTTCAGTCATGAATTCCTGTCAGCAGTCAGTTTCGGCTTCGTTTTGATGACCGTAAGGGGGGATTTTCAGGACAGCGCCGGATGAAAAAACAAATATCAGCAAAGGGGCAAACTGCAGAGGGGCGAGACGGCTAAAAGCCCCGTTTGCCCCGCTGTTTTCCGGGTGTTCATTTTAATGCTTCGCCGCGGTTTTTGCGATCCCGGGCCGCATTTATGCCTCAGATTATGCAAGGCTTCATGTTTATGGGATAATATGCCCCGGCTAAAAGCGCTGTTCATCTTGAAAGGAGACGAGGACACAGCATGCTGCATAATTATGAAAGACACGGATACGGCAGAAACGGTTTTACCCTTATTGAACTTGTGGTGGTTATTGTCATCCTCGGCATTCTGGCCGCGGCGGCCGCTCCCAAATTTGTCTCACTGAGGAGCGATGCCATCATAGCTACCCTCAAAAACATGGAGGGGAGCATCAGAGAAGCCAATAGCATGGTTTATGCCAAGGCGATCATCAACAACGTCAACACCAGCTATACCGATAAGCTTCCCGGCAGCGAACAATGGTCAGAAACGTGTAAAAACAATAACTGCGTAAATGTCGGTGATGTCTGGGTTTACATCAAGTATGCCTATGTTGATCGCAATTCCGTGGCCTTTATCCTGGATGCCGACATCGAGGGGGTCAAAACCAAAACCAAGAACCATGAATTAACAGGAGAGGTCATCCAAATCCCGGACAGAGGCGATAAAAACAAAAAGGGAACCCTGAATTATGAATGCTCTAAAGCGGGCAATGCGGTATGCGAGGATCATGAATTTTGTCAGTGCCGCGTACCGAATGATAAAATCGGCGGCATAGAAAGAGATACCCAGTACATTATTCCCCGGGGCTTTAAGTATTACCAGAAGGGAGAAAACGTAAAAAACCGCTGCTGCTTCAAGTATTCCACCGCGGAATATATCAATGGCGTGGTCTATCCTCCCGCCTATAATCTCGAAACCGGTGGCTGTTAATCCGGCGGGAACGGGGATTCTTCAGGCAGAGCGCCGGATCTCCGTTTAAGAGCTCATAGAAGGGGCTTTTCAGCTTCTTCAGATCTTTATCTTTGTCATCATTACGGAGGAGGCCCTGTTTTGCGGCCTCTTCTTTTCAGTCCTCTTGGCCTCCCGATCTGCCGTTCCTTTTTATCTGCTCCGGGACACCGGTTTTTCAAGGGAAGGATGAACCTTTAGCTATGCCGGCTTAATTATGTTTTTTCACTTCAATGCATTACAATACGGCCGTCGGATCCGTAATGCGAGGGATTCGCAAAGGCTGCGGAAGTTTTATTTTTTGACAACAAGGGGATTTTAAAATGAAGGCAGGTCATCTTGCAGTTGCTTTAGCGCTTATGGCAGCAGGCTTTTCAGCTCAGGCAGAGCAGTTTGTCGGTGAATGAGTTCACCGGGATTTTCCGGAGTTTTCAGTCGTAATTGAAAAGGACGGGGATAAATACAAGGTTACCCAGCAGAAGATCATTCCCGAATTAACCAGAAAATGCGTGCATACCGCGGTGAAGGCCGGTGATAACAAGCTTAAGCCTGTGGAGAAGAAGGCCCCGTGCACTATCACTGAGAATAACAAAACAAAGAAGGACGATCCCACCCCTTTGAAATACACCACCTATGTGCAGAAAGGGGACGACATTCTCTTTGATCACTCCGGCGATCCGGAGTTTGACTGCGCCGGCACCGCACCTGCCGAGGATGATGAATACTGCACCAATGTGTACCGGCGGGCCAAGTGAAGTAAAAAGCGGGGGCTTTGCCTGCTCCTGTCCTGCTGCTCCTTTGGCATAAGACCCTGTGATTCAGGCCATATCCACCACTTCTTCTTAACCTCGGGAGAGCCGAAAAGCTCTCCTCCGCCGGCTTTAGATTCCCGAGGTCTCCCATCTCCCCAAGTCCCCGCCACAGGCTGACAGAGCATGCCGTCTCTGATAGCTATGCCCTCAAAATTGTTCTCGTGGGCAATTACTGCGATCCAAATAGCAAGGGCATCAAAGACTGAGTTAAAAGCTCGATTAACCCTAATCCAGCTGATGGTCATACCGTCAAAGGATCTTGTCAGAGTTACTTGTTTCTGTGTTGAGCATCAGTGTGTTCCGGAAATTTGCATATGAGAGCTTATTAAGACCATCACGGTTTACGATGGTCACTTCAAGGCTTTGTTCAAGTTTGGACGAAGCTGAAGTCTTGCGTAAGACGGTGTTGCATCTCTAGTATTTTATAATGGTTGACTTTTGTTTGATAAATGCTTACAATATCAAACAAAAGTCAACCTTTCTAGCGAGGGGAGGATGTATGGTCAGGATAAATCCGGTTATCATGAACTTTCTAACGGGAAATGGCAATTTGATTAAAACAGCTGATGTTCTTTCTCTCGGTTTTTCAAAGCAGTTGTTGTTTAAATATGTTAAAGAGGGATTATTAGAGAGAGTTCGACATGGAATATACATCTTATCTAATAATGTACATGATGATATGTATACTTTAATGTTAAGGTCTCCGCATATTATTTTTTCACACAGTACGGCTCTGTTTCTAAATGGATTGTCGGATCGTACACCTTTTGTGCACTATATAACACTGCCGAGTAATAAATGCATTCCAACATCAATTAAAGATGAATGCTTTTATTTCTATATTAAACCAGAATTGCATTCATTGGGTCTGACGGAGAGAGTTAATACTTTTGGGAATATATTGAGATGCTACGATCCTGAAAGAACCATATGTGATTTTTTAAGAACAAGAAATAGGTGTGATGAGGAAACAGTTATTTCTGCAATAAAGAATTATGCGAATTACAATAAAAAGAATTTAAACAAGCTTGATGAATATTCTGAATTGTTGAATGTTAAGTCAGAACTGAAAAGGTACTTGGAGGTCCTTTTATGAGCTCAAAGGCAATGAGTTTAAAATCAAAAATTAAAAACTATGCGAAGAAGAATAACATTACAGCCCAAGTTGTTCTTCAAAATTATATGTTTGAACGTTTTCTTGCAAGACTGTCGCAATCTGAATATAAGAATAAATTTGTGATTAAAGGAGGAATGCTCATAGCCGCAATGGTAGGATTAGATACCCGTGCGACTATGGATTTGGATGCGACTGTAAGAGATATGGCACTAAGGGAAGAAAAATTACGAAATGCGATAGAATCTATCGGGGAAATTGATCTTAATGATGAAATGACGTTTCGTTTGATTTCAATTGAACCCATAAGAAAAGATGATCGGTATGGAGGTTTTCGTGTCAGACTCGATGCATTGTATGATTCAATGACTACACCTTTATCAATTGATGTTTCTACGGGTGATGTTATTACACCTGGTGCAGTAATTTACGAATTCAGCAGAATGTTCGATGAAGATCATACAATAGAACTGCTTGCATACAATATAGAAACAGTTTTGGCAGAAAAAGTTGAAACAATTCTAAGTAGAGGTGTTTTTAATACCAGGCCAAGAGATTTTTATGATGTTTATATTCTTGTAACTACAAAACAATTTAGCTATGATGTTTTTGAAGAGGCTTTGGCAGCTACATCAGAACATCGAGGCAGTATCGAGAATATTGCAGACCGCAGATCAATATTGGAGCGTATTTCAAAAAGTTCTGATTTGCAAGAAATGTGGGCTAAGTATCAAAAGAAGTTTGGTTATGCACAGCATATTGAATATTCGGATCTTATAACGGTTCTGCAGAGTTTACTTGGTTTGGCTAACTGATTAAATTAATCGTGTAAATATCAGAATTATCGACGGTATTTTGTACTGAAGTGAATTAAGTAAAGCAGTATATTGCCAATATGCAAAAATGATGTTTGCATAACAGTAACTTTAGTAAGTCTCTGCCAAGTTTGGTGCAGGTTTATTATAAAATATTACCAGTTAAATCCCGTCTTTATTGAACAGACGGGATTTTTTTGTTCTGTCTTGTGCTTTGCGGGATCAGCTATTTTTTGCAACATAGCCCTTCAGAAAAGGCCGGGAACCCCGGTTTTCCGGAGTTCCGGCCCGGGACAATACGCTCTTGCCGTTTGGCAATCATTCCTCCAGAGGATAGACGTTAAGCCGGATCCGGCCCTTCAGCGTATTCGTATCAATAGCCTCCGGAGAGCGGATACGGAGGGTGTAGCGTACCTGCTCATCATTTTCGGAGATTTCGTCCAGGTAGGAGGCCTGAGTTGTAAAGCTCATGACCGGGTCGTAGACCCTTTCAATAAACTCATAACGCTGCTTGATAATGCTCTTCCTGCTCTCGTCCCCGTTTACCAGAAGCTCCATCTGGGTCAGGGAGGCGGTTCTCATGGCCTGAACGCGCTGTTCCGCGGTCTGATTGTAGGAATTCCCGAACTTTTCCCCGGAAGCTGACAGCTTATAGGTGTCCAGGTCAAGATAGGTGTTTTCGATCTGGGCCTTGCCCTGGTAAGGATTGCCGTCCTCGTCCGTGAGATCCGTAAACGTGCAGGTATAGACGAACTCGGATGCCGTGGTAAGAGAGGTATCCGGCATGCAGTAGTTCGCGGAGGTGGTCAGGGTGACGGGATCCTCGGATCTTCTGGCGCACTCAGCATCCTCGCTGCAGTTCGCAGCCAGCTCCGTGGCCGCGCCGGCATCAATCCGGCCGAAGCCGAAGAGGGTGCTGTAATAGAGTCCGGTCCTGCTGCTGTTTCGGGTGGGGATCCAGCCCTTGTGAATCACATAGGAATCTCCGGAAACATCGCTGTCCTGCATGGCGCTGTCGGACTTATAGTTTACGGCGGTTTTTGCCAGAATGTACTTTACCTGATTAACCGTGAGATTCTTGTCGCCTGCCTCGAGAATGAGGGCGGTAACGCCGGTGGCCGCCGGAGTCGCGATGGAGGTGCCGGCCAGAATACCGTAATTGCAGGTGCCGCTGTCGATGATCTGGCTTTCCATGTTGTAGGAGCAGCCTTCCACATCGGTGGTCAGGGCGCCGGTGCGGGCGGAGATCCAGAGGTTTGTTCCGCCGCTGGAATAGTAGGCGTGGGTGCCGTCATGCTCCACGGCTCCTACCATAATGGATCCCGGAGCTTTTGTCTGATAATCGGTCTGGGCAAATACGCAGTTTACTCCGAGTTCCACGCAGACCCCGGTGCCGATATCGGTGACAGGCGTGGCGGTAAAGTTGTTGCCGGCCGCTTTGACAATGGGGATATTGTTTTCAGTAAGGGCGTCCAAAAGATCCGTGTTGCCCAGCAGGAGCGCGGGAGTGGCGGAGCCGAAGCTCTCGTTAACGACATCGGCCTTTCCGATAATGCTGTTCTCGTAGTAATATTCGGCGCGATTGGCATTGGTAAGACCGTACATCCTGGCGTTATACGCCACGCCTCTGCTGCCGACGCCGTTAAAGGCCGTGGCAGCGATCACCCCGGCTACCGGAGTGCCGTGAATTTGAGTTCCTGAGGCGGCGGTAACCATCAGATCCTCGGGATCATGTGACTGCCGATCCACACTGTAGCAAAGCTCGGGAAGGAAATTATCCCTTAAATCTTCATGTCCGGTCTGGAATTCGGAATCGATTATGGCAACGGTAACCCCCTGTCCGGTGTATCCCTTCTGCCAGGCCGGCACCGCATTAAGATCCTCTCCCGCTTTGGATCCGATAAAGCGACCGGCGTTTCTGAGGTGATCCTGCTGGTCGAAAAGAGGATCCTGAACCAGATCGAAGGTTTTGGTATATACCTTGCCGTTGACGGAAAAGACGACGGATTCGCTGTAATCCCGCCAGCTCTTATTGTTAAGCTGCGCATAGGGCACGTAGTAACGGTAGGTTCCGTCGCTGTACACTCTGACAGAGCCGTATTTAACCCCCATAATCTCCACAGCGGAATCGGTATGAGGCGTAAACGAGAAGTATTCCTCCCTGCCGCCGGCCACATCCGCCTTGCCGTCCAGATCGCTGAGAATGGCGGTATCCTCGTTCTGGACATAATTGAAATTCAGATTGTGGTTGGTTATTTCCACATAGGTCGGTTCCGGAGCAGGAGGTTCTTCATTGTTTCCGGAATCATCATCGCCGGTATTTCCGGATTCGTCATCGCCGGTGTTTTCGGAGTCATTATCGTCAGTATTTCCGGAATCGTCACCGCCGGTGTTTCCGGAGTCATCGTTGCCGGTGTTTCCTGAGTCATCATCACCAGTATTTCCGGAATCATCGTTCCCGGGGTTTCCGGAATCATCGTCTCCGGTATTCCCGGAGTCATCGTTGCCGGTGTTTCCTGAGTCATCATCACCGGTATTCCCGGAGTCATCGTTGCCGGTGTTTCCTGAGTCATCATCACCAGTATTTCCGGAATCATCGTTCCCGGTGTTTCCTGAGTCATCATCACC
>DFFT01000008.1:0-1306 GCA_002372325.1 Succinivibrionaceae bacterium UBA3769 | reverse complement strand
GTCGTCGCCGGTGTTTTCGGAGTCATTATCGTCAGTATTTCCGGAATCGTCATCATCGGTCTTGTCAGATTCATCGGCTGGCAGATCGGGAATGTTCCTGAGGTAACCGATAATCACCGCGGCAATTTCATCCCTGCTTTTGTTTATCAGGCCGTCTTCGGAAATATCCGCTATTACCAGGGAATAGACATAATCTGTCAGGGCTTTGTTAGCGGCAAGCTCTGCCGAGATTCCTGACATGTCGCTGATGTTCTTACCGAGCTTTCGGAGATCCTGATCCGTTTCCGGAAGGACTCCCTTTCTGGCCAGGAGTTCTCCGGCAATAAGGGTCTTGAAATCGGCGGAGTCGGTGCAGTCTTTGTTGTACCCGGCATCCAGAGACACCAGACTTTTTAGGCCTCCGGCCAGTTCCGCCGCAGATCCCATCCGATCCAGGTAGCTTTCTTCTGTTTCACTGTCACTGTCGTCTCCTGCGGTGATATCTGCTAGGGTGCTGAAGGGGGAGATGATAAAGGTGGTGCCGTTCGGAGTCTGCCGGTTAACATAAACATTACGGGACATGGTGAAGGGGGCAGTCAGGGCGGTTTCGGAGCTGTAAACATGATCTCTTGCGCCGCTGCCGGCTGCGGCGATAATCAGAAGCCGGGTGTCTCCGGTTTCATTAAGTTCCTTTTTTGCGATGTCCAGAGTTACCAGTCCCCGGGAATCGGTTCTGGCCCGGGGTTCTTTTACGGAGTCCCACTGGTAGTTACGGTTCAGGTCGGCATAAACGTAGGCGTTTTCAATATCGCCGTCAAGAACATGAAAGGAGAGATAAACGGATTCTTCGCGGCCAGTGTCATCGTTATTGCTGTCACCTCCGCTGCCGCCGCCGCCCCCGCCGCATGCTGTCAGGGCAATGGCTGAAAAAATGAAGGCGGACAATTTGCTAAAACGCGGTTTCATAACTTTTGCTTCCTCGCAGGATGATATTTTTCTGAAAACTGCTCCTGCTAACGGAGATTCATTTTCACACCATAGTCTTTGGAGATGCTGATGCCGGCAACATCAGGGAGGGCTGAAATGGTCTGATAGAGATCCTGCCATTCCGCAATGCTGCCGGGCTTTACCAGGTATACGGTTTTGCTCAGCTTCCGGGCCCCGAGACTTTCCGGAGCGCAGTCGGGAGCTTTTTTGCGGCATTTGAAGGTGAGTGCGGTTTTCAGGATAAAGCCGCCGGTTTCATCTGAAACATATCCCAGAACCTCGGGATCCTGAACTGCATTGCCGGTTCCGGCATACACGGGCTTATTGTCATAGACCCCAA
>DFFT01000174.1 GCA_002372325.1 Succinivibrionaceae bacterium UBA3769 | reverse complement strand
GGAACAGGACGCGGAGAAACCGGCGTCGCCTTTGTTTTCCGTGCCTGTTCTGTTTGACATGCAGGCGTACGGCATGGAGGTGAACATACTGCTTCCGGCATCCTGAACCTGAATACCGATCTCCGGTGATCAGCCGGGTAAATTAAAAAGGGAGCAAACAGGCTCCCTTTTTCGCAGCGGTGTTTTCGGTTTTCGCTTTGCGGCGGCCGCCGGGTTCTTCGCTCACAGACCGGCTCTGACCTTACTGCTCCAGCTCGTAGGTTCTCTTTTCAGTCATGGCGGCGTGACACTCATAGGCGCTCATCAGCTTTACCCGATCCTTTTTCGGATCGATGGGGCCGCAAAACTTATCCTTGGACTTGATCCACTTTCTCTGAGCCGGCAAAAGCTCCTTTCTCTTCTCCCGGGACAGATCATTCCACTTGGCGTTAAGCTCCCCGTCATTCCGGAAATAGCGCATTCTGGCGGACATGAACATATTGTCATCGTAATCCTTCTGCGGCTCCCAGGCCAGCTTCCGGGAAGACATTTCGGTCATGCAGTCCCGGTAATTCTGCGGGAGATCCTCGGGCTCGGACACCATCTCAAGGCGCAGAGACAGGGATTTATCCGGATTCTGCTTCATGTAGAAGGTAATGCCGGGAATGTCGTAATCCGCATGAAACAGGCAGGCCAGTTCTCCGGAGTCAGGGTTCATTTTGCAGGGAACCGTGATATAGCGGCCCACGTCCTCGCTGCGGTCGGCAGTGGAAAGGGTGCAGACCCGGGAAAGATAGAAATTGCCGGCCGCAGCGTAATTGTCGCCCTTTTCGGATTTCTGAATGGTGATGTCCCCGATTACGGAATCAGCATCATCCAGAAGAGACTGTTCCTCCGGGGTTAACAGCTTTTCATCAAGATAGCCGCAGTAAAAGGCGCTCTGGCCGGCGCAGCTGAAGGTGTGATAGTTGTAGAAGTTGCCGCCCTGCTTTATGGCGTAGCGGCCGGGCTCTATGCCGTCTCCGGCCTGGGCCGCTCCCGCAAGCCCCAGTGCCAGAGCCGCTCCGGCCCCTGCTTTTATAAGCATGTTCCGTAAACCTGTTTTTGCAGTTATTGCCGTCTTTGCTGCCGTCATTTTGCTGTTCTCCGTAAATCAATGCTTCTCAGAATTTGCCTGGGCCTGCTCCCTGAGTCATTCTTAGTCTTCTCTCAGGCCCGCTCTGTATTTTAATGCACCGGGGCATACTTTAAAACATTTCCTGAAGACGCCTCTCAAAAAACAAGCCCCTGAAAACTTCATCAGGGGCTGAGAGAACAAAGTGAAAGCCGTAAACAGACCTCAGACCTTCCAGGATCGGGACTTCTCCCGCTCCCGCACTTTTTTGAGGAGAGTCTCGGCTTCGTTCCTAAGACGCTCGTCTGCGGCTTTAAGCAGCTTTTCGGTTTCCTGAGCATAGTGCTTCGCCCTTAAAAGGTTCTTCACAAACAGAAACAGGAACCCGGGGCCTCCTGCCAGAAGTGCCAGAAGATCCTTTCTGCTGAAAAGACTCTTTACCTTGGAGGACACCGCTACAGCCGGGAGAAGCTCCTTTTCAAAAGCGATGACCTCGCCCCGGAATTCGCTGAAGACCGAGGAGGAGAGCTGGTTGATCTCCTGATAATTCCGGTTCGTCAAACTGAAAAGCGATTCGGTGGCCAGCTGGTATTCCCGGGAGATCATTTCCCCCAGGTAAGCCTCGAACTTTTTGCCGTAGGTGGCGGTTCCCAATGTCCCCAGTTCCTTTTTGACCGCATCCAGCACCCTTTTATGGGCATGCCCGGCAAAGAGTTTGGCCTGCTCCTGAGTATTCCGGCAGAACTGGTTCATGAGATTATGCCGGAGGTTTATCGCAATGTGGCTCAGAAGCTGCTCTCTTCCGAAGGGCTTGGTGGTTTTGCCGCCCCGGAGCTTTATCTCCTCGGATCCCATGGGGATCACCGGGGATCCGGGACAATCCTTGTTAATGACCCTGGCAGTCTCCTTGATCTTTGCTTCTCCGGCCACATCAGACTTGGTGAGCACAAAAACGATCTGATTGCCGTCTTCCAGAAGCGGCTTTATGATCGACTGGATCTCAAAGTCATCAATACGGCTCTTCTGAGCGTCCACGCAGTAGACAATGGTATGAAACCAGTCCCGGACTCTGGCCGCCCGGGTTTCGGCAATGGCTGACGTGATAATGGATTTCCAGGTCTCGCTGTCCCCGGGCTCAAGACCCCAGCTGTCCCAGATTTTGATGTTCATGCTGCCGTATTTAAAGGGTTCCTTGGGATGGATGCCCTTGGTGGTCACCGGGGAGCCGGTGCCGGAGCTGGCGACCTTTTTCCCGAAAAGATAGTTCAAAAGAGCGGATTTCCCGACACCGGTTTTGCCGAGAATAAGAACATTGGTTAAAGGGCCTGACGTACTGTCGGTATTAGCTGCCATGACGCCTCCTCTGGCTTATCAAAACACAAAAGACTGACCGGAGGCCCGGAGCAGTCTTTTTCTCAGATGTCCCTGCTACGGCCGGGACATACCCTTCCGGGGGTTATTTGCCGGATTTGTAATTCATGGCCATCTCAATTGCCATCTTCACAAAGTCGTTCTTGAGAAATTCATTCATATCGAACTTCGTGCCGTCCAGGTCGCTCTCCTGCATCTTGCGGCAGGCATAGTTGAAGGCCTTTCCGGTGCCGAAGGTCACTGCCGCGGCCACACCGCCGTTAATAGCGCCTCCCAGAACGGTGCCCACGCCGGGGAAGAGCTTAAGCAGACTGGCAGCAATGGTTCTCCCCACGGTGGTGGTTACCATCTCCGTAAGAATTGTCCCCATGGACTGCTGGATGGAAAGCACGTTCCATCTTACTGCGATTTCGGACAGCATCTTCATCTGGAGCGGCACCAGAGCTGCGGCACTGGGAACCGGAATGGGAACTGCTCCGATACCGAAAGCGGTGGCGGTGTATTTGGTAATCATGCTGTCCACTTCGGCGCTCTTCTTGGCCATATCTCTTCTGGCCGCGCCCATAAAGGATACCTTGCGGGATTCGGGCAGTCTGTCCCGGGTCCATTCATAGAGCTCCTTAATGCCCCGGGGCAATTCAATGGAGCGATCGCTTGTAGATTCAAAAATGGCATCGCTTCTGACGCTGGTGCGGGAAAGCACCTCGTTCTGGAGCGACTGACTCTGTTCCTCCGAGGCCTGATCCGCCTGGGTAAATACCACGGCTACCGGCTTTCCCATGGAATTCAGCCGGTTAATGACATTGATATCGGTATCCACCACCCGGGCTCCGGGAATGCTGATGCAGTACCAGATCACATCAATGGGATCGCCGCTTACTTCATGCTCGTCCATGAACCCGAAAATCAGGTTTTCAAAATGCTGCTGCTTCTCTTCTCCGAATTCATACCCCTCGCTGTCATAGATGTTAACGAGGTCATTCTTATAAAGCTCGATGCCCTTGGTAACAGGACGGCCGGAACCGGCTTTGGCGATCTCGCTGTTGAAAACCAGATTTACCAGAGTGCTTTTGCCGGCGCCGCTGCCCCCGAGGATCAGCACGCTGGCCTTGGGAAGTCCGGTAACATAAGCCTTGAAGTCATCCCAAAACTTTCCGGCAACCTCGTTGCCGCTGTACTGAGCTTCAAAACTGCTGATCTTCGCTTTTTCATCATCTGAAAAAAGGTTGTTGTCTGTCATATCTGGTTCCTCGTCTGAAAAACATGAAGGGACAAAACTGTTTAATGCTAACTTAAAGTATATTCATTACATGAAGACGCTTTCAGAAAATTAAACCTCCAAAAATGAAAATTGAGACCGAGGATCTGTTTTTGCAGGCAAATGAATCACCGAAGCTGTAATAAACCGCCGCTGACCGGAAAGAGCCCGGAGACAGTCCGGATAATCCCCGGAAAAACGCTGTCCCTAAGAGCAATCCGGCAGTCTTCCGACAAGTATTCCGGCATCATTCTGGCTAAACCACGCATTCACGCCCGGCATTCAGTTATCATCATTGCCGCAGTTATCGTCCTTGCTGTCCTGCTTTTCGGGGGCCGTTTCTTTCTTGTGGTAAATTAACTCCTCTACGGTCTCATCTTCGTCAGGTGATTTTCGGCAGAATTGCTTTCTTTGCCGCTCCCCCAAATGGCTGCCAGCAACCTCCCAAAGGCTTTCGAGATGTTAAACAGAAAGTCTACGCTGCAAAGCGAATAAGCAAAACTCAGAATAACATAGATACCCGCATACCACACTGCTATGCCCAGAGCAGAAAGAATCCCAATAAACCAATTTCTGGTCAATCCGGCAGCAAGAAATGGCCAAACATAATCTTCATTCAAATGGACAATCACAACAAAAATTAATATTCCGGTAACAGTTACCAGAAACTCCGGCAAATTATCAATGATTGTTTTAAACAGCTCTCTTAACCTGCAAAGAACATCTGACATATCCGGCCTCCGTTTGACGCTGCATCCTGAATTTAAAAATTCAGCAATATCATCATAGTACTTAAAGCGTCCATAGGATGGAGAGATACGATTTTATTTCTCAGCAATCCCCACAACAATGCCCGCAACAATAACACTCAAACCTGCCATTAATTCCTCATAAGGCGGCCCAGTTCATAGTATCTGCGAAAATATACACGGCGGCCGAGGAGAGAAAGCCCCTGAATAACAGCCGCTGAGATCAAGGCAGGTTCCCTTGCCTGCATTCAGTCACCGTTCTTGTCAGAGTTTTCAGGCTGAGTCCCCTTCTTGTCGCAAATAAACTCTTCTCCGGATTCCTCTTTGGCGGGTATTCTGTTATTGCAAAAGGCCTCAGCTCGCTCAAAAAGCCATATAAATGGCCAAATAATGCACCATGAAACGCTCGCTACAAAAGACATAGTTAACAAAATAAAAAAGAAAACGAATTTAGTGCCAAACAGGAAATCACTAAGCCAGGAATCACCCAAATACTTAAATATAGCAATAAGAAGCAGCACAGTGCTTGCAAGAATGGTTACAGCAAATATCACCTGTAAAAACGTCTGCATGTTTTTAACAAGCGCTACCAGCTTCCGTAGAAAATCAGACATATCCGGCCTCTATTTGAATGTTGCTGCAACAAACTTAAAAAGCAGCAATGGGCATAGTATGACTTAAGGTGTTCATAAGATGGAAAAATTCGCATTTCTTTCTCAAGAATGAGACTCAGACCTGCTTATAAGACTGGCATTACTATTTAGGCTCATATGATTTAGGGAGACAGTTTCAGTTTTTCGGACTTCAATCAAATTCCGGCGGAGATGCAAAATCATTGGGTATTTGTCACCAGACACTCCTGAAGAATTCGTTTCGAAAAAGCTTGGGTTCTAGGAAAACCTGAGTCGAAGATGAGAAGAAGATGAGAAGCATTAACAAAAGTATAATCCCGGAACACCAGGGGAACCTGATGAAAACGACGAGGATAATACCGCAGCTGCTGCAGGAGCACCAAGGCGATCTGCGCCCCCTGGTTTCTCACTTAAGATGCTTTGAGCGGCATACTGGAGAATATTCTGCTGAATCATAACGGCGCTTTCGGTGGCAAAGTCGGCATCGGGGATCCGACTTCTGGCCGCCGAGACGTTTTCGGAAACGTTTGACCTGATTTCTGATGGAAGCTTCCAAACGGTTCTGGACAGCACCAAAATCATAGCAAGCCGACAGTCTTCCAGCATACTTCTGGCTAAACCCGGCATTCAGTTATCATCCTTGCCGCAGCTATCATCATTGCCGTCCAGTTTTTCGGAGTCCATGCCGTTCTTGTCGTAAATAAACTCTTCTCCGGATTCCTCTTTGGCGGGCTTGTTTTTTCTGTTTTTCCAGTAATCGTCCACTTTATCCGAAAAGGCCTCGAATTTCTCTTCGAAAAATTTCATGAATAAAAACCCGCGAACAATGATGCCGACAAACCCTGAGAAAATAAACCAAAGTATCATGCCGATAACAGAAAGAATGGCACAGAACCAGTTCTTGGACAATCCCGCAGTAAGAAACGGCCAGACATAATCCCACGCATACCCGTAGGCAATCATAATCCAAATTCCTGTTGCAAAAGACGCGAGGCACATTACAGCCAAAATGCCATACCCGGCCCAGTCCTGACGGATCATTTTGTAAAAATCTCTTAGCTTCCAAAGAATATCTGCCAGCATACTCGGCCTCTGCTTTACAAGTATTGACGCTGCTTAAGAACTCACTAGTACCATAATAATACTTAAGGTGTTCATAATATGGATAGATGCCATTCGCTTTCTCAAGGATGAGAATCAAGCCACACTTAAGAGCTATACGCCGGCATTGCCGCGCCTGGCATATCCTTAACTCTCATGATTTAACAAGGACACGTTTTGACAGAAGACTTTTGGGGAAATGCAGGCTTCTGATTTGATTCAATCGGAGAAAGCAAGTCAGCAGCTTATTTATCACCGGACAGTTCCGGAAGAGTTCGTTTGGAAGAGTACGGATATTGGCTGTAAGAAGAACCTGACCGGAAGGATGAGGATGCGGCAATAGCAGATCATCATCCGCCGGCAGCTCATGTTCTGGATACATCTGGGAATCGGGAATGACTCTTTAAGGTTTGAATTAAAAAGAGGGGTGGGACGATGCTGCCGGTTACTGCTGCAGGAGAGCTAGAGCGATCTGCGGCCTCTGGTTGGCCTGGCTTAGGATGCTTTGAGCAGCCTGCTGGAGAATATTCCGCTGAATCATGGCGGCGCTTTCGGTAGCGAAGTCGGCATCGCGGATCCGGCTTCTGGCGGCGGAGACGTTTTCGGAAACATTGGCCTGATTTCTGATGGAGGATTCCAAACGGTTCTGGACAGCACCCAGTTCCGCTCTCTTGCTATCAATAGCGGCAATGAATTTATCTACGACAGCCAGGGTTTTCTGGGCTTTTTCCGGAGTGTCGGCAGCAAAAAAAGAATCTGTATTAACTCTTACAATATTAGGTCTAAAGCCGTTACCAGAATCATCAATATCGGATAACCGGTTGACGTTAATCGTCATATCTCGGGCGGGATCATAAACAACCATGTCGTTACTGGTAAGGACGTCCCCGTCAATCTCAACTATAGTGTCTCTCGCTTGCTCTTTAACTGTCCAGTTTCCGTTCGCATCATGATCTCCGTCAACAGAAAAATCATAAAAAGAATCTAATTGAATAGCATTCCCCATTGTTGTAGTTACAGAAAGATTCCCAAAATCAGTACCGGTTACATTTGATTTAAGCCTAAAGATGTATCCGGATTGAGTAGGTGTGGAATTCGAAACCCATCTCACATCAGCAACAACACCAAAGTTGTCCGGCGCATTATTGATCTTATCTGCCATAGATGATGGATTCCACGTGTCTCCAGGTACACCTACCGTAAATGACAGAGCATCAGCACCATGACCAGCACTGATTGTCACCAAATTCATGTGCTGACCTGGGGAGGGAATGGGAATTCGTCTTTCAACAGTTACCCCCGTTGCAAGCTGCGTCACCTTAACGCCATATTCTCCATTAGGGGCTGTGCTGCCTACTTCAACATCAAAAACCGGAGGATCTCCAAAGTCTCCGGAAACCCCGCCTTTGACAACTGCGCTCTGAAGAAGAGCCTGCTCCTCAGGATCTGCGGTATTGCTGTAAATCCTGTCAAATACGTCATCAAGTCTGAACCCTGATGTGAGGTCAACACTGACGGTTTCGTGGTCATTGCTCCCCACCTGAAATTCAATGAGATCGGTAATGCTTTTGTCGAAGAGATGAGTACCGCCATAGGTGGTGTCTGTTCCTATTCTGTCAATCTCCCGGCACAGCTGATTAATTTCCTGCTGAATGGCCCGACGATCAGCGGCAGAGTTGGTGCCGTTGGCTGACTGCAATGCCAGTGTCCTGATGCGCTGGTACATATTTGTCATTTCATCCAGAGCGCCTTCGGCGGTCTGACACAGGGAAATCCCGTCCTGAGCATTCCGGTTGCCCTGCTCAAGACCGTTAATCTGCGCTGTCAGGCGATCAGATATCTGAAGGCCGGCGGCATCGTCCTTAGCGCTGTTAATCCGGAGTCCGGAGGCCAGCCGTTTAAAGGCCGTATCCAGAGAACCGGTGGCATTGGCAAGATGTCTGGCGGCATTCAGCGCTGAAATGTTGCTGTTTACGTACAAAGCCATTTTGGAATCTTCTAAGCTGTTATTCCCATAACGGGCCTTATGAATAAATCATGCCATGTTCGTTATCACGATTAAAGTTTTTCTAAAGCCTTGCATTATCAACTCCCTGCAGGTATTTACGGTTAGATGTACCCGATAGAAAGCCGACAGATCTGACTGACTTCAGAGAACCCGGACAGCAGATTTTTGACGTTTTTGGGGTATAAGAACCAGGAATGAGCTTATGGAACGCATCTCTTCCAGGTATCGTAAGCAGAGATGAAGGGGGATAACTGTTATCTCGATATACCCCGGTAACTCTTCCGGGACAAGACATCACCGCATAAGATTGATCGTCATCCAGCGGTTTATCTTCTTCTGGAGACGGAGGCCGCCGGGGGAACTTTGAGACTTTTCAGGAGATCCCCCATTCATACAGAATGGCGGAGAGAAATTCCCTAAATATTGAGGCACTTGAAGCGGGAGATCAGGAAAGCTCCTAACAGACTATGCAGAGCAGCCCTGGTTTAGATGACACCGGGCCTGGACATGGATTCCAGCTAAACAGCGGGAAGTCATAAGGGGTTCCGTTTTCTTCTATTGTCGTTCGCTTTTCTTCTAATTTTGGCTGATTTGAGACGAAATGAATGATGAGTGAGACGAATGAAAAGCAGTTAACCAGACGCACGCTGATTGGCTATCCCTGAATGCCAGGATACCGCAGGCTCGCTAATAACGTCATTACCCAAGACTGAGATATCCTTTGCGGTACTCTTCCTGCCAGATGGCCCTTCTGGCTTCATCCCCGCCGGTTCTGATGCGGGCGATAAGAGGTTCCAGCTTCTGAAGCCTGTTCTCAGCCTGCTTCCTGAAAACATCCGGCTCATCTCCGTAATAAAAGAGTCCGGCAAAAGAAAAGTCATCCTCGGCCCGGGCCTCGAAGCAGTCATGAAGGCGGCGTTCTGCCTCCCTGAAATTGGCAGCCCCGGCCAGAGCCTTCAGGAAATGGTACTCAAACTCCATGGGAGACGAAAAGTATCCGAAACACCCGTCGCTGGCTGCAAAGGACAGGAAGGGCTTTTTCATAGGGACGCTCCGGAAATGCACCGTAAAATTCCCGCCGGCGTAAATCACATTGGTCATTTTGCCGTCAGCGGAAATATTCTCAAAGGGATCCGCCACATCGTTATCGTCCCGGGTTATCTGATGAAGGCCGTCTTCATCAAAGATATAGCCCCGGGAATCTCCGGCCCACAGAAAATTCGCCTTGAAATACTTCCTCCTTTCTGACGGGGGAAGCACCACCTGAACCGCCATGGTGGTGGGAAGCTCTTTGGAAAACGAGCTTTTAAGGCGGCTCCCGTTCTCCTCCTTCAGGGCAGCTTTAAATTTTAGTAACGAATCCTTAAGAAGCTTCTTAAGCTCCGCCGCCTCTCCTTCCCCGAAATCAAAGCTCCCGGGAGCAGAACTCCCGAAAGCAGAGTTTTCAGAAAGGGTCTTAAACCAGTCTCGGACTGTCAGAGCTGCGATGCGGGATGCAAGATAAGCGCCGGATTTAAACCCGGCCCGGGAATAGGAACGGGCTCCGGAACCGCCCAGACCGTCAAAAACTCCGGCAAGAGAGGCCGTATCATTTACCATAAGCAGAGCGGCATCCTCTCCCCGTTTGGAGAGCTTTTCAGAATAAACCGCTAATGACTGGGTCAGGGAATCTATATTGCCCATGCTGCCCTATTTCCTTCTGCTGTTCTTCCGCGGAGGCTTATTGCGGCCCCGGGGCTTATCAGATTTTCTGCCGGGTTTTGCAGGCTGCGATCCTGCGGGCTTGCGGCCCGAAGCGGCATTGCTGCCCGCAGGCTTCGGGGCAACTCTGCCGGAAGCCGGAGACGCACCGGATCCCGGGGCTTCCGTTTTTTTCGGTTCTGCCTTGGCGGTATCCTTATTCTCCGGAGTCTTTGGAGATGCGGAAGCTAAATCTCCGGAATGTTTGTCCGGAACCTCTGCCGGAGCGCTTATTATCGGCCTTGGAGCAATTACCGAAGACGCTGTTTCTGCTTTTTCGGCGGTATCCGGTACCTGAGGTCTGACCGCCGTCTCCGTTTTCTCCGGGGCGGCATCTGTCGGGGTGCTTATTATCGGCCGCGGCGCAATTACCGGAGGCGTGCTTTCTCCTGACGCGCCGGCAGTAACCGGAGCGGCTGGTATTACCGCAAGCTCTGTTTTATCATGAGGGGCTTCTGCCGGTACGCTGATTATCGGCCTTGGAGCCGTTACCGGAGATGTGGTTCCTTCGGCAGGTTTATCTGGTTTGTCAGTTTTTCCAATGCCGGAATCCTGAATGGGCTTTGCGTTGTCCTTTTCCGAGGCCGGTGCTGAATCAGGGGGAACAACGGTAGTAACCGGTTTTTCCGAAGACGCGGGTTTGGTCTCGGGAGGCTGTTCCTTCTGACTGTGTCTCCCGCTCCTCCGGCCATGATTTCCGGCATTAAGAGTGCCGGTATTCCCGGGATTTTTCGAATATTCCCTGGAAGGCGGGAGATCCTTTGCTATGGGATGAGGTTCCGTTAGCACATAGGAATAAAGGATCTTGCGTCCTTCCTCGGTGTAATAAAGAAGCCCGGCTCCCGCAGCTAAAACTACTAACAGCATGATAAAAACCGGCCAGAACCCCCCGGAGGAATCCTCCGGGGGACGCAGATCCCCGTTATAAACGGTTTTAGGGGACTCTTTATCTGCGGAAGGCGGAAATGACAGCCCGGCCTCATCCGGCGCTTCCGGATGATGATATCTTCCGGTGCGGCTTAACGTTCGCGACACCTTGAGCTTCGGCAAAGCCTCTTCTCCGGATATCCCGTTTTCTCCCTCTGGTGTTGCGAAGACAGCTTCCG
>DFFT01000146.1 GCA_002372325.1 Succinivibrionaceae bacterium UBA3769 | reverse complement strand
TACCGGAAGGCTTGCTCTTAAGATTCCGAATCTTTTTATGTCAAAAGTCTTTGCCAGATGCACTGCCGAAATCAGATTAAAACCCAGCAGGTGGTTTACTGATGCGACTCTGGATATATCGGCATTGCAGGAGGTCAGGGATGATATCAGTTCCTTTGCCGCATCCTGCACGGAATTCCTGAACGGGATTTTTACCAATCAGGTACTGCCATGCATGAGCGAGACGGCCATTAATCTGACGCTTTACACCAAACTGGATTCCGTATGGGGAGTTTTTGCTGAGATGCAGAAGTCCCTTCGAGTTATCGGAGACGGGGAGAAATATGCGGATTTAGTGATTACCGTGAATGAAGGCAAGGATAACGAGTGCATTTATCTTATTGAGCTTAAATATGCTGCAAAGAACGAAGCCACGGAAGCGAGGATCCAAAGTCTGGTAAATGAGGCCCGGGATCAGGTTCTTAAATACAGTTCAGCCCTGGAGTTCCTGGGAAGACTGGTCAAGCCCTATGCCATGGTCTTTGCCGGCTCCGATTGCGTGTACTGCAGGTAATTGCCGCAAAGCCTCAGACACAAACAGTTAAACGGGTAACCTCATTACACCATAGAACACAGCCCCTTGAACAGGAGTTAAATTATGAAACAGCTTAACAGGAACAAACTGACCGCAGCGCTGACCTTTGGCGTTTTATCCGCTGTCGGAGTCTGCTATGCGGGAGATAACTTGAAGGATAACGGAAATATGAAGGAAGAAAAGAAAATCACTCAGACAGCCGGCAGGGATAATCTGGGTTCCTTTGCCCCTGATTTTGCTCACTACAACGATGACGTGCTTTTCGGGGAGAACTGGAACAATAAGGACATTTCCCTCAAGACCAGAACCATCATCACGGTAACCTCCCTGATGTCCCTGGGGATTACGGATTCCTCCATGAAGTATCATCTGGAGAATGCCAAAAAGGCCGGAGTAACCAGAGAGGAGATCGCCGCCGTCATTACCCATAATGCCTTCTATGCGGGCTGGCCCAAGGCGTGGGCTGTTTTTAACCTGGCGAAGGAGGTGTGGCGTGATAATGCCGCCGCAGCTCCGGCTTCTGAAAAGGAGAACTACGCCAGAACCATCATGTTCCCCGTGGGCGAACCGAATACCGCCTATGCAAAGTACTTCATCGGTCAGAGCTATCTGGCCCCCGTTTCCGCAAGCCAGGTGAAAATATTCAATGTGACCTTTGAGCCGAAGTGCCGTAACAACTGGCACATTCATCATGCCAAAAAGGGCGGCGGCCAGATCTTAATCGCTGTGGGCGGCCGGGGCTATTATCAGGAGCAGGGCAAGGATCCCGTGGAGATGAAGCCCGGCGACGTCATCAACATTCCGGCAAATGTCAAGCACTGGCACGGCGCTGCACCGGATTCGTGGTTCTCCCATCTTGCCGTGGAGGTAGAGGGAGAGGAAACTTCCAATGAATGGCTGGAGCCGGTTACGGATGAGGAATATGCCAGGCTTAAATAATCGGGCGATTTTTTAATGCGGAGGCAAATATGACTGGTTATGTGAAAGGACATAATACCCGGCATCTCACCGGTGTTCGCAAACTTTTTTCCGGGCTTTTGACAGCCTGTGTGGCATTATTGGGGGTAAACGCAGTTATGGCAGAGGAATGGGATAAGACTTTTCCGAAATCCGACAAGGTGGATGTTCAGAAAATTTCATTTACCAATCGTTACGGGATTACCCTTGCTGGGGATCTTTACCTCCCGAAGGAGCATCAGGGCAAGCTCCCGGCAATTGCGGTTTCCGGCCCCTTCGGCGCGGTTAAGGAGCAGTCCAGCGGCCTCTATGCCCAGACTTTGGCCGAACGCGGCTTCATTGCTCTTGCTTTTGACCCGTCATTTACCGGAGAGAGTCAGGGTGTTCCCAGAAACGTGGCCAGTCCGGATATCAATACCGAAGACTTTTCAGCAGCCATCGACTATCTCAGCAATAACCCCGGCGTAAATCCCGCGGCCACCGGAATCTTAGGGATCTGCGGTTTTGGCGGCTTTGCCATTAACGCCGCGGCCATGGATACCAGAATCAAGGCCACCGTGGCTGTCACCATGTATGACATGACCCGGGTTTCGGCCAGGGGCTATAACGATGCGGCGGACGCTGATGCCAGATATGAAATGAAGGAAGCTCTCAATAAGCAGAGAACCCTGGACTATGCCGCCGGAACCTTTAAACCGGCTCCCGGCCTCCCGGAGAAGCTGTCCGGTGATGAGCCGCAGTTTATCAAGGATTACTGGGGCTACTACAAGACCAAACGTGGTTTTCATGAACGTTCGATAAATTCCAACGGCCACTGGAACATGACCTCGGCACTTTCCCTGATTAACATGCCGATTTTGCAGTATGCCGATGAAATCAGAACCCCGGTTCTCGTTATTCACGGCGAAAAGGCCCACAGTCGTTACTTCGGCGAGGATGCGTTCAGGAAGCTCAAAGGCGACAACAAGGAGCTCCTGATTATCAAGGATGCCAATCATGTGGATCTGTACGATAACCTGGAGAAGATCCCCTTTGATAAGATTGCGGATTTCTACCGCAAGAACCTTAGGTAACGTCAGGAGACTGCAGGAAATTTACCCGGCTGGAGTACCTGTCTTTTGTCTGCTTTCAGGGGATAAATCATTTTTATATTCAGGAGGCTGTTATGCACCCTCAAAATAACAGAGGTTTTACCCTTGTCGAGCTGGGGATTGTTGTTACTGTCTTCATTGTCCTGGCTACGACGCTGTACATGTGCACAGGGAATTCTGATTCTGATGCAAGCGAAAATAATGATCCTCAGGATTGCCAAATCGGCAACGAGTGCCTGACCAAGGGCTCTTGGTACGGAAACAAAGGTGATTTATCCCGGGCCGGAATGTTTTACGGCCGTGCCTGCGAGTTAAAAAAAGGCGCCGGGTGCAACAAACTGGGGCTTCTTGTTGAAGAAGGGGCCGGCGGGTATCAGCAGAGTTTTCAGGAAGCGGCGCAGTATTTTGAGAAAGCCTGTAATTACGGCGAAGCCAATGGCTGCAGTAATCTGGGCAGTCTTTACGAAGACGGCCGGGGCGGCGTTCAGGACAATTCCCGGGCAAAGGAGCTTTACGATAAAGCCTGTCAGCTGAAAAGCGCCATTGGCTGCTACAGCTTGGCTTATATGTATGAAAAGGCAGCCGGCGCCAGACGGGATCTCGTCAAGGCCAAAGAAAACTACGGTCTTTCCTGTGATTACGGTTTTCAGATGGGGTGCGACGCCCATAAAAAACTGAATAAGTGACTTCAGTTAAACTTAAGATGCGTTCTGAGGTATCCCCGGTCAGTTTTTAGGCAAGGGCAGACTGGCTTAGGTGATTGCGGGGTGGCTGAGTATTCCCCGGATTAACTTTACCAGGAGCCTTTCCGACGTAACAATGATGATTCCGCCTGCTTTTTTACACAGCCGATTACTATATGACTGCAGGCGCTTTGTACTTTTGCAAGCGTGAGGCGTGATGTGGAAACTAAAATTAACAGCAGTTCCGGACGACGGGCTAAGAAGACTGAAACAAACCGCAATGCAGTATGGGCTGAGAATTCCGAAAACAATGCTGATAATGCCGAAGCTGTTCCTGATATCACGGGAGCATTGCTGGAAAACAGCTTTGTAGCTGGTCAGAGACTGGACATAAGTTCCGGTGAAGCTGATATCTACGAATGCACCAGCAGTTCCGGGGAAAGGCTTATTCTCAAATACTACCGCAGAACTGACGCCATCAAGGAATCCGTACTGGATAAGCTCCGGGAGATGAAAAGTCCCTATGTGCCTCCGGTTTATGCGGCAGGAGTTTACCAAGGCCACCAGTATGTGATTATGCCCCGGTATCAGAAGCGCAGTCTGGCTGATGAACTGGCGGCCGGAAAACGCTTTACCTTTAAGGAACTCAAAACCCGGATCATCCCTTCGGTAAATGAAGCCCTTAAGGTAATTCATGAGGCAGGTATTATTCACAAGGATCTCAAGCCGGCCAATCTTATTCCTGATGATGACGGCCAGAGGATTGTGGTTATCGATTTTGGCATCAGTTCGTATGCGGACAAAGGAACCCTGGTAAAAACCAGCACGGGCATGACACCTGTTTATGCCGCTCCGGAGGCGCTGCATGGCCTTTATCACCGCGCAAGCGATTACTACTCTCTGGGCATTACCGTATTTGAACTCTTTACCGGTTACACTCCCTTTCAGATGTCCGGAGTTTCTGATGAGGAACTGGTACAGATGGCGTCGGTGAACAAAATCAGCTTTCCGGAGAATTTTCCCGAGAAGCTTCAGAACCTGGTGCTGGGGCTTACCTACAAGGATATTTCCAGCCGTAACGAGCAGGATAACCCTAATAGGCGCTGGGGCTATGACGAGGTCAGAAGGTGGCTTAACGGCGAAGACGTGCCGGTGCCAGGGAAAGGTACTTCTTCCGGTGCCGGATCTGCATCATCGCCATTCCCGCCCTATAAGTTTAACGATAAAACCTACACTGCCGAGATCAAGCTTTTAAGAGCCATGCTGGAGCACCCGGAGGAAGGAATTAAGGATCTCGGACGGGGGTTCATTTCCCGTCATTATGGTCTTTATGACAAAGGCAAGGCCGCTATTGTCCGCCTGAAAGAAAAGGAGATGGAACACTCTCCGGGGCGGGAATACGGCGTCTTCTGCTCTCTTATGTACCACCTGAATCCCTCAGTAAATGAGCTTTATGCCGGAGGAAGGGCGTATCAGAGCATGGAGGATCTGGCAAAGGCTCTTCTGAAGGCAGTAAATCAGGCTAACGGTTCCCGGCTGATGCGTCATGCTGTTTCGCTTTTGCGCTCTGAATTTCTTCTGGATTATTACGCCCGGCAAATCGTTGAAAACAAGACGTATGAAGAGATTCTGAGCCGGATAAAAGAACACATGCAACGCCGATCATTTTCAGAAACAGAGCTGGCTTGTCTTCTGGGCTGGTCTTTTTCTCAGGAGCGCAGCTTCAGGGCCGGTAATATCGTATTCCAAAACCCGGATGATTTCAGAGAAAAAATGAGGCAGATGCTGAAGCGAAATCCGAAGGAGTATCAGAACTACATCTTTTCCGCCCGGGAAGAACTGCTCTTTGTCAGAGATTTTATTCCGGATCCGAATGCCAGGTTCTATATTGAAGAAGCGCTGAAGGCCAGAGCTGACATCAGAAAAACCGGTTCCGGAGAATCGGAGTCCCAGGGTTCTGATGCTAAAGGAAAACGCGGCCCCGGCATATTACAGGGGCTGGCAGAGTTTGCGCGGGGATTCGGCCATTTTATTACCGACTTAAGGTCCTGGATCATTGATGTATTACGGCGGGCGGCAAATTATGCAGACTTTTTGCTGAATTGGTACCCGGGTGTTTTTTGGTGCGCATTAGCAGCCATAGTGTTTGCAATTGCCGGTGTCTTCTGGAAATTATTATCCGCGGGAAGCAGCCCTGACACGCCGGAGATTATTGAACCGGCACCGGAACAATATCTCAGCCGCGGTTTTGTTTTGGAACAGCAGAATGAAAAAGCGCTGGCTCTGGAGTATTTTGAAAAGGCCTGCCAGGGCGATATCGCTAAGGGCTGCACGAAGGCCGCCTGGCACTATCAGTACGGCATTGGAATCCCCGAAGCGGATTACAGCCGGGCCCGGGAGTTTTATGAGACTTCCTGCAATCTGAATGACGGTATGGGGTGCTCCGGTCTGGGCTGGCTTTTTCAGCAGGGGCAGGGCGGCGGCAGTGATTATGACAAAGCCCGGGAATACTACCAGAAGGGCTGCCAATTGGATAATGGCAGCGGCTGTACCGGCCTGGGCAATCTCTACAGATACGGACTCGGGGTGAGCAAGGATCCGGCTGGATCACGCAATTATTTTGAGAAGGCCTGTCAGCTTGGCCATCACAAAGGGTGCGCCGCTATTCAGGAATAGAGGACTAAGCTCATGATTTCAGTGCCGGCGAATGATGGCCCTCAGGCTGCCAGGAGTTTTCGGTGATTTCCGGTACCGGATTCTGATTTTTCGTGGATGTTTTCTGCTATCATAACGCAATAAAACGTAGAAAGATGCCAGAAACGCAAATGCAGTAAAAGCGAGAATTAAAGGAGGCTCTTATGAAATGCGCGCAGTGCGGCAGCGATATTCCGGAAGGCTATGATGCCTGTCCTGTCTGCCGAACCAGAGTGAACCGGTTCTGCATCCGGTGCGGAAAAGAGCTGACCTCCCAGGATAACTTCTGTCAGAACTGCGGCGCCTCCCGGAACGACGGCGCGGCCGGCGGCAGCGACGCGCTTCCGCCCCTTTCTCCGGAGGAGCTGGGGGAGATCCGGGGCATGCTTCAGGAGTTTTACGATCTGGACGAGCTTATGAAGGGCCGGAAGAAGGAGATCATCACGTGCCTTATCCTCTACTGCATTCCTCTGGTGCAGATCGTTGCCCCCTTTTATCATTTCTACATCATGGCCAATTCCGGGAAGCTGGTTAACAGAGTTTCTCAGGCCTTCAGGGAAGCCGGCAGAAAGGGCTTTGCGGAAAAGGTCAGAAACGTCAATAAAATTATTGCCTGGCTCTGGGGGGTGGTGATTCTCTGGGTGCTTTTGCTGGTGTTCGGGTTCGGCAGCCTGATGGCCTTTATTATCAGCGTTGGCGGCAATCCCGGAGAGGACGCGGAGCTTACGCTGTCCTTAGGAAATCTGGCATTCCGGTTTGCGCTATCCCTTTGCTCTGTGGCATTCGGACTTCTGAATCTCCTTATCGTCATCAGATTCTTTAAGTGCTGCTCCCTGATAATCGAGCAAATTGCGAAACTGCGTCATATCCTGAAGCAGCGGGGTTACCCCGTCTGATTTATTCCGGTATTGCTTTATTCCTGTCCGTTTTTATCCCCGTCCGCAAGACTGTCGAGTGTACCTAGATATTGTGGGTTTTCTTAAAAACTGGTATAATCCTCCATATGGTCAGTTCAATATGAGAGGATGCTATGAACACAAAGAAATCAGATGAACTCAAACAGGCAGTTATCAAAGCGAAGTGCAGTTTGGATGAAGAACTGGATGCATTCATCCAGAAGATAGATAAGGCGACTGACGATCCGGACAATTTTATAACAATGACTCAGCTTGAAGAAGAATGGAACCGGCTTTCGTTAAAAACCCACAAAATCTATTCTGATGTGGTATCAGAAACTCTTACGGCTATCGACACAAAGGAGCTTAACTCATCAAAAAAAGAGAATTCCTCAAGGAAGGAATCCGACTGAAGCACAAAGAGAAACGTGCAAAGACAATCCTTACCCTTGAGGGGCTGGTAACATACAAACGTGCAGTTTATGTTCCGGCTGATGCAGAGAGCGCCAGGCTGCTTGCAGAAAAGTACGGGATGAAGATGGTCGTCCCTCTTGATATTGCTTTGGGCCTTTCCCAGCTTCCCTTCAAGATATCCGTTGCCATGATGCTGGATATTGCAAAAAGATCTGTCAATGCGCATTCCTATGAGGAACTGCAGAGATCATACAAGGAAGACTGGAACATTGAGATAAGCGATGATCAGCTTCGTCTCGTAACAAACTATATTGGCAAGTTAGTCTATGATGATGATTGTCTGAGGAAGGATAATGCTCTCGATCATTTTAAAAGAAGAAAGAATTCCGGAAAAAGAAAATCCGGCGTGCTCTACATTGAGATGGATGGAGCAATGCTGAACACACGGAAAAGCGAAAACGGCTCAACTTGGAAAGAGAACAAGCTGGGGCTTGTGTTCAGCAGCAAAAACATCAGGAACTTCAAGTCGGAAAGCGGGCAGGAGTACCACAAGATTCTGTCCAGGGAATACATCAGTTACATCGGAAATGCTGATACATTCAAGGAACACCTGTACGCAATGGCCCTAAGAAACGGTCTTGAAGAACATGAAAAGATTGTGGTGGTGAGTGATGGCGCAGCTTGGATCAAATCCTTTCTGACCACCTACTGCTCGGAACTGGATGCTATTCAGATCCTTGATTATACTCACCTGAAGGAGAATATTTTCAAGTTTGCCAATGCCTGCATCAGAGGCGGAAAAAAAGCTAAGACCGCATGGGGCACAAAAATGAAGGAACTTGTCAAAGCAGGTAAAATTTCGGAAGCCCTGAAGATGGCTGAACCTTATAAGGACTTCAAAAGAGAGGGGATCCCAAATATCTACACCTACCTTGACAATAATAAAGAATGCATTGACTATCCCGCATATGTGACAAAAGGCTATTTCATAGGCAGCGGCGCAATTGAAAGCGGTAACAGGAGCACGATGCAGGAACGTCTTAAACTGCCAGGCATGAGGTGGGATGTGGAAACTGCTCAGTACGTTTTATCCGCAAAAATGAAATATGACAGTGGCCTATGGGATTCGTATGTTGTTCCTTTGGTATACAAGCACTTTGGTCTCAGACCTCCATACTGACCTGACCCTAAACCCGTTTTTTGTAGGTACACTCAGACTGTCCCGGAGCTCCGGCGGGGCGGGCGGGGTTATTTCCGGTCATGCCGGACAGCCGGAATGCGTGACCGGATCCCCTAAAATTCCCATTTAAAATGCGGCCTCCGGCCTCTGATGCAATATAATTGTACTCATGAAAATATTCCCGGCCGGGCGCTTTGCCGCCCCCCGGGAGACTCTCCGGCAAAGCGGCAAAAATTTTGCTGCAGGTTTGGCCATAGCGCCAATATATTGACCATGAAATCGGATTCATTGAAGACAGCATGCGGAAAACAGAAAGAATTATGAAGTCAGCAGTTTATCTTTCTCTTCTGGCAGTCAGTGCGGCTCTGGCCCTGGAAGGCTGTGACAGCAATGCCTCGCTGTGTCAGTCCCGCTATCAGGCCGGGAATTACGGCGATGCCCTTAAGTACTGCGGAAAGGATCAGAAAAACCCGGCATCCCGTTATATCGAAGCTCTGATCCATATGGACAAGATGATTCCGGACTCCAGTCAGGAGAAGGGCCTGAAGCTCATGAAGGAGCTGGCCGCCGTCGGAGATCATCAGGCTCTCGCCAAGCTTGCGCGTTCCTATGCCGCAGGATCCTCCGGGGTGCCGCAGAACGAGGATCTGGCTCTTGATTATTACCGGCAGGATCTGGCGCATAAGGATCCCGCCGTCATGCTGGAGTTTTCTGCTCTGGCTCTCGCTAAAAACCGGCCGGAGGAAGCTCTTCCGGTGCTGGAGGAGCTCCTCCGGGGCGGCAATATGGCAGCCCGGCAGCAGCTGGCCATGTATCTGGTATCGAAGAAGGATCCCGCGGAAAAGGATTACCGCCGGGCCATTGAGCTTCTGAAGCCGGCAGCGGAGGGCGGCGATGCCGATGCGGCCCATGCTCTCGGCATGATCTACCGCTTTCAGAACGCGGTCCGGGATCCGGTTCTGGCGGAAAAGTATTTCACCTTGGCGGCTGAGAAGGGCAATCAGCTGGCGGCGGACATGATGCTCACCATCTCCCGGGAGCAGTATCAGGATAACAACACCCCCGAAACCCGGCAGAAGTTCCGGAAGTGGATCCGCGTCAATGCCGAAAACGGCGCTCACAATGCCGAGAACCTCATGGGTCTGGACTACCTCACCGGCTTTATCGGCAGCGATATCGCCATCGATGAGGCGGAGGGCCTGAAGTGGCTTATCCGCTCCGTGGACGGGGAGAACAGAAACGGCATGTACTACCTGGCCAAGTACTATCTCCACCGCTACCATACCCCGGAGTATTTCCGGAAGGCGGCCATTCTCCTCCGGGAAGCGGCTCTTAAGGGACAGATCGACGCGGCCCGGGATCTGGGGGAATACCTGGTGCAGGGACGCATCAGCTTTTCCGGCAGCGAGGAGGAATCCCGGGAGACCCGGGAGGAAAACCGCCGGCTGGGCTACGATTATCTTGACCGGGCTTCCCGGGCCGGTGACTACAAGGCCTCGGAACGTCTGGGGGCTCTTCTCATCAGCGGGAAGTACGGCCAGAGCGATCCCGAAAGAGGGGTGAAGATTCTGGAAAAGGCCACCTGGCAGGGCTCCCGGGTAGCTCCCTGTCTCCTCTACGAGGTGTACCGGGACGGCATGGGCTCCATTCAGAAGAACAGCAAAAAGGCAGTAGCCTATCTCTATACGGCGGTGGGGAGCGGCAACAACCGCTATAACCTGAAGGACGAGCTGGCCGTTCGCTGCTTCAGCGAGGCCGCCATCTATCTGGCCGCACTGAAGGAAACCGGCAAAATGGGCGTCTCCCGAGACGAGGACGCCGCCCTGAGTCTCCTGAATGATGCCTGCCGGGTGAACGAGAACCGGGCCTGCTACCGCCTGGGCGAGCACTATCTCAATGCCCCGGAGCCGGATTATTCCCGGGCGTACGGCTATTTTGCGAAAGCGGCCTCCCGGGGCATGCCCGAGGCGTTTAACACTCTGGGCAACATGTCCTACGAGGGCAAGATCCCTAAGGAGGACGGCGGAAGCAAGTCCAACGTGCAGGCTGCCATGCGGTTCTATGCCCGGGCCGCCGGCAAAAAGTACTACCGGGCCATGGAGAACATGGCCAGACTCTACGAGGACGGCGGCATGTTCCGGGAGGCTTATCAGTGGTATGCCGCGGCCGAGACCTGCGGTTCCTCGTCCCGTAAGGGGGAGAGTCTTCTGGCAAAGCTGTCCCCGGAGGAACGAAGCATTGCGAAGCAGGAGCTCGGGGAATTTCTTAAGGTTCACGGCTGCACCGGAGAGGAACCGGAGCCGGAGACTGTCAGCATGGTATCCCGCACGGCTGATGCGGCTCCGGGATCCGAGATGCGGCTTTACGACAGCAAAAAGCGGCGGCAGTAAAAAAATTTTCAGGTTCCGGGCGGAAGCCGGGGACAGGCGGAATTTCACGGTGATCGCACCATCTCTCAGAGGTAATTAACATGAAGCTTGGCACATCTTTTGTCTGCGGCTCATTGGCTGCTTTATCGGTATTCGCAATGAGCGCGGCCGCGGATCCGGGGGATCAGAAGCTTACCATCGGCGGGGCGGATTTTCAGGTATGGACCGGCTACAGCATTGCTCCTGCAGCGGCCGGATCCGAGCTTCCTGACGGCGCTCTGGGCTTCTGGGGGAACAGCAGCGCGGCGTATCAGGCGGATAATCCCGCTCCGGAGCCCGCCGGGGGCATTGCCTTTGTCCGGGCCGAAAAGAGCGTCTTCGGCGGCGTCCTTAAAAACGTCATTTATGTGAGATGCCGTACCCCGGAAAGCTGTCTCCCTGCCGGTCTTCAGGATCGCGCCGAGAGAATGTCCCGGAAGGGCTACCGCATCACCGTGGCGGATTTTGCCATGTGGCAGGAGACTGCCAGGATGCTGAGCTCCGCTCCCGGCATCAAGGAGTGGAGTCCCGACATTGATTACAATGTCGGCGCAGAGGTGCAGTAGCGGCAGGCAGCGAATTAGGGGGCTATTATGAACATTTCCAGAATTTCCCGCGCTCTTCTTTTGATTCTTCTTTCGGGCTCTCTCGCTGCCTGCGGCGGCGGGGGCGGCGGAGGCGGCGGCGATCCGGTTCCGGATCCCGATCCGGAGCCGCAGCCCCAGCCCGATCCCCAGCCGGATCCGGATGATGAGAGCGGCGCCGACACTTCCCTTGCCTGCGCCGGGAGCTCGGTGGACGTGGATGATACCGCGGAATACGGCCGGACGGTCACCGGAGTTGATATTCTCATCGGCCCCTCCAGTGTCCGCCTGCCCTTTGCGAAGAAGATCCGGGACGGCGGCAGCTACGGTTTTGTCACTCTGGGTGCGGACAACAATTATGTATACACCTTTGATGACGCCAGATTCACCGATGATTTCAGCGAGATCGCAGACGAGATCACCTATTACGACAAGGACTGCCTTTTGCACTCCCGAAGGGTGCTCCTGTACACGGATCCCCTGACCCCGCAGCAGTGGCATCTCCGGAGCACCGGCTCTCAGGATGCCTTCCTGGACACCGGGGTTACCGCTTCCCGGGGCGTGGATATCAATGTCCGGGAGGCCTGGGCTGCCGGAACCAGCGGCCGGGGCGTCACTGTGGCGGTTATCGATGACGACATCGATGAAAAGCATCCGGATCTCCGGGATAATCTTTCTGATAAGGGCACCATCAGATATGCCGCCAACGCCACCGCCGGACACGGCACGGCCGTCTCCGGCGTGATTGCGGCAGCGGCCGGCAATCAGGAGGGCGTTCGGGGGGTGGCCTACAATGCCAGGCTCAGAGGAGCCATCGGCTATGTGGCAGGGCTGAGCAGCATCATGAAGGATGCCTATGAGGAAATCCTCCGGGATTCCGATATCCGGGTGGTGAATAACAGCTGGGGCGTTTCGGAGCCGTACTTCCAGTCGGCGGCTGCCCGCAGACAGCTCCTTGATGACTTTGCCGACAACGGGGTGGTTTTTGTCAAGGCCTCCAGCAACTATTTCGCCAATAACCACGGGGTTTCCCGCTGCGCTTCCTATGGCATCAGCTGTCATCTTCCCATGAACGAGGAGGAGGATATCCATCCCGCCAGCATTGTGGTGGGAGCGGTGGGCGCGGACGGCTCTCATGCCTCCTACTCCGATGAAGGCTCCAATCTTCTGGTTTCCGCTCCCGGCGGCGATGTCACTCAGGGATCTCCTTTGGCTCTTCTGACCACGGACATGTCCTCCTGCGCCGTGGGAGCCGCCCGGTCTTCCGAGAGCCATCCCTTCCTGAACGGCACTTATGCAGCTGACGGCATCCTCATTAACAGGAGCTGCGACTATCAGAACAGGTTTGCCGGCACCTCCTCGGCCACTCCCGTGATCTCGGGAGCGGCGGCTTTGGTCGTTTCCAAAAATCCGGATCTTACTGTCTGGCAGACCCGCTACGCTCTGGCCAGCACCGCCCGGAAGACCGCGGCTTCCGAAACCATCGCCCGGTATCAGGGGGTTTACGTCTACAGCGGCTGGGTGGATAACGCGGCGGGGTTTTCCTATAACAACCGCTACGGCTTCGGCCTGGCCGATGCCTCCGCGGCAGTGGCCAAGGGGGCTGACTGCGGGAGCGACGTCCGCTGCCGGATCCGCGGGAATGATCCCGTGGAGTTTGTCTCAGAGGGCGATCCGGTGTGCGAGGACATTTCCGGCGGGGTGATGCTGAGCACCGGTCTTAAATGCGTTTTCAGAAACTTTTCTGCGGACGGAGCCAATTACTCCGGCACCTATGACATTGAGAACATCACTGTCAGCATGGGGAGCACGGATTTTCAGCAGAATCAGGATTCGGCGGTTTCCGTGGCGGAATACTGCTCCGGAGCTACCTTTGCTGCGCAGACCTCCAGTCTGAACAACCGGAAGGCCCTGGCCGAGGTGCAGGTGGATGCGGAATCTCCCTCCGGCACCCGGAATATTCTGAAGCCCCTTTATGCCAACTATTTCGGGAGCAAGGACGGCACCCCGCAAAGACTTCTCTCCAATGCCTTTATGGGGGAGGACTTCCATCCGGGCGACACCTTTACCGTGTACCTCTACTCCGCGTGTCCCCTGATAAATCCTCTGGCGGGAGGATCTGTTACCGTGCGGGCGTTTGAGAAATAGTCCCAAGTCAGGATCCCCTTCCCTCAGGGCGGGGGATTTCTTATGCCGGGCTCCGGTTCCGGCGTTTTTAATCATGTTTTTTTGCGTCTCGGGGTTCCGGGATGATGGCGAGGAAGTATCATGCAGTTCAGTTTTTCACCGGGGCGGCTTTCCCTGGCGGTGCTTGCCGTAATAATCTCCTGTTCCCTTGCGGCCTGCGGGGGCGGCGGCGGCAAAAAGCACAGCAATGACGACAATTATGATGATGACTATATTGAAATCATCGATGACAACAGCGGGGCGGATCTCTCTTTGGAATGCTCCGAAGAGGGGGAGATCATTGATGATCTCCGGGGCAACCGGGTGGTGCTGGGCATTGACGCTCTCACCGGTCTCAGCACTCAGACGCGCCTGCCCTTTGCCCGGAAGATCGCCTACGGCGGACGCTACGGCGAGGTAACCCTGGGGGAGGACAATGTTTATGTCTATACCCTGAAGCCGGAGTATCTGGGCTCCCCGGGCAATATGCCGCCGTCTTTCGATGCCATTGCCTGGTACGATGCGGACTGCCGGATTCATACCCGCCCGGTGGCGCTGTTTTCTGATCCGCTGCTGGAATATTCCTGGCATCTTATCAATGATTATGACGACGCTGACATCGCCTCCGGGGTGGATACGAATCCCCGGGGGGCCTGGCTTAACGGGGATACCGGACGGGGCGTCACCGTGGCGGTGATTGACACCCATGTGGATGACACCCATCCCGATCTCCGGCCTAATGTCAGAGGAGATGCCGATGTGGGAATTCCCTATGATCACAGCCACGGCACCAAGGTGGCCGCGCTCATTGCCGCAGCTCCCGCCAATGCCGAGGGGAGCCGCGGGGTGGCCTACGATGCCGGGCTCAGATCCTATGAAGGCTATTTTATGAATAACTCCATGCTGACCTCGCTCTTTATGGATGCCTTCAGCGATGCTCCGGACGTGCGGGTGGCCAATGCCAGCTTCGGGGTGACCGTCCCGGTGTTTGAAGGAAACTCCGCCCTCAGAATGTCTCTTGATAATCTTCAGGATGCCGGGGTGCTCCTGGTGAAGTCCGCCGGAAACGGCTTCGGCGGCATCGAGGAGTACAGCGACTGCCAGAGCGTCGGAGTTTCCTGCGACTTTTCCGGAATGGACGAGGAGAATGTGCATCCGGCCACGGTGGTAGCGGGAGCCGTGAACGCTTTGGGGGTGCATGCCTCCTATTCCTCTCCGGGGGCTAATCTGTTTATTTCCGCCCCCTCCGGGGATGACTGGCATCCGCATCTCATAACCGCAGACTGGCAGAGCTCCTGCGCCGGAAATCCGGATCCCGAGTATGTTTATGCCTCCCTTATAAAGGGCAGAAATCCCTTTTACGCTATTCCCTGCTACCGTTACACCAACACGTTTTCCGGCACCTCGGCGGCGGCTCCTCAGGTTTCCGGCGCCGCGGCGGCAGTGTTTTCGGCAAATCCCGGGCTCAGTATCTGGCAGGCCAGATATGCTCTCGCAGCCAGCGCCAGGAACGATACGGTGTTTCCGGCCATGGCGGAGGATGAACCCGTAACCTCCCGGGGCCTCACGGTGAATCAGGGGTGGATAACCAATGCCGCCGGCATGCGCTTCAGCGCCAAATACGGCTTTGGTTTAGCGGATGTGACCGGAGCCGCGGCCATTGCCCGCAACTGCTCCTCGGATCCCGCCTGCGTCCGCCGGGAGGACGATCCCCGGGAGTTCCGTTCCGGGATCATGTACTGCGCGCCGGCTGCCAAGCCCGACAGCAGATTTGCCAGCGCCTACAGATGCACGTTTTCCGGATTCTCCGGAGAGGGAGTGATCACCTCAAAGGACAACTATGAGGTGGAAAACGTCGTTCTGGACATGGGGAATACCGTCTTTGATCCCGATCAGGATTATGCCAATACTCTGGACTGCAAAGATATTTCCTTTGATTATCACAGCTACTCGGACGCCAGGAGCTTCCGGGCGCTCGCCCTCATTCAGGTGGAGATCCGCTCCCCGGAGCATACTCTGAGCGTGCTGAAGCCCCTTTATGCGGTTTTTGAGGGCAAAACCCCGGGAACCTCCTGGAGAAGCCTCACCAATGCCTTCCGGGGGGAGAACTTCACCCTCGGGGACAGCTTTGCCGTGAATGTCTATTCCGAGTGTCCGCTGGCTCTCCCGGTGCTTCAGGGTGCCTCTGTTACGGTGCATGCCTTTAAGAAGTAGCAGGCTGTCCCGGCGCCATCCGGGATGCCGGATTTTGCCGGGATTTTTGTGAAAGCCCTTTTATGTTGGTGTATAATTCCGGACGTGGCAAAGAGTGAGTCCGGCAGCCGCTGTCCCCGGCGGAGAGAACGGGCTAAGCAGAACGGGCATACGAGAATGCAGAATACACAGGCGCCTAAAAAGGCTACCCCTTTTATGGAAAAGATCCCCAATGCTCTGACCTTGTTCAGGGTTATTCTTATTCCCTTTTACGTTCTCTTCTATTACCTTCCCTTTGATTTAAGCAATCTGGCGGCAGCCGTGATCTTTATCATCGCCTGCCTCACCGATCTTCTGGACGGCTATCTGGCCCGGAAATGGCAGGTCTGTTCCCGCTTCGGAGCCTTTCTGGATCCCGTGGCGGACAAGATCATGGTCTGCGTGGCCCTGATCCTCATGGTCAGCCACTACAGCAAATACGAAGCCAATTACTTTCCCTATATCAGCGTCATTGTCACCCTCTGCGCCATTGTGGTGGTGTCCCGGGAAATCGTCATCAGCGCCCTCCGGGAATGGATGGCGGAAATCGGCAGCCGGGCCCGGGTGGCGGTAAGCTGGATCGGGAAATGGAAGACCTCCATTCAGATGATCGCCATTTCCGGTCTCATCTGGCGTCATAACATGGAGATGGTGTATCTGGGGCTGGCCATGCTTCTGGTGGCGGTGGTGCTGACCATCTGGTCCATGATCGATTACATTATCGCCGGGGTGCGCGCCATCAATGAAAAGACCGCCGCGGCTCAGGCGGCAAAAAAGGCCCCGGTTCCGGAACCTGACAATGAAGGATCTGCGGCCGGAGAGGACTCCCGTGACAGCGCCCAGTGAGGCCCGCTCATGACGCCTGAGGAGAAGCCTCTCATGACAGATGAGATCCGAGATGAGGATTTTGCGGATTGTCCCGTGATTGCGCCCCGGGAGGAGCCCGGATTCCTTAAGGTTCCGGATCTCCCGCAGGATCCCGTTCCCTCGGTGTCTCCGTCCCCCTCCGGAACCCCGGATCTCCGTACAAGCTTTTATCTTGAAGCCTACCGCAACGCAGACAAATCCGGGGTGATTCCCTGCCAGGCCTGCGGCGCTCCGGCTCTTCCCTTTATGCGCTACTGTCCCATGTGCGGCCGGGAGCTTCTGCCGGCGGGGCCGGCAGCCGTTCCCCGGGCGCCGGAGGATCCCCGCATGAGGAAGGCCCGCTTCCTGCACCGGCTTATGACCGCCCAGCTTCTGATGATCCTCGCCATCCCGGCGGGACTTCTGACAGCGCTGGTTTTTGCGGTGATTAATGCGGGCTCGGTGCTCCATGCCGCTTTGGTGATGCTGGTGAATAAGCTCGTGGGGCCGCTTCTCAGCCTGGCTCTGGGCATGGATTTCAATTCCGGCGCTCTGAACCAGCTTCAGGGGCAGTATCTTTCCCTGATCAGCGAATACGGGGACAAGGCGGTTTTCTGGGCGGAAACCATGGTGGCCGCTCCCTTTATGGTGTTCCTGGCGTTCGCTTTTGCTGCGGCGGTGATTTCCTTCGGGGCCCGGGGGCTTTTTTCAGCAGGGGACTTTCCCCGCACCCGCCGCATGCTGCGGCGCTGCTTCGGGGCCGGGCTTCTGGGGGCTCTCGCTTCCGGACTGGCCGTTTTTCTGATTTACCGCTTCTGGAGCTTCCCCCTCCTGCTCCTGTCCCTGAATGTTTCTCTTTTAGCCGCCGTCTGGCTGTCCCTCAGGTTTTTTACGATTAAGGGCGTCCTGAAAAGGGCGAGCCGGGGCCTGTCCCCTCCGGAAAGAGCCGGCGTCTGGTATCTCTGGGCCGGCATGGGAAGCCTCCTTATCTGTCTTCTGGGCCTGGACAGCATGGCCCTGGCGTTTCTTTTATAGGTTTTGCGGAGCATAATCGGCGGGCGCGAACCTCAAACCGGCGTTCCCGAGGGCAGATCCGGGCCCTCCGGTCTCCTGAAGACTGAAGCCCCCGCTGATCCCCAAAAAACGGCATTTTCCGGCGGAAAAATGTGAATATAGTGATCTGTTATAAAAAACTTTTTTCAAGTCTTTGGCAAAATAGCAGGATATGCGGGCATTGTCTGCCGCCCGCCTTGTGCCCGAAATTCGCGGAGGAGGACGGGCGCCTGAATTTCAGTTGTTACAGGGAATTATAGTATGACCAGCAATATGGATACCGGAAGCATGCACCTTGCGGCTCTTGTACGTGATTTCATCATATACATCGACCACGAGTGCTTTGAGCGTCCGGATGAACTGCAGCGCTTTCTGGGAGACTCTTCGCAGTATTTAAGGCGTTATAACAGAAAAGTGATTGTCAATACTGACTATGTAGCAGCTGCCCAGAAGACGCTGTCGGACGCGAGCAAGCTTCATACCTGCATGCAGCGCCTGGAAACCTCGGGACGTCTGGAACGCCTGGATGCCGAGGATATCGAAACAGCGGTGTCAGAGCTTCTGGAAAAGGATAACGTGCTCCTGATCACTCAGGATCGGGCGCAGGCCGATACGGTATTCGGAATGCCGCGGTTTTCGGAGCTGACCACTCTTTACATTAAAACCATTGCCGAAAGCGCGGACATGCAGGACTTTACCGGCATCCGTCCCAAGAAGAGCATCCCCCTGGGCAATGCTCCCATGCAGGCCGCCACCGTCAGGCATATTATTCTGGACATCTCCTCCCTGAAGTTCGAGTGGACCTCCTATTTTCTGGAGGATATCACCGCTCCCATGGTGCTCAACCAGCATGCCTTTACCCTGTATGTTCTCAACCGGCAGCTGGAAGAGGCCAGAAAAGAAGGGGAGATCAGCAGGGCGGTGCATCGCGTTTACGGCCACTTCAATCATGAAAACATGGCCGAGACCCGGGATGAGCTTAAGTTCAAGGATGACGCCCGAGCCATTCAGAAGCTGCGCACCCAGGGAAATATCGCCGTGCTGACCTACAGCCCCGCCCGGGCCGGCAATTTCTACAACTTTAACGACAAGGATCTCTCGGGGCGGATCGTGCTTCCGGTCACCTACGTGAACGGCGCGGTTTCCGCTGATTTCGCTTGCCCGTGGCGCCGGGACATTCTGGCGCTTTTTGAAAACCTGGCCAGTCAGGTCAAAGAGGATAGCTTCGATAAGTATGAAAAAATTGCTGAAAAGGAAAAAAGCGCTTCTGCACAGGAGGATCCGAAGGGCCTTCTGGCAGCATTTGAAAGAAACGGCAGCAAACTGAATCCCCGGCCCCGGGAGCCTGATGACGGCACCGTGTTTTCTCCCATGAAGAGAACCGTGGACAGCGTGCAAATTGATATTCCCGACGCTCCCGAGGTGGTTAATCCCGGACTGGCGGCTCCTCATGTGGACATGGGCACCATTGATCCCGACAAGGGCCTTTCCGGGCAGATGGACGCCATTATTCCCAGCATTCCCCGGCAGAAGGGCCGCCGGCCGTTTGATCCGGTTTCCGGGCTTTTTGACAAGACCCGGAGCATGCAGAAGAACCAGTCCCGCACGGTTTCGCTCTTCGGGGAGGAACAGGAAAAGAAGCCCGTAACGGTATTCTCAGAGGGCTTTAAGGAAGTGGCTCGTCTTGGAGAGCAGCTGCCGCCGAACCCGGCCCCGGCTCCGGAGCCCCGGGAGATCAAGAAGGATTTTGAGAGGATCGGCGAAGTCTCCGAGACCAGCGTTGCCGCTGTGGCCCGGGACGATTTCCCCGCCGCCGCGGAGTCCATGCCCGATCCCATGATGTTTTCCGGTGAGCCCCGCGCCGCCGCTGCCTCCGAA
>DFFT01000121.1 GCA_002372325.1 Succinivibrionaceae bacterium UBA3769 | reverse complement strand
ACCCTGGCCGATATCGCCCGCATCATGGAGCTGGGAGACGACAGGGAGAAGTACGAGCTTGCCATGTCCGCTATTGCCGGCAGAATCCGCCGCATTACCGGGCACATGATGAACGATGACACGGCGGAATGGAAGCGCGAGCTCACTCTGTTCCGGAAGAACGTGAAATCCGGAGGCGACGGTGACACCGAAGCCGGCTCCCGAAATCCCAATACGAAGATTATCATGGAAGCCATCAGCGATTTCATGAACAGGCTTATTTATGCAGCCGGGAGACTTAACCGCTCCGTGGAAGACTCCGGCAACTACATAAGCTTCTTCGTCAGGAATGCCGGTTCTTCCGGAAAGAAGTTCACCATATTCAATGACCTGGTCATTGCCAACCATTACATAAATGAAAATTATGACGCCGGAAGCTTTTACGACGTCAGGGATACTGAGGAGGATGGTCAGGAATGACGGATAACACCATCAAATTCAGGCTCACCGTTAATTTTCTGGGGTGCTGGTTTGTCAGCGCCGGTCAGGAAAAGGGAGCCTACACCGACGAACTGATTCTCAGGGATGCCGACGGTTTCCCGTTTGTGCCCGGAAAAACTCTTAAGGGCGTGTTCCGGGAAGCCTTCAGAGTGGCCGGAAACTCCAAATGGTTCGACAAGTTTAACTCCGAAGGTCTGGACATAGCGGTATTCCGGGATCGGCTTATTCAGACGATCTTCGGACACGACGGCAAAAAGGAAGGATTTTCCCAGGACGAGCTCCACGCCGAAGGACTTATCCACTTCACCAATGCCGCCCTGCCCGCCGCTGTGAAGGAAAGCATCGGAGAAAAGAAGGAATATCTCTTTACCACCATTCAGAGCACGGCTATCGACAATGAGTCCGGCACGGCGCTTAACCAGTCGCTCCGTACCATCGAGGCTGCGGTGCCCATGCATCTTCTGGCTGAAATCACGCTGGATCCGCCCCTCGCAGACACCGGCGAGAGCGAGGACGGACTTAAGCTTACCGCGAAGGATCTTTCTGAAATTGCCGCCCTGTTCCCGGCGGTTTCCGCCCTCATCACGGAAATCGGCGGCAAGAGACGTCGCGGCTTCGGACGCTGCATGTGGGATCTGGGAGACTCCAAATGACTGACAGATATTATTACTTTGCAACCCTTGTAGACGGCGTATCTCTGAGTGCCAGTCACAGCAGCGATTACGCTCAGGTGTGTCTTGACTATATCGCCGGAAGCGCTGTTTCCGGAGCTCTGGCCTCCAGTCTCTACCGGAAAAATTTGGACGTTAACAAGCTGAACCGGGTGTTCCAGAACAACGAGGCGGTGTTTTCCAACTGTCTCCCCCTTCAGGAATGTCAGCCGGCTGACAAGAACGGCGGCGAAAACCTCCATGTCGTGCTCCCGGCTCCCAGCTGTCTTCATTATGAAAAGGGAACCCAGGAAGGCGAATCAGACTTCCTGAATCCGGCCATTCAGGATCCCGGCAAAACCCAGCTTAAGCAGGTGCGTTCCGGTTATCTTGACAGTACCGCCCAAAAGTTTTCTGTTACCCGAAACGCCATTACCAGAACCGCCATTGATCCCTTAACCCAAGGAGCGAAGGACGGACAGCTCTTCACCCTGAACTTTATCAATGCCGGCGCGGTATTCTGGGGCTATATCGATATCCCGAAAGACACCATCCCCGAAAAAGAGATGAATGATTTCCTGAATTCCGAAGTCCGTATCGGGAAGAGCAGATCCAGCGAATTCGGCCGGGTCAGGCTCTCTCCTATGGACGAAAAGTCTCGGAAGAGCGTGGAAAGCATTCTGGAAACTCCCGCCTCCAGGGGCAGCGAGCTTTATCTCTGGTGCCTCAGCGATGCGGAGTTTATCAATACGGAAACCGCCCAGAGCACCTGGGAGCCGCAGTTCTCCAATCTCTGGCTGCCGGGGCTTTCCAAAGATGACGGAACCTTTGATCCGGAAAAGTCATTCATCAGAACCGGCCGTATCAGACTCTTCAACCGCAAGAGAAACGGCCACGACTCTGAAAAGATGGTCATTAAAAGAGGAAGCATTATCCGTTTCACTCTTAAAAAACCGCTTGATACGAAACAGCTTCAGGAGCTGAGCCTCCGGGGCATCGGACTCTCCCGTCATCAGGGACTGGGACGGGTGCTGGTTAATCCGGCATTTCTGAGCGAGGAGCGGATTAAGCCGGGATCTGACAACGCCCTCTTCCCGGATCTCCCTTTGACGCTCCTTAAAGCTGATCCGGATAAGTCCTGTCTTCAGGATTACGATTATCTCGTCAAGTTCGCTGAACGGTGTAAGTCTCTGGGAGCCGAATTCCTGAAGTACGACGATGAAGGTCAGGCAATCATGAAGGGCATTGTCGGCATCTACACGGCATCCCGGGCCTACAGCAATTCCTTTGATACCGACCAGTACGGTCAGGAGGTTACGGATCCCGGCAGATACGGCCCCTCTCTCAGTCAGTGGTCTGTTATCAGAGACATGGTTATCAGATGCTCCGATGCCAGCGGCGTTATGCTGGATGACAACTCCGCCATCTTCAAAAAAATCTCTGCCAAGCTCCGTGATGAAAACCAGCGCGAAGCCGCCCGCACCGGCTGGGATACGCATTTCACCTTTGCCGGAAAAACCAACACCACCTTCGCCGCGGAATTTGAAGGGCTTATCAAAAACAAGCCTCTCGGAGCTCTCCGGAAGGCTCTGGAAGCCCTTAAGAACTACGACATGTCAAAGCTGGTGGGTCTCAGGGAAGACACCGGCGAATTCCTGGATCGCACAGGGAGGAATGATAAATGAGCACTGTTGTTTTAACCAGAGTGGCCGTGGAAACCGTTTCTCCGCTGGCCATCTATTCAGGTAACCGCGAAACCCTGGGGCAGAATGCCATTGTCCGGGACTGGAACGGCCTGCCCCGCATTCCCGCCACCGCCATTGCCGGCGTCTGGAGACATACGGTCATGAATATTGCCAAAGGGGTAAATCCCATCCAGTTTGAACACTGGTTCGGCTTCAAGGGCGATCAAAAAACCCGAGAACGCATGGCCTCCCGGATCATTGTCACCGATGGTCTTCTTCTGGACAGCAAGTCCTGTCTTCCGGGGACTCTGGACAGCAAGGGACAGCTTCGCATGCTTGCTGAGCCGGACAGCCGGGATCCCGTTTACAGTTTGGTAAATATCAATAACAGCGGCCGCTTTGAAAGAACCTGCTGCCGGCTTAATGAGAAAAAGGCCAACCACAGGTCTGCCCTGTTCACCGCAAAAACCCTGCCTAAGGGGCTTCGGTTTGCCTTTGACCTGAAGTTCGAGCTGGATTCCGATAAGGATGTCGAAGACTACCGGAAAGTGCTTAAGATCATCGGATCCCGCACCTTTGCTCTGGGATCCAAAACCGCCAACGGTCTGGGCTCCTTCAAGGTAATAGGCGTGGATCTGGAGGAGATCCGTCTTGAGGATTACGTCGACAATCCCGAAGAGGCAGCCAAAAAGATCCGGGCCTTTGTTATCAACCGCACGGTAAAAATTGACGAGGCAGCCGCCGCGCCCGTTATTCCGTCCGCTGATGACACCGGCCTCAAAGTCTGGAAGTTCACCCTGAGCTCCCGGGGATCCATGCGTCTCGGCACCGGCATCCCCGGCACCATTTCAGCGACGGTTTCAGCCTGCGGCCCCGACGGGAACCCTATAAATCTCATGCCTAATGAAAACGACAGCGGCAAGAGAAATATCCAGCCCTGCTTTACCGACTCCAGAATCACCTGGAAAGGCAGCAAATTCGATAAGGAGATTCAGGAGTTCATTATCCCCGGCAGCACCATCAAGGGCGTCCTGGCCCACCGCACCATGTATCACTTCCTGAGAAGAAAAGGCTGGTTCACTGACACCAAAATCTCCGGCGAACGCACACCCCGGGATCTTATCCGGGATCTTCTGGATAACCGGGAACCTCCCAAGGAGCTGGAGCCCTACTACTCCCTCTTCGGAAGAAACGATCCCGTCAATCACGACAATATGAGAGCAGGATCCCTCCGGGTGCAGGATGCCGTGATCAGCGCGGATTACTGGCTGAACCGCATGCATAACAAGCTGGATCGCTTCACCGCAGGAGTCATGCCCTCGGCTTTGTTCGGTCAGATGCGGCTAATTAACCCGAGTTTTGCGGTGCATATTTCCATGAATCCTTCCCGGGGCTCCGAGCTTCCCGATGATGCGGAAATCATGCAGGCATTCCAGGACACTCTTTATGATCTCAAGAACGGCTTCCTCAATATCTGCGCCGGTTCCGGCCGGGACACCGCCGTATTCAGTGAAGTTAAAGAGAATTAAGGCAGGTTAATAATGACAACAGCAGATTTAAATGAACTTACGGCCGGCGTGAACCGGCTTCTGGGGAGCCGGGACGGCAGAAAAAACGCGGCCCCGGTTAATTTCAGCGTTGGCAATCTCAAAATTGACACCAGGCAGATTACCTCTTCTGATGAACTTGCCGGAACTCTTGAGGAAAAGCTCGGCAATGCCGCCGACATCCAGTCCTGGGTGATGCTGACAGATGAGATCCGGACAGGAGTTGCTCTCCAAACTCTTGAGGATAAGGACACCGCTGCCAAAGTACTGGAAGCGGAATTCTATGCTGAAAGTCTTAAAATCTCCGCCCGCGTTAAAAGAGCAGCCGGAAATCTTATTCTGGTAACCTTCTATGTCATAGACGGCGCAGAGGGCGAGGCTCTTCCCCGCAATACCATTTCCCTCCGGGTAAGACAGGACATCGCCGCCAGGAAAAATGAGAAAGCCGTTCCCGGGAATGCGGTTTACACCATCTGGTACCGTCCGGGAGAGATGGGAAAGATCACCCCCTTCGTACAGCAGTTTGCCGGATTTTCCGCGGAGGCAATAAATGGCTAATTTCACCAAAATCGTTACCCCCTATGACTTCGTTCCCGTTTCATCCTGGGTATTCTCTCCGGACTGGGCCGATGACGTCACTCATGATGTGCCCTTCCGGGACGGCATTTCCGGTCGCATTGACTATGAGCTTGTGAACTACTCTCCCCTTTGCGTAGGTCATGACACCGCCACCAAAAAAAATGACAAAGGCGAGTCTGTAAAAACTCTGCTCTGGGAGCATGACGGAAGCGGCAGGCAGGTGATTCCGGGATCGTCCGTCAAGGGCATGCTCAGAAACGCCCTGGAAATTGTCGGCTTCGGCAAAATGCAGTGCGTCCGGGATCTCCGGCATGCCATCAGGCTTTCCATCGGCGAGGTAAAATCCGAAAACGCCGACTATAAGCTGACCCCGATATTCGTACGGCCGGATCCCCGGGTTCCGGGCAACTGGCAGTATCTGGAAGCCGTAGCTATCCCCGCCAACAAGCCGGTAACCGCTTGCGTCAGCGCTGACAGCCTAGGAAACATTCTGGGTATCTCACCCAATCAAGCCAAGGGAATGACCGCTCAGGAAAAGCACCGGGCTCTCGCCAGAAAGCATGGCCTCAGCGACCGCGATCCGATGCCGCTTTTATATGCCGCTCTGGAACCGAAGAAAGGGTTATCGGCTGAACAGGAGAAGAAGTCTCCCAGTGAACGCAGATATACCACATGGAACGAGGTAACTTCCGTCAAACTTAAAGAGGACCAGAAGCACACCTGTCCCGGCATGTTCCTGTTTATGAACAAGAACATTTCCAATAACGGCAAGACCAAAGAAGGCAAACCAATAAAGGCAAATCGTTATACTGATTACTTCTTCTATGTAAACGATAAGGCCGTTGCCGAAAGGTATGAAAACTGGAAACTTCTGGATGACTGGCTCATCAAGGAGCTCAATGCATCGCTCCCTGCCGTGAAGGCTGATGACGCCGGAGCCAAAGATCAGAATCTTTTCGATTACAACGTAAGCCGGCAGCATCCCGTGTTCGGCTTCCCGGTCTGGCTGCTGGAACATAATACTGACTGCCAGAGGAGTGCTCTGGGCTTCTGTCAGGTTGCGCGCCATGTGCGTCTGAAATCTGTGATGGACATGATCCGGGATGTGCAGAATGATACGGCAAATATCCGGGATCTCGCAGATACCATGTTCGGCTATATTACCGGTACCGAGGGCTCCGGGAGCAGAATCGGCTTCTCGGATCTCATCGCCGAACAGAAGTATCCCACAAAGACTCACACCTACATTCTGGGGGAACCGAAATCCACGTTCTCTCCCGCCTATTTGGGCAAATTCGACTTCAAGGAGGAATACAACGATGGCAGCATCGTTGCCGGAAGAAAGGTCTACAAAATTCGTAAGGATTTCAAAATGGCCGATCCGAAATTCCCCAATGATAATACTGATGTCCGAAGCGCAGCCGAGTTTGTGGGGCCTAAGTCAAAATTCCATGGCTCCGTGGTCTTTCATAATCTGAAGCCGGAGGAACTGGGAGCCCTGCTCTGGGTCATGACTCATGGCAAAGGCACGGAAGTAGCCTCCTCGCCGTTTTACCACTCTCTCGGTCATGCCCGTCCCATGGGAGCCGGTGCCGTAAAGCTTAACGTAACTCCCGAGAGCATAAACCTGCCGCTATACCTCATAAAGGACGGAGAAATTGATCTGGGTACAGACATCCGGGGAAACAAGCAGAAGTGCTCAAAGGAAAACCTGATACTTAAATGTCTGGAACGTTTTGAAGCCATGATGAATTTAGAGTATCCGTTCCGGGGCAAAAAACAGCTTGGCGAATGGCGGAAATCCAAGATCATCACCTTCTTTCTGGATAAGGCCAAAATCGACGCCAACTGCGACTCCGGTAAGGTTTATAACGAATTCCCAGATGAGTTTAAGAGTATTCATCAGGACTACACCAATACTGCTAACGCCAATCATCCCGGCTATGGAAACGGCAAACAAACAGGCCCGGCCTGTGAAGTCTTCAAGATCGAAAAGGACAAACTTGCGCAAGGTCTGGCTCTTGTGAAGCAGGAAAAGGAGGAGCTCATCCAGGAAGCTCAGAAGGCAGCAGCCGAAGCGAAGGAAAAGGCCGAAAAGGAAGCTAAGGATCAGGCCGAAAAGGAAGCTAAAAATAAGGCTCTCGGCTCAGAGTATCAGCAGCATCTGGATGCAGGAAACCATGCGTACCTCAGTGCTTTGGCTCTCGTCAATGCCACCATTAAGGACACTTTTGACAAAGATCTGGCCACCGGCAAGATTGCCGCCGAGTGGAACTGCTCCAATGTCAACAAGCTGTTAAAACAGATTAACAAGTCCTATGAGAGCGATGCTGATGCCCTGAAAAAATGCGCCGAAGAGGTCTATAAGGTGCTTTCCGGAAATGCTGATACTCTGAAGGAGATCGATGCCTATGTTAAGAAGAACAAGGGCAAAAAGGGACTTCCGGAGGTGCTAAAAGCCCTTAGGCAGGCAAGTTAAGTGGAGTAACAGATAACAAGCAAAGCCGGTGCTCATCACCGGCTTTTTTATTCAGGAACATATTTCAGTTAAAAGAGTAGTAAACCTAAAAATATCAACCTGAATAATACAGACCAACATAAAGTCAAAACTGTTGTTTTGGATTAACTAATTATTAACATTTCATAATTTCGATTTTTTGGATAACTCGTTCTTCAACAAGTTAATTAATTGAACATTAATCAAATAAAATATTAATCATGCGCTCCTGATGATCTCTAATTTGATCAACACCCCATCCTCTTGCATTTTCACATATCTTCATCATTATTATGAATTTTAAAGATGAAGTACTAACTGAATAGTGCTTATTATATATTTCAACTTTTAATAGAGGATCACAGTTAGAACCAGAACTATTGGCTTCACTTCCAATCATTGCATAGTTACCGAGGCAATTAATATGAATATCATATTTAGGATCTTGAAGATCATCATAAGTCTGAGGCAAATAATGTTCAAGACTGCCTCTCGTACTTGAAAAATAGAAACCTTCAAAATTAGAAAAATTTAATTTCTCACACCCAAATACCACCAAAGACTGTTTCTGCTTGTCTGTACTGTCTGATACGCCCTTAAACTTTTCAAAATACACCTTCCATAACTTATAATCCAAATAGTTAAAAATGAATAAAGAAATATCCTGAGCCCTCTGATTTTCCACATCACCAAACACATTTAATTTTAAGCAACCTTCCTTTATTTTTGAATTTGAATATTTCTGATTAGATAAAAAATCATCATCAGAAAGGTCGTCAAAAACATCAGCATCGGCCAAAATCTTATTATCGAAATAATTTTTATCAAATTTAACCTTACTCTGCTGGGAAGCATTATCACCAATCACATACCCAAAATATACGAAGTTCAAATAATAGAAGGCAAGGTTCTTAACAAAGTTAAAATATTTATCTCTTATATCTTCACAAGACAGTAAACGTGTTTTTTTACTTAACAAAAATTTAAGTATGTAAAAAAGATAATTCTTCCCTGATTTTGATGAATATGTCACCTCAAACATTGAAAGCAATTGAACAAGTTCATCCTGTTTCGGTTTTTGATTTTCATCAAAAAGATTGAAAGGTCTTTTCGATTTTCTTTGTTTATTATCTTCTACCTCTTTCAGCACCTGCAGCTTCCAAGGTGGAGAATTTTTCTCTTCCAGATGCAATGAATGATGTACAGTATAGTTATCAAGAAAAAATCTGGCCTTAAGCAGGTTTGTTATAAATAAAACCGCACGTTCTTTAGGATTTTTAGATTCTTTATCAAACTCTCCCTTTAAATAAAGTTTAAAATAAGTGATTAGCTTTTTATCATCAAGAGTTATTTTATTTTTATCATCCTGAGCAATTACGTCTGACGAGCAGGTGATTTTTAAAACAATAAGCAAAAAATTAGGAAAATCAATTATCGGCAAAAACTCCCCATTGTTTTCATCATCATTATTTTTTTGAGCGGCTATTTCAGCATTTTTATCATCTAAGATTTCCAAAAAACCGATTTTCTGTTCGTCAGATGTGTTATCACTTCCAGAAAAAGTTATTGACAGTTTATCAATAGTACCATCCTTAAAAAGCGAATCATATGAATCTCCAAATAACCTCGAAGCTAAAGTTACTTTATCATCAAGTTTAATTTTTGAAAGATTGTTTTGAATATAGGAATTCATTTCAAAACATCCGTCCCATATGTAATTTGCTAATTTTCTCAGATTATAATCATCCTGCAAGCATCCTAAAACCATTGCCTTAACAATTTCATGCTGCTCCAGCTGTTCGCCTCTTGAATTCATTGTTTCGAAAAAGTGATTAAGATCGACATTTTGCAGTATCTGATAATGAATCACATGAACATTATTCAAGAAAAACTCAATAAATGGTAATTTTTCTTTATCAAGGCTATCCAATAGTTTCGTAATTTGCTGTTTTGCTATTTTATAGCCATCACAGATAGACTGTTCTACTGGTTCTTTAGGCCCTTCAGGTTCTTTAGATTTATGATTAAAGCTGAATGTATCACCTGAGTTTTCAGGAAGTGCCTTCATTGCATTAGTTGATGCTGTTCTTGCCTCGAATGAAAGCGAACTCTTTACAGATAATCCTTTTAATTCACCAAGCTCTAATAATGCAGCCAGTATCAGTCTAATGGTAGTAAGTCTTTGCTGACCGTCAATTATTTCAAAACAGTCATCATCCTTCCTGCTGGTTACCAGCGTTCCTATATAATATATTGGATGCCCATGATCTGAAAAAACATCTCTGATATCGTTTATCAAAGTCTTAATTTCATCTTTTTTCCATGCATAATTTCTCTGGTAAACAGGTATTTTAAAATTAAATTCCTTATCCAGGAACAAATCTTTTATTGAGATTTCTTTAAGAGGAACTGCATCGTTACTCATTATTACACCTCACTTATCCGACAAGTATCCGTTATCCTGAAACAATGAAAGATAGTGCATTTTGTTATTAACATCTTTTATTCCTTCCGGAATCTTATTACCATCAAAGGTGTTCAGAGGCAATGGAACCAACAGTTCTGACATTCTGTGCAATAAAAGTTTCGGCGAAAGAGCATCTGATATTATTTTAAAAATATTAAAACTGTTTACTGTTCCTTGAGCCGATGGAGTACCCATAATATAATTCTGCGCTTCCCGCCAGCCCACATGCTTATACTGAGCTCTCAGGGAATAAGCCCAAATAAACGACAATAATACAAATCTATTCAGCCACTCTTTGTCTCTGTCATCCATCATATCAAGATTTCCGGCATTACAGAATCTGTCTACATAAAGCAGCACCGCTGCGCGAAACATTAATCGAGTTATCAGATTACCAGTTCCTTTTTTCAAATGTTTTCCTTTAATCACATTAGCTATTTTTTCATCAATAAAATTAACTTCATTTTCTTTATTTTTATCTTTGTCTTTATCACTCGTATCATCATTAATTTTATTCAACAAATCAAAATAATGCCTGGTATATTCAAAAAACGGTTTACCTGCAATAACCGGAGCATTCAACTGAAAATAATGCGAATTGTTTTTGTTTTCTTTTTCCATTCCTGTTTTATTATAATACGTCCTTCTGTAAAACTGCGCATAGGGGTAACAATCACTTACTGATACCCCCTTAAACAGATAGAGATTTTTTTCAGTTAACTGAGATGCTTTATTGCCGTTCATCCACTCCTTTAGTCTGTAAAGATATTCTCCAAACATTTCAGCGAGGTCGTCTTGCGGGCAATTTTCCCACGTTTCTACTGTTTGTACTGTTTCTTTGAGTTCCTCATCATCATTTTTGATCTTCATTTCACGCAGATGGTAAGCTTTAAGCAAGTCATGAGGATATAACTTCTTACCTCGCGAATTCTGGGAATCAAATAATCGAAAGGCATCTGAAGTGTTCGAAGTTATAACCACAATCATCTCACATCTATTACAGATATATTTAAAAAAAACTGAATAGTCTTGATTGTGTGTTTTAACAAACCTTTCAATTACCAGGAAGTTTTGACGAATATTGTTCTTATATAAATCATTATTCGGAAATTGGATTTGTTTAAGATTTTTATAAAAATTATCAAAATATTCATAAAAATCATCACCTAACAACTGATCACGGTACTCATCTATAAACACCTTTAAAATAAGAAAAAATGTTATAATACGCTGTTGTCCATCAACAATATTAAAATCAAACTTATTGTCCTGATTTATACATTTTTCCAAAATCAAGGTACCAACTCTGTAAACCGCTTTCTGGTTAGCTTTAGCCTCTTCAATGTCATCAAGAAGCGTCATAACATTGCCAGCAGTCCATTTATAAGGTCTTTGGTAATCAGGAATTGCCAATTTAATCTGCTCATTTTCATGACTATTTGATTCTGAAAGTCTGTTTCGAAACAATAAATCACCTATGCTGGCAATTCCTAAAACAAGCTGATGATTGTCTTTTGGGGTTACGGATTCCATTTCATCACCTGAATTACTTTATAATCTGACACGGTTGCGATGCTCTAAGCCATTACGGACACTCTATGACTTTCATTCAGCCACATAGTTCATCATATCTGAGAATTCAAATTAGATTTACACAAGTAATTACTGAAGGCGAAGCCTGTACGTCATGATTGACACAGCTTTTTCTTAGCTTTGCCATTAAACGCTTTAGCTATGATTTAGGCACTGCCGACAGAACCTCACTTAAGCGGCGTCCCGTACAGGATCTCGGATTCCTGAGCCCCCATGCGGAACCTCCTAATACCCCTCATGGTGTACTCGTAAACCGCATCGAATACGCCGGAATTACCGAGGCCCGAGAACCCGAAAATAAGCTCAAAGAAACGCACTCCGTAGGCTTTCCGGATCTCGGCAATGCGGGCGGCGGTATCATTGCTGTATGAGAGCTGTCCGTCGGTGAGACAAAGGAGATCCGCCCTTTTGAAGGAATCCTCCCGGGATACGATATCCATGGAGTACCGGATCATTTCATCAATGCTGGTGCCGCCATGGAAGGATTTGGAAAGAAAATCGCTGAGATTGCCGAGGGCCTCGGCCTTGCGATCGGGGGAGATGCGAAGAGAAACCGTCTTTATCGAAAAGTTTATCAAAAAGCACGGCCGGCGGTTTTCCAGACAGCGGAGAGCCGCCATGAGAGCCACCGCCTTGGAAAGATTCTCATTCCGGCCCTTCATGGAGGCGCTGGTATCCACGCAGATAATAAGAGGGCCCCGGCCCTTGCCTTTCCCGGCTCCGGCCCCGTAATCGGGCACATCCTTAAAGACGCCTGTCATCCGGTTAAAGTCAAAGGACAGGAGAGCGCGTTCCAGATAATGAATGTCAAACAGGGGCTCCAGATCCGGATCCGTGAGCTTCACAAACTCCTCGGGCAGCACATAGGGAATGTAGTTATCCATTCTGATGCCGTTAAGGCTGTCAGCCATGGGACGCACCCGATGGCCCCGGACTTCCCGGAGACGCTTCCGAAGCTCCTCGTTATCCTCCCGGAACACCTCATCCAGGGCAAGACTGCGCCCCATCTCGTCCAGCAAACGGGCCAAAGCGGGATTCTTCTGCACCTCGTTAATATATTTGAGATAGCCGAAACCGGTTTTGGAGGTGCGGAGCTCCCGGTAGGAGCTTAGCACATAGGACTGATCCCGCTTTCTGATATCAAACTGGGAGAGATAGTGCCGGATGGCCCGATCCCGCCACTCGGCATTGCCGTCCGCCGCTGCCGAAAACACATCTGCAGGGATGCAGTTTTCCATGGAAAAGCGAATACCGGAGTACATCTCATCAAACTGAGCCTCTCCGGCATCGTTCAGAAAATCCTGAATAACCTGCTCCCGGGCGGTGACCTTGGCTCTGATGGCGCGGGAAACCCCGTTTATGCGGATCT
>DFFT01000055.1 GCA_002372325.1 Succinivibrionaceae bacterium UBA3769 | reverse complement strand
CCCAGCCCCCGGCGGAGGGGAGGTCATGCCGGTTCTCCGGAATTGCGCGTTTCTGTCAAAGGCCGGTGTCCTGCGGGCGCCGGAATGCCTCGCATCAGTTTATGTTGCAGCAACAATTTGACATAAACACATTGACATGAAAATGTGACAGCAAACCCCGAAGCTGTGATACCTCGGGGTCTTTTGGAAAGCCGGAACGGATGAACTCTGTTCCGGTTTCTGCTTTTTCCTTACTGCACCGTAAAGGGGATAAAGCTTACGGTTCTGGGCTTGCCGTTTTCCTGAGGAACCAGGTTTTTCGGGGCCGGGAGATAGGAGTTAAGAATCTTCAGGGCCAGGGGCTCATTTACCAGACTGACTGCTTTTATGATGCCGATGCCCAGATCAGAGATGTCGTCTGAAACAATGGGCTTTGAGAATACTACCTGATAGCTGTTATCAATCTTGGCCAGCTTTGCGGCTTCGGCCACGGCATCATCAAAGCCTCCCAGCTTATCCACCAGTCCGATTTTAAGAGCCTGGGTGCCGGTATAGATGCGGCCCTCGGCCAGCGGACGCACCTTGTCCACGCTCATATTTCTGGCGCCGGCCACCATTTTCAGGAACATTTCGTAGGTGTGGTCAATTTCCAGCTGCGCCATGGCCTTGTAGGTTTCCGGGAAGGGCTCCAGAACGGAAAGACTCTGAGATCCCTCGCTGCCGGCGCCGTCCACATGCACTCCGGCAAAATTCGCCAGCTTGCTGAAGTTCCCGGCCATGGCAAACACGCCGATGGAACCGGTGATGGCGGTGGGTTCTGCCACAATGTAATCGGAGGCGGTGGAGATCATGTAGCCGCCGGAGGCTGTCATGCCGCTCATGTAAATCACCACCTTGCGGCCTGATTTTCTGAAGGCTTCCACTCTGGATCTGATAAGGTCGGAGGCAAACACGTCGCCGCCCGGGGTGTCAAGATAGAGCACCAGGGCTTTTACGGAAGAATCCTCGATGGCCTTGTTGATCTGCGGAACCAGGTTTTCGCTGGTGAAATCCCAGTAGTATTCTGAGGTACTGGTGATTTCTCCGGAGCCGAAGATAACGGCGATTTTGTTTTTGCTCTTCTGGGAATTGCTGTCAGAGGAGATTCTGAGATAGTCCCGGAATGTCAGGGTTTCCAGTCTGCGGCGATAGCTTTCCTTGTCCGTCTTCAGGGAGATGGACTCGGCCTTGGCCACGTCTTCCATGAAGGTATCGTAGTCTGTCAGCTTGTCCACCAGGTGTCCAGAGGCCGCGGCCATGGCAGAATCCCCCTGGGATTTCTTCATGATTTCCAGATAGTTCTGGCTGCCGAATACAAAATTCTGGATGGCGGCGCCGGGACGGTTTGCGGAGATGAGCTTTTTGTACTGCTCCCAGAGATCGTCGGCAATGCCCTGATATTCCGCTTTGACATGGGGGCTCATTTCATTCTGGTTGAAGGGCTCGATGGCGCTTTTATACGCCCCGGCTTTGGGGGTGAACACCGTGATCATGGCATTATCCAGAAGCTCCTTGAAATAGAGGGACTTCAGCTGGTATCCCATGAGGAAGATCCCCCCCAGAGGATGGGCATAGACATTGTCTTTCACATAGGAGGCCAGAGCGTAGGTGTTCCGGTCATAGGCTTCGGAATAGATATAAACCTTCTTGCCCTTTTCCTGGAATTTTTTAAGGTCGGAGCCCATGACCTTAGCCTGATCGAGACGCAGGGATGCTTCATCTCCCAGGCGGATGACCACGGCTTTGATTTTCTTGTCGTCCGCAGCTCTCTTAATCGCCTTCCGGAAATCCTGAAGGTAGAAATACTCCTGCGGGCTGTTGTTCTTGAGAGCGTTAAGCAGGAAGTGGGATACGGATTCCACCGGGGGCGCATCCATTACCGGAGAATTTATCACCACCGACAGCACCGGCGATTTGGGATTCTTAACATTGGAAGCTGAGGCGCGGCCGTTATCCGCCATCAGGGAGAGAATGCCGAGGAAGCAGAAGAAGGAAATGACCCCCAGGAACAGAAAAATGAAAAACAGGATATTGAAGAAGAAGTTCCTGATATAGGTGCAGACAGCGCCTGCCTGGTCAAGAAATTTTAGAAAACCCATTTAAGGTCCGTCCTTGTTAAATGCTGCGGGAATATGAAATGTCAGACACAATTCTATATGATTTTCAGGGGGTTTGTTACCCCGGGAGCGGATCGCCGCCAAAAAAAAGAACTCCCGAAGGAGTTCAAAAGACCAAAACAAAATGGAGGTATTGGGAATCTGTAAACTAATTTTTTCTGAAACGGTTCAGAAAACTGTCAAGAGGGAGCTCCTTCTGAGTAATCTCTTTGGCGTGGGGAGCAGTAATGTCGTCAATGTACTTCACATCGTTCTTGAAGAAAACCGCATCATCAGAACGGGCGTCATAGGAATCATCGTTGATGGATGCTTTCCGTAGTTGTTCTTCGGCATTTAAAAAATTCAGCTGATTTGCAAGTGTGGCGCTCATGAAAGAATTCCTAAAGGGCTTGTGGAACGGAGATGCTTAACAAAATTTTTACAATTGTAACATGTTTTTAGCATTTGTGCACTAAATTTCGATTTTTTTGTGAAATTCGGCAGCTTTTGCTGAGATCACCGAATCCGGCCTCTTTAAGCCCATTTTTTTCCGGGGCAAACTGTCTGAAAAAGGACGTTTCCCCGGCAGCGTTCCGGGCAAAATGTGATTAATGTTAAATATTTCTTTACCGGCAGGTGAATTCTCCCTATAATATTCACGCAAAATTACCCATTGATTTCTGCGTTGCTGCATCATTAATGAGAGAGGTTTTGCATGACCCTTAGAATTGCTCAGGAAGCGCTGACATTTGACGATGTGCTTCTGGTTCCGGCCCATTCCGTTGTTCTTCCCAATACTGCTGACCTGCACACTCAGCTGACTAAAAACATCACCCTGAACATCCCCATGGTTTCCGCTGCCATGGATACCGTCACCGAGTCTGCTCTGGCCATTGCTCTGGCTCAGGAGGGCGGTCTGGGCTTCATTCACAAGAACATGTCTATTGAAAAGCAGGCCGAAGAGGTGCGCCGGGTAAAGAGATATGAGAGCGGCATGGTCAAGGATCCCGTTACCGTTAATCCCGATGCCACCATTGCCGATATTCTGGTGCTGACCCGCAAGCACGGCTTTGCCGGATTCCCGGTAGTGGACGGCAAGGGCGATCTTCTGGGCATCATCACCGGCCGTGACGTCCGCTTTATCACCGACCTTAATATGCGCGTCTATGAGGTCATGACCCCGAAGGTGAGACTGGTAACCGTAAAGGAAAACGCCTCCCGGGAGGAGGTGCAGTCCCTGATGCAGAAGAACCGCATTGAAAAGGTGCTGGTGGTGGATGACGAATTCCGTCTTAAGGGCATGATCACCGTTAAGGATTTCCAGAAGGCCGAGGGCAAGCCCGATGCCTGCCGCGATGCCATGGGACGTCTCCGCTGCGGCGCTGCCGTAGGCGTGGGCCCGGCCAATGACGAAAGAATCGCCGCTCTGGTGAAGGCCGGCGTGGATGTGCTTCTTATTGATTCCTCTCACGGCCATTCCCAGGGAGTGCTGGATCGCATTAAGGCCACCCGCAGGGACTATCCGGATCTTGACATTGTGGCCGGAAATGTTGCCACCGCCGAGGGCGCTCTGGCAGTGGCCGAAGCCGGCGCCTCCACCGTTAAGGTAGGCATCGGCCCCGGTTCCATCTGCACCACCCGCATTGTAACCGGCTGCGGAGTGCCTCAGATTACCGCCATTGACAATGCAGTCAGCGCTCTGGCCGGATCCGACATCAAGGTGATTGCCGACGGCGGCATCAGGTATTCCGGAGACATTGCCAAGGCATTGGCCGCCGGCGCTAATCTGGTGATGGTGGGCTCCATGCTGGCCGGCACCGAAGAGGCTCCGGGTGAGATCGAGCTCTTCCAGGGCCGTTCCTTCAAGTCCTATCGCGGCATGGGCTCTTTGGCTGCCATGTCCAAGGGATCCGCCGATCGTTATTTCCAGTCTGACAACGCTGCTGAGAAGCTGGTTCCGGAAGGCATTGAGGGCCGGGTTCCCTACAAGGGCTTCCTGAAGAGCATTATTCATCAGCAGATGGGCGGTCTCCGTTCCGCCATGGGACTTACCGGCTGCGCCACTATCGATGATCTTCGCACCAAGGCTCAGTTTGTTCGCATTACCGGAGCCGGCATCAAGGAATCCCATGTTCATGATGTAACCATCACCAAGGAAGCTCCCAACTACAGAGTGTAGAGTTCAGAAAGCTGATTCCGGAGGCTCCGGATAACGCCGCCCTCCGTTTATCTCCCGTTCATTATCAGGGGTCGGCCTCCGATCCCTTCCAGCTTAGGAAACATTCTTCATGTCAGACCAGAATATTCATAATGAAAAGATCCTTATCCTGGACTTCGGCTCTCAGGTGACTCAGCTTATCGCCCGCCGGGTGCGGGAGATCGGGGTTTACTGCGAGCTCTGGCCCTGGGATTCCTCCGAGGAGCAGATCAAGGCCTTTGCTCCGAACGGCATCATCCTTTCCGGCGGTGCGGAATCCGTGACCGCAGCCGGTTCCCCCCGGGCTCCGGAATATGTATTCCGGGCCGGAGTTCCCGTTCTGGGCATCTGCTACGGTCTTCAGACCATGGCCGAGCAGCTTGGGGGCAAGGTGGAATCCTCCGATAAGAGAGAGTTCGGTTATGCTCTTGTGGATCTGGATCCGGCGGATAACCCGCTTTTTGCCGGCCTTTCCGATCAGGAAACAGACGGCGTAAGGCAGCTTGAGGTCTGGATGAGCCATGGGGATCGGGTCAGCGTTCTTCCGGAGGGCTTCCAGGTATCCGCTCATACTGAAACCTGCCCCTATGCCGCTATTGTGGATAACAGCCGCCGCTTCTACGGCGTGCAGTTCCATCCCGAGGTTACCCATACCAGAAAGGGCCGCGAGATCCTGACTAATTTTGTGAAGGGCATCTGCGGTCTCACCGGCCTCTGGAAGCCGGATGCCATTATCGAGGATGCGGTGCGGAAGATCCGCGAGACTGTGGGCAGCGAAAAGGTGATTCTCGGTCTTTCCGGCGGGGTGGATTCTTCGGTAACCGCGCTTTTGCTGCACAAGGCTATCGGCGATCAGCTGACCTGCGTGTTTGTGGATAACGGCCTCCTCCGCTTAAACGAAGGCGCTCAGGTGAAGGAAATGTTCGGAGATCGCTTCGGACTCAACATCATTTACGTTGATGCCGAACAGCGTTTCCTGGAGGCTCTTGCCGGCCAGAGCGATCCGGAGGTCAAGCGCAAGACCATCGGCCGGGTGTTTATCGATGTCTTTGCCGATGAAGCCCGGAAGCTTTCCGATGTGAAGTTCCTGGCTCAGGGCACCATCTATCCGGATGTGATCGAATCAGCTGCCGCAAAAACCGGCAAGGCCCATGTCATCAAGTCCCATCATAACGTGGGCGGTCTCCCTCCTGATATTAAGTTCGAGCTGGTGGAGCCCCTGAGAGAACTCTTCAAGGATGAGGTGCGCCGCATTGGCGTGGCTCTGGGTCTTCCCGAGGAAATGGTTTACCGTCATCCCTTTCCTGGACCGGGCCTGGGCGTAAGAGTGCTGGGGGAGATCCGGAAGGAATACTGCGATCTTCTGAGACAGGCAGATGCTATCTTTATCGAGGAGCTCAGAAAGGCCGGTTGGTACAGCAAGGTTTCTCAGGCCTTTGCCGTGTTCCTGCCGGTGAAGTCCGTGGGTGTGATGGGGGACGGCCGCAGGTATGACTATGTGGTGGCTTTGAGATCTGTGGAAACCATTGATTTCATGACCGCCAAATGGTCTGAGCTTCCCTATGAGCTTCTGGGCCGGGTTTCCAACCGCATAATCAACGAAATCGCCGGCATCAGCCGCGTGGTTTACGATGTATCCGGAAAGCCGCCTGCAACCATTGAGTGGGAATAATCTGAGGCCCCCGGAATTCACAGTTTGCCGGGGGTTTTTTGTTTAACCGGGGCTCACGGAAATTTTAACTGGAGATGTCGGACAGGCACCGGGATGAGTTTAAGTTTTACAAGGGACGATTTTTGGTGCCGCAAGGAAGCCGAAAAACCGTTCAAACCCTTGAAAACAAAGGATCGGGGCATTTGGATTTAAGTTTCCGTAAGTTTCACAGGGTGCGGTTTTTGCCGTCATAAGGAAGCCGGCAGAGCTCTTAAAGCCTTGAAAATAAAGGATCTGAGAATTTTGGGTTAAGTTTCCGCTTCCGTAAGTTTCATGAGGGAGCTGTTTCCTGTCCGCATGAAGCCGGAAAATCGTTCAAACCCTTGAAAACAAAGGATCGGGGAATTTGAGTTTAAGTTTCCGCAAGTTTCAGGGTGAACAGAATTTGTTGTCCGCAGTGGTTAGAATTGAGTTTAAGTTTCACAAGGGGCATTTTTTGCTGCCATAAGGAAGCCGGAAAATCACGCAACCCCTTGAAAACAAAAGATCGGGGAATTTGAGTTTAAGTTTCCGTAAGTTTCACAAGGGGCGTTTTTTGCTGCCATAAGGAAGCCGGAAAATTGCTCAAACCCTTGAAAACAAAGGATCGGAAAATTTGGATTTAAGTTTCCGCAAGTTTCATGAGGGACAGATGATTTTGGTTCAGACAGGGGCTGCTTAGTGATGTCCGGGAGTCCGGAGAGAAATCAGATGCCGGTGATTACAGATTTATGATGTGATGTTTCCGGTTTTATGTGTCTGTCCCGGCAATTTTAGCAGGAGGTGCTCAGTCGCGGCCTTTTTGCGTTTATACTTTATGAATACCAGCCGTGGGGAGAAGTGTCCGGTGGATGATTGTGGAACAGTTTTTTTGAGAGCATGCGGAGCTTAATCAGAGGCTGAATTCGGGAGATGTTTTATTCATGAGGGATTTGCATAGTCATTTAAGCAGAGGATTTTTAGGAGAAAATTCCGATGTCACAAAGATCAGGGATCCCGGACTGTCCAGAAGAGAATATCTGGAACATCTGGTGCGCTTCAACAGGCAGCGCATATCCGAAAACAATGCCTCCATCGCAAGCGCTGAAAAGGGCGAATCCTCATCTGACGTGCGGCCGGAAATCAAGATCCGGGCGCTTCGGGCGGACAATTACTGTCTTTACAAGATCCTGCTGAACAGCGAGTATTCTCTGGGACTCTCCTGCGCGGAGATCTTTAACGATTACTGCGACGCTGTAAATGCCTTCCGGGCCACCCGCTTTTCGGATCTGGAAATCTATGCTCAGAAGTCGGAAAAGCATCAGAGCTCCACGGTGCTGTATTTCGGTTATTTCTCCCTGTTAAGACTTACCGCCATGGGACTTCTTCTGGCCAAAGACAATGCTGTTATCGAAAAGCTTTATGACGTGGCGCACCGGGAAAGAGTGGATGACCGCCTCCTGAATCTTTTCTTCCGCGCTGCCGGCTTCAATGCCTCCGATTCCGTCGGATTCTGGGATAAAGATCCCTACGGCTATTTTGCTCCGCTTCTGGACAATCTTTATGATGCCTACCGGGCCATGGACGCTCTTGAGGAGTTTGTGGTGGACAAATGGATTCCGGGGCACGAGGCTCATGAATTTTCCACTTATCTCATGAGCCGGTACTATCACGGTCTCTGGTGCTACGAGGCGGCGGCTCTGGCCAAAGTCCTGAAAATTGAAGACAACGGTCTTAAGAACAATCCCCATTATCCCTATGACATGGCGCACTATGATAACGGCATGCAATATCATATCAGGACTGTCCGGGACGGTCTCAGTCTGAGAGAGCGCGCCAGACTTATGCTCAAGGTCGGACACCGCTGATGCGGGATATCTGGAATCCCTGGCACGGCTGCAGGAAGGTTAGCGAGGGCTGCCGTAACTGTTACATGTTTTTCCTTGACTCCCTCAGAAATCAGGATGGCTCGGTAATCAGAAGAACCGGTGATCAGTCCTTTCGCTATCCCCTGTCCCGGGACAGGCAGGGCAATTACCGGGTAAAGCCCGGGCAGTCCCTCCGGGTCTGTCTGACCTCTGATTTTTTTCTGAAGGAAGCCGATACCTGGCGACCGGAAGCCTGGCAGATTATCCGCTCCCGCCCGGATGTGATCTTTTATCTCCTCACCAAAAGACCGGAACGCATTTCTGAAGTTCTTCCCGCAGACTGGGGGGACGGCTGGGAAAACGTCATGATTAGCGTCTCCTGCGAAAACCAGAAAATGGCGGATAAACGCATTCCGGCCCTCCTTGATATTCCCGCCCGGCATCGCGGCGTTATGTGCGCTCCTCTTATCGGCCCCGTCACCATGGCGGACTATCTGGCCTCCGGCAAGCTGGATCAGGTGCTTTGCGACGGAGAAAACTATCAGAACGCCCGGGTCTGCTCCTGGGAATGGGTGCGGGCTTTGGGAGCGGAGTGCCGGAAGGCCAATGTGACCTTTGTTTTTTGCGGCACCGGTTCTTTGTTTGAGAAGGACGGCCGGCTTTATCGCCTTAATTCCGGCCGATTGCGGGCCGAGCAGGCCTTTAAGTCCGGAGTAAGCTTTCAGGGCAAAAAAACGGTGTTCCGGCTTACGGATCCTCTGGGACTCCCGCTGTCACCGGAGGATCTGGCGCCGCCGGAGTATATTGCTCCCTGTGAAAAGTGTTCCTTCAGAGTGGTCTGTCATGGCTGCGGGCACTGCGAAAGATGCGGCAGGATGGCCGCAGATGATAATGATGCGCACGATGCCGCAGGGCTGTGAATAACTCTTCCGTTCCCCGGTGCCGGAAGCCGGGCATAAGGCGAACAAAGACTCCGGAGTCCGGGAATTGTAATCTTGCGGCTTTCCGTGATATTTCTCCCAAAAATCATTTTTAGCCGGTACCGGGCATCTTATAGCGGATCTCTTCTTTTAAAATAAAGCTATTCAGGCATTTCGTAAGAAGGAATTGCCGTTCCTAAACAAGATTCACCGCAGAAGGGGTTATTGATATGAAATACAGCGTGATCAGCATGGCCGTGGCACTGGCCCTGGTTTCGGGGTGCGCTTCCACCGGATCCAGCAAGCCGAGTAATGTTGCGGCATGGCAGAAGCCCGATGAACCGACGCATTGCGTACGGCCCGCATCCGGAAAGGATGTGACTCTTACCGGAGACAACATCAATCTCGCCAAGAATGACAAGGGCTGCTTTGGCGGAGACAGCGCCATGTGCGACATCCGCATGTATCAGATAATGGTGGAAAGCTTCAGACACGGCAACGGCGGCGCCTCCGGCCCGCTGCAGTCCTGGGGCCCTTCCTCCCACACCGGCAATCTCAAGGGTGTTATTGACAGCCTTGACTACATTAAATCCACCGGCGCCAATGCGATCTGGCTGACCCCCATATTCACCTCTATCCCGGTGGCCGGTCAGGATTGGACCTATGACAAGCTGGACGGCACCGGCTACTACACCTCTGATTATTTCAGCATTGACCCCAAATTCGGCACCAAGGAGGAGCTTATCACCCTGGTGAACAAGGCTCATGCCATGGGAATGTACGTATTTCTGGACGGGGTGTTCGGTCATGCCAAAGCCAACGTAGCAGTTAAAAGCCCCAAGGGCAACGAGCTTAAGCTTTCCATTCGCTGCATCGACATGTACGGCAACATTGACAAGATGTCCCTGAAGCAGGCCCGCTGCTTTGAAACCGAGGCCTCCATGCCGTTCCTGAAGGAGGTGGCCTCCTACTGGATCCGGGAAGCCAAGATCGACGGCTGGCGTCTTGATCAGGCCTATCAGGTGAAGAATGAATTCTGGAAGGAGCTTTCCGACGAGGTAGCCAAAACCTCCAAACAGGTTACCTACAAGATGAACGGCAAAAAGGTGCATCCTCTGGGGTACATGGTGGGAGAGGTCTGGTCAGAGCAGCCCAAGGACATTGAGAGAACCGTCTTTAAGAACAATGCTCTCGTAAGCGCCTTTAATTTCCCGCTCCGGGCCGAGCTTGTCAAGGTGCTGGCTTCCCGGGAAAACATTTTTGACAGATCCGCCTGCGGCCAGCCGGCTACCGAGCTTCAGGCCGGCTACCGGAAGATGCAGGGATATACTGACGGCTCCCTGCCCAACATGTTCCTGTCCAATCATGACCTGGTGAGATTTGGTGATCTCCTCCAGAGAGCCCGCTACGAGAAGGAGGGCTCCCGTCCCGCCTCCTACTATGACGCTCACAGAGCGGCTCTGAGCTTTGTGGCGGCCTACAGCGGCCCTATAACCGTTTATTACGGCGATGAAACCGGCGATGAGACCATGGACTTTGCCATGAAGCCGGATAATTGCGGCAAGGTTGACCGCTGCGATGATCATGTCTCCCGTACCGACGGCCATGTGGACAAGCTCAATGCTGACGAAGCCAAGCTGAAGAATGACGTGGCCGCCATGCTGAAGCTCCGGGATTCCCATAAGGCTTTAAGTCATGGTGTCAGGACGCATCTTTTCAGCGACCCGAGCCTCTTTGTCGATTTCAAGAGCTACGGTAAGGACAAGGTTATCTATGCCCTTAATTCCGGCACCAAGGAGCGCAAGGTTAAGGTTGAGGACAGCGTCTGGGGCAAGCTTGGCTATGGTTCCTGCTCCATCAAGTCTCTGAATGGCGCTGTGGTGCAGGGGAATGAGCTGGTGCTGCCGGGACTCTCCGGAAGTTTCTATGAGGTGCAGTGCCGTTAGTGACAAAGATGCCTTTCTCTGACAGGGGAAGGCTTTAAGGTTTGTGAAGCCGGTCTTTTTGAAAAATGGGAGGCCGGTTTATTATCAAAGCTATATCTTGAAAACTTTCTGATATTATTTTGTGAGCAGTTTAATCTTCTGTATCAAAGTGAAATCGATGATAG
>DFFT01000153.1 GCA_002372325.1 Succinivibrionaceae bacterium UBA3769 | reverse complement strand
TCCTCCCCAAAGTAACGCTGCCGCCAAAACCGAACTTAGCAATTTACGTGATTTCATGCCGGCCTCCCGTGTCTGCCATTTGACTGATATTTCCGGTAAGCGGTCAGGATAGCTTCCGGAGAACTCCTGATGCTTCAAGTCCTTTTCCGAACCGCTTCGCTTTCCCGCTCTCCCTGTACTTCTAACTATAGAAGACTCATCGTATAATAGCAATTGATAAAAATTCATGGAGTATTATTCTATTTTGGAATACCTGAGGTACAGAAACACCGGGGGTATTTAAAGGGTGAACCGGCAGAGAAAACAGTCAGGGAGAAACAGCTGATATGGATCTGAAACTTTTAAGGAATTTTCTTGCGGTGGCTCGTACCGGCAACATTACCAGGGCTGCCGGGATGGTATTTCTCTCTCAGTCCGCCCTTTCCAAGCAGATGAAGGAGCTGGAGGCTGAATTCGGCTGCGCGCTTTTTGAGAGAATTGCCAGCGGCTTAAGACTTACGGAAGAAGGCCTTCTGCTCCAGAAAAGAGCCGAGGACATCGTTTCCCTCGTGGACAAGACCAAACAGGAATTCAAGGACCTGGAAGATATTATCGGCGGGGATGTCCATGTGGGAGCACCGGAATCCTGTCATATGGATATCTTCGCCCGGGAGCTTTTCGCATTCCGCCGGAAGTATCCCAGGCTGCGCTGTCATCTCATAAGCGGCTTGACCGAACAGGTAACAGAGAAAATGGATCAGGGGCTTCTGGATTTTGTGATTATTTCCGGCCTTCCTGATACCGTGAAATACGACCGCCTGCGTTATCCGGCTGACGACAGGTGGGGCATCGTAGCGCGGCGCGATCATCCTCTGGCCGCCCTTAATAAAATCACCATCGCGGATCTGCTGCCGTATAACGTCATTGTCTCAACCCAGGGGCTCTCAGAGGAAATATCCGGCTGGTGCGGCGAACGGGCAAATGAGCTTAAGGTTACGGATACGGTCAATCTGGCCTACAACGGCTCCGTGTTTGTCAAAGAGCATGTCGCCGTTATGTTATCGTACCAGGGACTGGTGAATACCAGTCCGGAAAACGGACTCACATGGATTCCGCTGTATCCGGAGCTTACCACCCCGTCATATCTCATCTGGCGAAAATATCAGAAATTCACCCCGATTGTCGGAAAGTTCCTGGAACATCTCTCAGAAGCATTCAAAAGGCTTAACGAAGCTTCCCATTTTCAGGATTCCGCAGATCTGTCCGGAAGATCTGATTAACCTTCCGGGAAAAATCTGAAACTGGCATGCTCTCCGGAAAAAGCTTCATGAATACGTCTCCGGAGTGAAGTCCTCCAGAGGATCCGGGAGCGGTTCCGAAAAGTCCTGATAGCAAGCTTGCCCGTCAACACTGCTGGTATGGAGGTCGATATAGTTCTTATCCATGTTTGGTCTGTCCGGATCCCGGGTGACGCCGAAGGACTTCGCAGTCTGGAAAAGCCCTTCATCATCGAGGGCCTTTATAAATTTCTCGCCGCCGAGAATGAGCCCAAATGACAGCGCAAATACCGCGAAAGCGACAAACCCCGCGAAAGCGACAAAACCCGGAATCATTGATGCTTTGCCTGCTCCAAACATGACAGTTAAGCTGTATACCATCAGAAGTCCGGCAGCAAGAGCCGTCATGGAGGTCAGAAACAGGGAAATATTGCCCCTGAATAAATGACTGCTGCAAAAGAAGTAGGTTTTCAGGCAGGTGAGATAAACCAGCGCCAGCATGGGCACGTAAAGCAGAAAGCCCAGAGCGGCCAGAAGCGCATGGCGGGGTTCCTGCCAGCAAAACATCAGGACGCCGTGAGAGAGCATCGTAAGCCCGGCATTAAAAATCCCGAAACCCAGCGCTGCCGAGTAGCTTTTGAAGGAGCTCTGGGGCACATACAGAGCTGTTTTCCCGGTGCTGGCATTCATGACGGAAAGGTATGTTTTGTCATGATACCGGACGGGGATCAGCCAGACCGGAAAAAGAGCGCTTCTGATACTCCGGGGAGTTATGGCAAGAGCATTGGAATCGACATCATGGCACCGCCACCTGGTCAGGAGTCTTACGCACAGGTTCACGATCCTTTGTTTAACGCCCTTATAGTCAGGAGCTTTATTGGCTTTAAGGATCTCCGTTCCGGAGGTATCGCCGAGTTTGTCCCGGAGTCCGGCGCACCACGAACTGCTGAAGGCGCGGGCCTCTGCAAGATCCCAGGGCTCCAGACAAAGATTCCAGGGCCGATCCTGACCGGTGGGATCCCGGAGAGGCATGGATGCCAGCGCTTCCGGAAAACCTTTAAGGTTCAGGCTGTAATCCCCGACGAGATGGCGCCCGACGTGGTTGTGGTTTCTTTGCTTGCTGCTGTATTCGTGCAGAGAAAGCTCTCCCCTGACCTCGGCATCATAAACAAAGAAAGGGAGATACGCCCCGCGGATGTCTTCAGGAAGAATGCTTTTGGAAAAGTCATCCGGAATAAACGGGTGCTTTACGCAGTACTCCCGGAACTTCTGGAAAAAAGCCTCCCGCCCCTTGGCAAAGGGAATCACGAGATCCGGGTTCAAGGCGTCTCCCTGCGGCCGCGGCCCCGTAATGGCGGCGCCGCAGAAGGGACAGGATTCGGTGCATGCCCGCACGGCAGCGGAAACAGTCCCGCCGCAGTCCGGACAGATCCAGTCCTGAGGCCGGGGCGCGGCGTTTTGCGGGGAACCGCCGTTATTCCGGCGAGTGCTGTCATAGCCCTCAATATCATATGAGGCATTGCAGTGAGGACAGACCAGGAGCCCTTCTGCAATGCTGAATACCAGATTGTCAGAGCAGGCGGGACATTTGCAGGATTCTGCGGCGTTCATTTGTTCTCCTATGTGTTCCATATGTGTTCATGTTCTGAGAGCCTGGGGCGTGGCTTGGGGACTCTTGCGGTTCTCTCGCAGCTTTCTTACGGATCTCGTGATTCTCCCGTTCTTTTCAGGTTTTATTCCGGGCTGCAGGATGCCAGTCAATCATACTGCCTCCCGCCATCTCCGGAAAAAGCCATCACCTGAAAAACCACCCTCAGCTGAACTCCTCCAGGCCCTCAAACTGATGGGGGATTTCCCTGATAAAGTACTTGTTGTTTTTGGGATTCTCGGGATCCATCAGGTAAACTCTGAAGTCTTTACTATCATTTGCCGGTTCTCCTTCAGGCTTTTTTCCCGACCACTTCCCCTGAAAAAACAGATCCGCGCCGTCAGCCATGGCATACCGGTAAAGAGGAGCGTATTCCTTATAGGTACGCTTTTTGGTTCTTTTTGTTTTCATCTCATAACGGGAGCTTTCCCGCACCGGAAGATAAAGATCTCTGTCCAGAACATCCTGGCATTTCCGGCCCGATCTGTACGCTGCCCGGGCTTCCCAAAACACCAGAACACTGATGAACAGCACAAACACCCCGGGAAACCTATCAAAAAGCATCGTCACAAGATCCATATCAACGTAAGCAAGCTGGGGATTAGCCTTGGAATATTTAACCTTGAGACTGGAGCCATCACCGCCGTAACTTACGCTTCCGCTGAAATTGAATTCCGTGCCGTCATCTGAAACAGCATGGACGGAATAGCGGGTCTCTGTAGTCGTAGTGGTACGTCTATGGTGTCCATGGTGGCTGTGATTATGCCATTTGTGTTTAACTGTGCGGGATGACTGATCCGTCACCGTGGCCTCGGTTTCGGCATAATTTCCGGTAACTCTGGAGAACTGAACAGCATAAACATCAAAAAACACCCAGACATGGACAATGAAAAGCACTGATCCCAGAAAAAGCAGGAACCAGGATAAGGAAGCGGAAGTGTCGCAGTAAGTCACATCGGTGAAGGGAGAGACGCCCCGGGAGGCCAGTTCCCTTGCCAGTTCCTCTTCGCTGCTGATACGGTATGTCATAACGCTTCTCCTCTGAAAACCGGCATTCATGATGGCTATGAAAGAGCCGGCATTTGTACTGTTAAGAACCGGATCCGTAATATGGCTTTTATCGGAGCTTTCCCGATGCAGATGCCGGGATGACTGCCTCCATCTTCAGCCGGTCTCCCTCCGCCGCAGGAAAGACGGAGAATCTGCAGAAATCCTTCAGACCATCATCCCCTGAATCATCACACTCCGAATCCTCATACCACCGAATCCGCTTTGCTCTGGCGGGGTATTTCTTTGATAAAATACCTATTGTCATTGAAATCCTCGGGATCCATCATATAAACCCGGAACTCTGTATGGTGATTCGCCAGCTCTCCCTTAGGCTTATTTCGCGACCACAGTCCCTGAAAACGAAGCTCCGTGCCATCAGGCATGGCATACCGAAAAACAGGAGCATACCGGACACGGTCATAATCACAGCCGTCATAAACATCACGGCGCGTTATGCTTTCCTCATAACTGTAGGTTGCCAGCACGGGAAGATAAAGACCTCTTGCCACAACCGTCTGACACTTCCGGTTCCATCTGAGACAGTCCCGGTTCTTGCTGAACTCCAAAAAGGCCATCATGACTACAGCTGCAAATAATAGCAGCAGAAACGCCGCTTTTGGACTGTCAATTAAAATATAGAGAATTAAAAAAAACGCCGCCAGGAAAAGGTGAAAATAAGGGAAGCGAACTGAAATATGGCTGTTTCTCACTTCAGTGAAGGCAGAGACGCCCCGGGAAGCCAGTGTCCTTGCCAGTTCCTCTTCGCTCTTGATGCGGCATGTCTTAACCTGACGGGGGATTTTTTCGATGAAGTACTCATTATTTTCGGGATCCTCGGGATCCAGCATGTAAACTCTGAAGTCTGCATGATCATTCGCCACCGCTCCCCTGGGCTTAGTTCGCGACCACATTCCCTGAAAAAGAAGCTCCGTGCCGTCAGGCATGGCATACTGGTAAACAGGAGCATATTCGTTATGTTCACGCTCTGTCTTTTCCTCATAATTGTCGATTTCCCGCACGGGAAGATAAAGACCTCTTGCCGCAGCCTTCTTGCATTTCCGGTTAGATATGAACCACCGATACATTACAAATGAGGCCAGTCCGGCAAAAAGAGCAAAGGGGATCAGCACCCACAATCCTGGATACCTGTCTCCTAACATAGGCCAAAAACCAGCATCAACGTAGGAAAAAACGGGATTGCTCTTCGAATATTTAACCCTTATCCTGGAGCCCTTGCCGTGATCTATCCACTCTCCTGAAAAATGGAAACTCGTGCCGTCATCTGCAACTGCGTTAACAGAATGCACAATCGATACACTCTCACTGCAATTGTGTTTGCCAGTATCACATGTGTGTTTTACCGCGCGGGATGACGATGATACCACCGTGGCCTCGGTTTCGGCATAATTTCCGGTAATTCTGGAAAGCTGAACAGCGTAAATATCCCAGAAAAAGAAAATATGGAAAAATAAAAACAGCCCTGGCAGAACGAACAAAATAAGCCAATCCAAGCCGGTACAAAGTTCCCAGAATGAAGTGTGTCCTTCATTCACATCAGTGAAGGGAGAGACGCACCGGGAATCCAGTTCCCTTGCCAGTTCCTCTTCGCTTCTGATGGTGTTTATCCTATCCCCCCGCCGCCGTTTTTGCCGTCGGCGGTTGCTGCCAAAGCTGAATATCATAACCATTTCCCTAAAACTTAAAAACCGGCATTACAGGACAGCTTATTAAAAACTGGCAAATGCAACTTCCGGCCCAGATGAAACTGTTCAGAGTCAAAAAACAAGCCCCTGGATCCTCATACCTGCCAGATCCTTATACCCGCCAGATCCTCATACCCCCGGATCCGCTCTGACCTTACGGGGGATTTCTTTGATGCAGTACTCATTGTTATCGGGATCCTCAGGATCCATCATGTAAACCCGGAATTCTTTATCCTCATTCGCAGCTTCTCCATCCGGCCACTCGCAGCTCCACTTTCCCTGAAAAAGAAGATCCGTGCCGTCAGGCATGGCATACCGGAAAATGGGGGCGTATTCCTTATGGGGACCGCTATGGGAACGATTATGCGAGTGCCTGCGGGAGTACGTACTGGTTTGCACGGTTCTTTTCTCGCAATGGGAGGTTTCCAGCACGGGAAGATAAGGCCCAATTGCCAAAGCCATCAGGCATTTCCGGTTACATCTGAACACTGCATACGCTCCCGCAAAGGCCAGAACGGCAAAGACCAGAATTACCAATCCAAAAGACCTGCCAGATGGCATATGGAAAAGATTCGTGGCAACATAGTAATTCTCGGGATTGCTCTTCGAATATTTAATTCTGAGTTTGCTGCCCTTGCCGCCGTAATTGGTATTTCCGCTAAAATTGAATTCCGTGCCGTCATCTCCGACAGCCTTGACAGAATAGTGAGAATACGTCACATTCATGTGCTTTTTACGATCCCGATATTGCTCTTCCCTGGATGAGTGTTCCACCACCGTGGCCTCGGTTTCGGCGTAATCTCCGGTAAATCTGGAAAGCTGAACAGCATAAATTTCTGAAAAAGCTGCCACATGAATCAGCAAAAAAAAACGCCCCGGCAGCAAGAAGAATAACGCACCAGAGATAGGAAGGAACGTCTGAAACCTCAGTGAAGCGGGATATTCTCCGGGAAGCCAGTTCCCTGGCCAGTTTCTCTTCGCCTCTCATGCTGTATGCCATAAACACACCCCCTTAAAAACCGGCTTTTCCCGGAGCTTTCCCGGTTCAGATTCCGGGACGCCTTCCTCCGATCTTTAGCCGGTCTCCCGCCATCTCAGGCAAGACGGCACATCAGCTGAAACCATTAAGGCCGTCAGACACCAGAGAGCCTCATAGCCAGAGATCCTCGTCCCCCCGGATCCCCTCACGCTTAACGAGGTAATTCTTTGATGAAGTACTTGTTGTTATTGGGATTCTCGGGATCAATCATATAAACTCTGAAACTTGTATAATCATTCGCCGGTTCTCCTTCAGGCTTTTTACGCGACCATACTCCCTGAAAAAGAAGATCCTGGCCCTGAGGCATGGGATAGCGGTAAATGGGAGCATATTCCTTATGGGTCTGACTATGGGAACGTCCGTGGCGTTTACTTCTGGTATGCACGGTTCTGACCTCATAACGGGAGGTTTCCCGCACGGGAAGATAAAGATCTCTTTCTTCCGCCAGCTGACATTTCCGGTTCCATTTGCGCGCCAGATACGTTCCATAAAAGGCCAGACCGGATAAAACCAGCATAATGAGCCCGATGAACCTGTCAGCTGGCATATGAAAAAGCTCCGCCGGCACGTAGTAATTCCGGGGATTGCTCTTGGAATATTTGATTCTGAGTTTGTCCCCCTTGCGGCCGTAATCAGTTTGTCCGTTATAAGTGAACTCAGTGCCGTCATCTGCAACAGCCCGGATAGAATAGTACGTCTCATTCGTCGTAGTGGTGCGGCCGTGCTTCTTATGATGCCGGCGTTTCTTTTCATGGGAGGAGTAATCCGCCACCGTGGCCTCGGTTTCCGCATAATTTCCGGTAAATCTGGAAAGCTGAACAGAGTAAATCGTTGAAAAAATCGCCAGGTGAATCAGCAGCAATATAGCCGCCGCAGCAAGAGGGCCATAGAACAATAAATTGGAAGCGCCGCGTGTCACATCAGTGAAGGCTGAGATGCGCCGGGAAGCCAGTTCACTTGCCAGATCCTCTTCGCTTTCGATGATGCATGCCATAAACACTCCCCCATAAACCGGCAGATCAGAATGGATCATTAAGAAGGCGCCGGCAATAGATATCCATAAGTCCATAAAAACTCAGGATCTCCGGCAGGACAGAACCGGCTTTTCCCGGGAACTCCTGAAACAGAGTCCCCTTGAAACAGTCCTGCCGGGATGACAGGCCGGAAAATCAGCCGGCAATTTTGGCCAAAACTTCCTTAAGAGCCGTTACCTCCTCTGCGGTCAGAGTAACGCCCTTGCCCATCTTTTCATGCTCCGGAGCCCAGTCCCGGATGTCATACTTGGGAGCGGCGTCATTCCAGGAGATAAGATTTACCTCCTTGCGCCAGCCCTTCTTGTTTTCAGAAAGCACCCCGATGTGCTCTTTAATCTCGTATTTGATATCAGCCATAAAAATCCCTGTTAAAAGCAAGTCTGAGAAAACGGCAAAAAGTCGCGCGCAGGCCAGCATGCAGTCCGGCTGTTACCGGAAGCATGACTTCGGCCGTTCCTGAAAACTTATCCCATTACCTTTTAGCTGTAAAGAATCTCGGTCATAAACTTCTGAAAACAAGGTAACGGGTCACAAAATATATTCCAAACACAGATAATTTTACGCCTTGAGATTATTTTGAAAGAGCTTCCCCGCCAAAAATGAGCCGGCAAGGTCGCTGTCCGGGAAACCGGGAGTTTTCCGGCAGTCTGATGAGGAGGCTTGACCTCCGGCAGCTGATGAAAATTTCAGAGGGACGTATTTTCAGAAAAAACTCTCGCGGGAAGGATACGAACTATGTCAGGTTAAATATTCCGGCCAGGTTAAATCGCGCCTCTTGATGTTTTCGGGGAAAGGCCCTGTTTTCAGGAATGCCTATAAAAATTAGCCTTTCAGAAACCGGGGCAGATTGCATTTTTCGATAGATCCCCATGTGAGAACTTTACCCGCTCCGGAAAAATGCAATACATCGCATTTCTGTTGATTTTTACTTTTTCGCTCTGTTCCATTCTGTAGTTGATCTAAAACATTCCATAGGGAATAACTCTCCATAAAACAGCTAGAAAGTTATTATATGCGGTCTAGCGAATAGACCTCTACTGATTATCCCTTTTACAAAGGACTCATCAGCTACTTTTAACTTGGCTAAGTATTTTCTGACTATATTTAAAGCACCGTTTATATCAGCATTTAAAACTTTGCCTGTGGATGACTTAAATAAGCCTCTGAAAATCCTTTTGCCTTTATATCCCGATACTTTTGTCCTGAGACCCCTACTTTGATAATTATGTAAAATCCTACTACACAA
>DFFT01000178.1 GCA_002372325.1 Succinivibrionaceae bacterium UBA3769 | reverse complement strand
GGGGGAGACCCTTTACGGTATTGAAACATTCAGCGGTTCGCATCCTGACGGAGGGCTGCCCCCAGCCGCAAAGTGGTTACCATTTTTCTGAGTCCAACCCGGCATTAGTAATGTGGTGTAAAAAAGTGGTGTATTTACTGGAGAATACTGCCACAGAGCACCGCAAAATTCCGCTTTTCTCTGCTCCTGCTGTCCCTTTTTTCAAATAAGCCTGAGTAGCATAAACCATCGAAATACTTGGCTATGCCAGTGCTGAAACGAGGGGAGTTTGCTTTCGGACTGGTATTTCCGGCATTGATCTCTTGAAATACCGGAAGACGTTCTTTTTTGATGTCGCTAAACTTGGTATTCCGATGGAGGAGTACTCATAATTTCGTGCAATTCTCCTCTCCTTCTCCCCTGATGCTGTTATTGCTTCACTGACAGCTAAGAAGACCGTCTTACAGGTATCCGGCTGTGAACTGATCCCTAAATCAGGCATTCGGTTCTTATTTCCGAGGGGCAAACTTCTTGTTGTCATTTCACTTGCGGATCTTCCCCATCGTCTTTCTCTGTTTTCCGTTTCCAGTACCGAGGCTGACATTGTCTGTTCCCGAACGGCACGGAATTGTTGTTGTCGGCGAGTTATTTCCGGTTGTTCTTGTCCTGGCTTACGCTGTCGCTTTTCCCCCTTCCCGCTTCCGCCCCCTTGCGACCATCTGGAAATTCCTGTCCCGTCTCCTTTTCTCCGCCTGTCCCCGCTTTTAATAGCAGCAACGCCGGCGTAAAATGTTTCTGGACTAATGGCGCAACGGCCGCCGTCTCGCCCGGAAAACGCTTTTTCAGAGGGTGTTTTTGCCTGTTAAAATGTGATATAGTTCACACTGTTTTGGAAAAATGGGATAATTGTTAACATTTGTTAGTAATATGCTAGCAATTTGTTAATGTTTTCATAAAACCGGATGCTGACTCGGGGGACGCCGAAGCAGAGTCCGATCCTGTCCGGACAGATTCTTGCGGCAGGAAATGAATTCAGGGGATTGTTTAACCTTATTTCAAGGGATGCTCTTTATGGAAAATCCAACTCCGCTGTCAAAAAACGGAAACTTCCTGTCCTTCTTCTCAGTAAAAATACTGGGAGCCTTCAACGACAGCTTTATTCAGGCCGGATTTCTGGCCTTTGTCACCAGCGCTCTTCTGAGCAGTTCCGATACTCATTCTCAGAATATGGTGTTTCTGGCAACCGGACTCTTTATGATTCCGGTTTTTCTTTTTTCCACCATGGCCGGTGAGGTCTCGGACAAGTACGACAAGGCCCGGCTCCTTAAATGCATCAAGTTATTTGAAATCGGCATTGCCATTCTGATTTCCGCCTCCTATCTCCTGAAATCTGAGGTCGGCATGCTGGCCGGCATGTTCTTCGCCGGTCTGGAAGCGGCGTTCTTTACCCCGGTGCGGCTCAGCATCATCCCCTTCATTACCGGCAAGGGCCAGCTTATTCAGGCCAATTCCGCCCTGGAGTCCGGATCCTACATTTTCAAATTTGCCGGAACTATTGCCGGCATCGTGGCCGGAGCCACCATTAATCCTTACTTCCCGCTGATCCTGCTTTTGCTGTCTTCCCTGGGCTTCTTCTTCGCCTCCCGGATGCCTTCCCAAAAGCCGGCAGATCCGGAAAGCCGGGTAGATCTCTTCTTTATCCGCTCTGCCTTCGCCAATCTGAAATACGTGAAGTACTCCCGTCCGGTGTTCCTTTCCCTTATCGGACTGGCCGGAGCCTGGTGCATTACAGTTACCTTCATGGTGCAGCTCTCCCAGATCGCCAAAAACGTCTATGAGAGCGGCATCGGTCAGGAGATCCTGAATCCGCTGTTTCTGGGCCCCTTCTGTCTGGGCATCGGCGCCGGCGCCATCGCAGCCTCCCGGGTCTATAAGAAAGAGCCCCTGAACGCTTTTCTGCCGCTCTCCGCAGTAATCGAAGCCCTCCTTATGACCGACTTCGCCTTCCTGCTCTGGATGCATGCGCCGCTTCCGGCTCCGGTGGCAGATGCCGCTAACTTCGATAACGGCATGGCTCTGATTACCGGTTATGTCGGCACCCTGGAGGGACTGCACCTTGTTGGCTGCATCTTCCTCATCACCTTCTTTGCCGCCATGTTCATCGTGCCGGTTACCGCCTGTCTCCAGGAGGTTTCCCCTGATGAAAACCGTTCCCGCATCATGTCGGCCAATAACATTACCGCCGCCATCTTCACCGTTATTGCCTCCCTCACCGGCATGCTCTGCACCTTTGTCGCCGGAGCGCAGAACGGCATGGTGCTCATGGCCGTCATCACCGCCGGCGTCTGCATCCTGGGTTCTCTTATCACCGTGGCCATTCTCCCCATCCCCATTGTGAGATCCCTGGCCCGGAAATTCCTCGCCGTGGTCTATCACGCCAAATGTCAGGGACTGGAAAACTTTGAAGCGGTTAAGGGCAAAAGATGCGTGGTCATTGCCAACCATACCTCCTTCCTGGACGGCATGCTCCTCTGGGCCTATCTCCACGACAATCTCTCCTATGCCGTAGATACCCGCATGGCCTCCAGATGGTACCTCCGGCTGTTTCTGGCTCTGGCGCCCCGCTACTACACCATCAATCCCCAGAGCCCCATGGCTCTCCGCAGCATGATCCGGGAAATTGATAACGGCCATATGCCGGTGATCTTCCCGGAGGGACGCATTACCACCACCGGCACCCTGATGAAGATCTACTCCGGAAGCGCCGTGGTGGCTGACAAGGGACATGCCCTGATGCTCCCCGTCATTATCGACGGCAGCCAGTACTCCATCTTCTCCCGCTTCGGCCAGAGATTCCATAGGCGGCCCCGTTCCCGCATCGTGGTGAACGTCATGGAGCCGTACGAGTTCAGCATTCCCGATGAGTACAAGGGCCGCGCCCGCAAGGAAAAGGCCGCGGACATCATGTACGATCTCATGGCGGAAATGAAGGTGAAGGCCAGCGTCATCACCGGCAATACCATATTCGCCTCCTTTATCGATGCCATGAAGACCGCCGGTCTCCGCAAGGTCATTCTGGAGGATCACAACCGGAAGCCCATTACCAATGCCGGACTCTTTATCCGGGCCATGACCCTGGGCCGTTATTTCCAGGCTCACGAACCCGAAAAGTCCGTAGGTCTCCTCCTGCCCAACTCCGCCGCCTCGGTGGTGGTGTTCATGGCTCTCCATGCCGCGAATAAGCTCCCCTGCATGCTGAACTTCTCCGTGGGCGCCAAAAACCTCGTGGCCTGCTGCGATACGGTGCCTCTGAGAACGGTGTATACCTCAAGAACCTTCATTAACGCCGGCTTCCAGGCTCTGGATCAGGCGCTCCGGGATCACTCCGTCACCGTGAAGTATCTGGAGGATCTGGCTCCGGAGATCGGCATTGGCACCAAGCTTGCCGCCATGCTGGATCTTATCCGGCCGTTCACCTCCTACTTCCGGCTCGCCGGCGGCAAGGAAAAATCCGATACTCCCGCCGTGGTGCTCTTCACCTCCGGTTCTGAAGGTCTCCCCAAGGGCGTGGTGCTGAGCCATCGCAATATTGAAACCAATATCGTGCAGCTTCAGGCCGTGCTGCCCTTCGGCATGCTGGACTCGGTGTTCAATTCCATGCCCATGTTCCATTCCTTCGGTCTCACCGCCGGCACCATGCTGCCCCTCCTCAGCGGCATGAAGGTGTTCATGTACCCGTCCCCGCTGCACTACAAGAACGTGCCGCTTCTGGTGTACGAGACCAACTCCACGGCCATCTTCGGCACCGATACCTTCCTTAAGGGCTATGCCGAGCACGCCCACCCCTACGACATGTACTCCGTAAGGTTTGCGGTATCCGGCGGCGAAAAGCTCAAGGAGGACACCGTCACCCTGTGGAACGACAAGTTCGGCATCCGGATCCTGGAGGGCTACGGCGCCACGGAAACCGCTCCGGTGATTTCGGTTAACACCAATATGTTCTACCGCCGGAACACCGCCGGACGTCCTCTTCCGGGCATCAAAACCCGTCTCGAGGAGGTGCCGGGCATTACTTCCGGCGGCCGGCTCTGGGTGCAGGGGGATAACGTCATGATGGGCTACCTGAGAGCCGACACTCCGGGCATCATCGATGCGCCCCGCTCCAGCTGGTACGACACCGGGGATATCGCCGAAATCGACGAAAAGGGCTTTATCCACATCAAGGGCCGGGCCAAGCGCTTTGCCAAGGTGGCCGGCGAAATGATTTCCCTGACTCAGGTGGAGGCCGTGCTGGCCCGGCTGTATCCGGAAACCCCGCTGGCCGTGGTGGCGGTTCCGGATGACCGGAAGGGCGAGCAGCTTATGCTCCTCACCGCCGGAGAAAACGCCGGCAAGGCTGAAATCCGGGAACGCTTCAGAAGCGAAGGGATCTCCGAGCTGGCAGTGCCCAAGTACATTGAAACCGGAGAAACCATTCCTCTTAACGGCACCGGCAAGATCGATTATCTCAAGGTGAAGGAACGGGCTCTCGAGATCCTGAAAGCCCGGGGGTGAAGGCAGGATCGGAACGCTAAACAGCCTGAGAAAACGCAGGGAAGGCAAAAGTTTTCGTAAAAGGTTTGTCAGCGCGTTCCTAGGGCGACATATCGTGCCTGACATAACAAAAATTAACAACTGTTAGTATTAAGGATCGCTTGTGCATTGTCGTAAATGCGGCAGAGAAATTGCCGCTGATTCAAATTTCTGCCGGTTTTGCGGGACTCCGACGGACGGAACTCCTGCGATGCCCGCCCGGAAGCCATGGCGTCCCGTTCTTGCGGCTTTGGCTGTTTTGGCGGCGGTTTCTGCAGGCATCCTGGCTTTTTCCGCTTATCACGAGGCCAGGGAAGAAGAAAACCGCAGCCTCCTGGAACACGCCCTCAGAAATCCGGTGCTGAATTCTCCGGACGATATTACCGATGACCTCATTTCCCGAATTATCACCGGAAATCTGGAATCGCTGACTGTCAATTATGAATTCTCAGAATGCCGTCATGGCCGGATACTGTCTCTGGACATCGAGGAAAACGATGAGTCCTATTCCGACTCTGTCGCCAGCGGGAGACCGGATGACGACTACGAGAAAAGGAGACTTTACAAAAATCCTTTCTGGAGAGCAAACAGCCGCACCCCGCTCAGGAACATTCCGTTCCGGGTGATCTTCACGCCGCAGGTAACGTCTCTGGCCTGCGCCTTTTCTGATTTCAGGGAACTGGAGTCCGCAAATCTCGAGATTCCCGCTTCGGTGCGGGATTTTTCCAGAATGTTCCGGGATGCTCCGAAATTCAACGGGCCGGTTGCCGGCTGGGATACCTCGGGAGCCATAAGCATCAGGCAGATGTTTTACAAGGCGGCATCCTTCAATCAGCCTCTGAACAGCTGGAACACTGCCGCAGTTCAGGACATGCGTTCCGTTTTTTTCAAGGCGGCTTCGTTTAATCAGCCTCTGGACAAATGGAATACCTCCCGCGTCCAGTCAATGAAAAGAATGTTTCTCGGGGCATCTTCGTTTAATCAGCCCCTGGATTCCTGGGATGTTTCCAATGTGTCGGACATGACATCCATGTTCGAGGATGCCAAATCCTTTAATCAGCCTCTGGGTTCCTGGAAGCTTTTAAAGCTTCGCGCGGCGGAAAAACTCTTCAAAGGGGCGGAATCCTTTAACCAGCCTCTGGGAACCTGGGATGTTTCCCGCATAACAGACATGCGTGAGATGTTTGCCCGGGCAGTCAGCTTCAATCAGGATATCAGCGGCTGGAATGTGGCGCATGTCCGGTATGCGGCCGGGATGTTTGCCGGCGCCAGAAGCTTCAATCAGCCGCTTAATGACTGGGATATCTCAAGTTTCCGGGGACTCTCCAGAATGTTCAGCGGAGCCGAAAGCTTCAATCAGCCCCTGGATCGCTGGAACACCTCGAAGATCAGGAGCATGGAGGGCATGTTTCGGGGAGCCAAATCCTTTAATCAGCCTCTTTATTCCTGGGATGTTTCCGAAGTGATCAGCATGAAAGAAATGTTTGCGGATGCCGCTTCCTTCAATCAGCCTCTGGAGTCCTGGAACATTGCAAAACTCATTGATGCCAGCGGCATGTTTGCGAGAACGGAAAGCTTTAACCAGCCTTTGGACAAATGGGATATTTCCCATGTTGAAAACATCGATCGCATGTTTGACGGGGCAAAGGTCTTTAATCAGCCGCTGGGAAGCTGGCAGCCTTTATCCGCAAAATCTCTGGACGGAATGTTTGCCGGAACCGGAATGTTTAACCAGCCTCTTGAGAACTGGAAATTTCCCGGGGCCCGCAGTCTGAACAGCATGTTCAAGGATGCGAACGCCTTTAATCAGCCTCTGGCAAAATGGGATGTTTCCCATATCAAAGAGATGAACTCAATGTTTGCAGGCGCCAAAGCATTCAATCAGCCGATTGGCAGCTGGAATCTGTCGTCCGCGGAGGATCTGGAATTTATGTTTGCCGGATCCGAAAAGTTTAATCAGCCCCTGGAGAACTGGAAATTTCCCGGGGTTCGCAGTCTGAACAGCATGTTTGAGAATGCGAAAGCCTTTAACCAGCCCCTGGCAAAATGGGATGTCTCGCAGATAACAGAGATGCGGTCAATGTTCAGAGGCGCAGCCGCCTTCAATCAGCCTTTGGAGAAATGGGATATTTCTCATGTGAGGGAGATGTCCTATATGTTCGAAAACGCCAGATCCTTTAATCAGTCTCTGGAAAAATGGGATCTTTCCGATATCGAAACCTGGAGCATGTTCTGTGGCGCGATATCCTACAGCTATCCCATACAGGCGCCGTGTATGAAAGACTGAACTTTTAAGTGAGGGTCGTTTTTGGGTTCATAACCGGTGCCGTTTCCGGCCGGGAAGCCAGATCCGACGGAAAATCATTACAGGCTGAAAACGAATGAGGAAAAACTGGAGAAATTGACAATGCACTGCAAAAAATGCCTTCATGAAATCGAGGATGATTCGCTGTTCTGCAGAAACTGCGGAGCCAGACAGGGCCGCAGCCGCGCCGCAGCGGCCGCAGGCGCTGTTCTGGCAGCTCTGGTTTGCGCGGTAACAGTTGCAGGCGCTTTTTTACTGAAGGAACATGTCTGGAAATCGCCGGAGTACCGGAAACGGAACCCGGTACTGAATTCACCGGCGGATATTGACAGCGAGCTTATCAGGAAAATTTCTGAAAACGATCTGGACTCTCTGACCATAAATTATGAGTTTACCCGCTGCCCGAAGGATGGTTCCGATGTAAAAGAAGCCATGAAATTCGCTCAGGAGCGGAATCCTTTCAGGGCAGCCAGCGAAAAAAGTCCGCTCCGGCAGATCAGGTTTGAAGTAAAGCTGGGAAACGATGTGCATTCCCTGGCCTGCGCCTTTATGGGGTTTAAAGATCTGGAATATGTGAATCTGAAGGATACCTCCGGTATCAGTGACATGGAAGGCGTTTTTGCAGGGGCGGAGAACTTTAATCAGCCGCTGGACTGGGATACATCCCGGGCTGAAACCATGGCATTTATGTTCGGGGGAGCGGCAAGGTTTAATTCTGCTGTCGCCGGCTGGGATACCTCCCGTGTCAAGGACATGTCTGAAATGTTCCGGGGCGCCAAATCCTTTGACCAGCCCGTCGGGACATGGAATACCGGGAATGTAGCCAATATGAGCGGAATGTTTGCCGGCGCGGAAAGCTTTAATCAGCCTGTCGGTTCCTGGAATACCTCCGCTGTCGAAAGCATGGCGGGCATGTTTGCCGGAGCCCAAAAATTCAACCAGCCTGTCGCAGAATGGGATACCTCCCGGGTAACCAGGATGGACTTCATGTTTGCAGGGGCCAAAAATTTTAACCAGCCTCTGGACAGGTGGGATACCGGCAGAGCGGTGTCAATGAGCGGCATGTTTTCCGAAAGTTCCTTTAATCAGCCCATCGGCTCCTGGAATACTTCCCGGGTGGAGAATATGACTCAGATGTTTTACAACAACCGGGAATTCAGCCAGTCGCTCGCCGGCTGGGACACCTCAAAGGTAAAATCCATGAAACTCATGTTTTCTCTGGCAAAGAAATTCAACGGCGATATCGGAAAATGGAATACCGCCAATGTCGAGAACATGAGCAGCATGTTTGAGTTTACTGACTCTTTTAACCAGCCCATAGGCAGCTGGAATACCGGAAAGGTCAGAAGCATGTTCAACATGTTTCACCATGCAAAAGCCTTTAACCAGCCCATCGGATCCTGGGACACCTCAGCAGCGGAGGATATGACGCAGATGTTTGACAGCGCGGATTCCTTTGATCAGCCCATAGGATCCTGGAATACCTCAAAGGTCAAAAACATGAACGCCATGTTTCGGGATGCCAAAAAATTCAATCAGCCGCTGAATGACTGGGACATATCGTCTGTTTACGGCATGGAAGATATGTTCGCGGGAACGGAGGCTTTTAATCAGCCGCTGGACAGATGGGCTTTCCGGAATTCGGTCAATATCAGCTCAATGTTCAGGAACACGCTGTCATTCGATCAGCCTCTGGATAACTGGAAAATTCCCGAAAATGCCGATGCCAGCGGTTTTCTGTCAGGCGCTAAAGGTTTTCGCCACCCTGTTCCGGACTGGGCTAAATAGGAGTTTCACGCCGGACAACGGCAGAATGGCCGTCTTTTACTGCTCCGGCACGGTTATCCGCATGGCGGGACGTACCACAGCTCCGGCATAATCCGCATAGTTGCCGCCAGAGCTTAAAGCTCCGGTTTCTCCCACGCCGGCGGCCTTGTTCTGGAGTCCTCCGGGATTCCGGAGCCACCAGAAGGAGGCGCCGTTAAGCCCCGCGCGGCAGTTCCGGCTCCGGGCATAGGGAGTGGGCTCGCAGATCCGCCAGCTTTTTTCCCGGAGCCACTCTCTGACCTCGGCGGCGCTGAGACAGAAAATGCGGTCAGCGGTGACATCTCCTCCGGTGGTGCCCTGCGCGGCGGATCCCGGAGTTTCCAGCCGGGTTACCATAATGAGCTTCTTTTCCTTTTCCGAAAACGCCCGCTCCCAGAACTCCCCGTTAAGCCAGGCCCGAAGATCGCACATTTCCCAGACGATATCCTGATGCGTCCCGTGAAAGGGCCGGGCGTCAATGCCATAGCGGGAAAGAAGGAGAGCCTGATCCCCGGATCTCCGGATCACCAGCCATTCCAGAGACGCTGCCGGCTTGTCATGAGAAAACCGGAAGGTTCCCAGGGGGACGATATCTCCGGGACTCATATAGGGATAGCGCACGCCGTTAAGCATGATTTCCCCCTCCGGAAGAATCGTATCGGCGGCCTTAAGAAGCTCCCTCACGAGAGCGGAAATGCCGGGAATGCTCGCAAGATCCTCCAGGGAAGAACGGTGGGCCCGGGCGAAATCCCTCATAAGCCCCGGCCTCCTGGTCTCCCGTTCCCGGAGCTCCTGAAGAAAAGCCGCCAGCCCGTCCAGCGAGGGAAACGCATAATAGTCCAGAGTGATCACCCTGTCCGCCGCCGTGATGAGCTCCCGGGCCAGTGTCGCCCCCTCTTTAAGGTCTTCCCGGGCTCCGAGACTGCTGAAAGCTTCCCGGTGAGTGCGGACAAAATCCCGGAGGTAGCGGGGATTCTGTTCCCCCTGCCGGATTAAATCCCGGGCAAATTCCTGAAACTCCTCATGCGAACTGAAGAGGTATTCCCCTACGCTTATTATCTCCTGTGTCATTTCCCGCACCTTCTCAAAAACATCGGATTTCCAGACCTTTTCAGACACGTCCCGGAGGGCTGCGGCATAGCCCTGAGAAAGCCGCCGGACTATATAGGGCCTTTCCGAAGCCGGGGCCGTCCTGATAAGCTCCAGAAGCCCCTCCGGGCTGCCGCACTGATACTCGGGATCCCGGCCTGAGGAAACCGCGCCGGATCCTTTTTCCTGCCTGCTCCGGAACACCGCCCGCCGGACATCGGCCAGCATGCCGCTGATAAGAGCCCGGGATTCCGGATCCGGAAAGGCCTTTTCATAAAACTGAAGCTCGTCCCGAAGCTCCCCGATTCTCTTAAGAGCGGCCCCGGGATCCTGCGCTCTTAAGGCATCAAGCTCCGCCGCCGCAGCTTGGGGATCGGGATAATATTGTCCGCCCAGAGAAAGCTCCCGGTTGCCGGAAACCGCATAACCGAAGAGGAGAGCGAGATCCGTCCCGGGAAGGCTGTCCTCCGCCAGCATCCTTCTAAGGTTATCAAGAAGAGTCCTGAGACCGGATTTGGGGGCCGGATCCCCGGACTCCCCTGCCGGGTTTTCTGCCGTGTTTGCAGGGGGGGATTCGGATCTTTCGCCGCAGAAAAACGAGGCCAGATCCCCCCTGATAAACTCCCGGAAATCATTGAGAAGAGCCGCATCCTCATCCCGGACTTCAGGGGCGGCCCCGCCGTATTCCTGAGACTTTGTTCTTGCGGCGGCCCGTACCGCCTCCTCGCCCAGAGAGCTCAGATCCGCAAACTCCCGGCCCCCCAGAAAGAGAGATCTGAGATCCGGCGCCAGTTCATAGCAGAGCCGCTTCAGGATCTCGCGGTTTCCGGCTTTGTCATGGGTCATCCGATCCTGCGCCTTCTGGCAGAGAGCGGCCATCTCGGGACTTGAGTACCCGAAATGATGGGCGAGAATGCCCCGCCCCAGTTCCAGAATGCCGGCGTCCGGATCCTTAAGGAGAGCCCGGGCCAAATCCTCCGGGGTAAGATACTGCTGATTCCGGAAGCGGTACGGGAGAAACACGCCGGAAGCAAAGCCCCCGCCCTGTTCTCCCGGCACCGGCTGTGACTCATGGTTCAGCCACTTCCGGATCTCCTGATCCCCCCAGCGGCGGTTAGGGTTCCGGGGCTCGTTTCTGTGGGTAAGATCCACGTACGTGAGGCCCAGCACCAGCTCCCGGAGATCCTCCGGGAAGCCCTCCGGAAACTCAATGCGGTGCAGGAGCGGCATGAGAGAAAGCCCGCCCTGATCGCCCCGGTAATCCGGATTTGCCGTCTCCTGAAAGGGCACAGATCCGGTATAAAGCTCAAAGAGGGAGATCCCCAGGGCATAGTAATCCGTCTCCCGGAGATACCCGCCCCGGAGAGCCTCGGGAGCGGCATAGCAGGGAGTCATGCCGGTGCTGGAAAACACCAGGGATCTGTCCCGGGCATCGGCGCTGATGCCGAAGTCAATGAGCACGATATGCTGGCCGGAGTCATCGGGGATCATGTTGGCCGGCTTGAGATCCCGGTGCAATATCCCCGCCTCGTGGACGGTTCTGAGACCGTCGGCCACCGAGGGGATAATAAGAGAGCGGAGCTCCTCCAGGGTGAAGCGTTTCCCGTCCCGGAGCACCTCGGCCAGGTTGGGATAGCGGTAAAAGGGACGCACGATATACTGATGTCTCTGGTACTCCCCGAACTCCAGCACCGGAGCCACGCAGGGACTCCGGATCTCCTGAAGCCGGGCCACCACATCGGGCTTGAGAGCCTCTTCCCTTCGGTACAGCTTGAGAATGAGCTCCCGTCCCGCCTCGTCATGGCAGCGATAGATATCCGCCTCACCCGAAACCACGTTCATCCGGGAGTCCACATGGCAGCTTCCCAGAGTCATTCCCGAAATATCCGGCATTTCCTGAAGCCGGGTATTAAGCCGGGTGGCCTCCAGCTTGCCGATAAAATCAGCATTGAGCTTCGTTTCCGGAATTTTCCCCGCTGATTTTTCTGGCGATTCAGACATTTATGACTCCTTAAAACTTCCTCTGGCCGCAACCCTCGCCTCCGACCCCGATTCAGCGCTCGCTCCGGTAGTTACGGGCGTACTCGAAGGCCTTCCTGGCAAAATCGCTGTTTATGATCTCCCGGATATCCGGGATCTCCCCCGCCAGAGTCTTTTTGCTGAGATACTGGCAGCTCTCGTTCAGGGCCATGCCGAGACCGTAGGTCAGGGAGGCGGCCACGGAAGCGTTCAGCATCCCGCCGATGAAGCTGCCGGCTCCGGGGATAAGCTTAATGAGATTCCCCGCCACGGTCTTCCCGATCATGGGGAGCACCACATCCAGAGCCGCCGCCCCGATAAGGTTCTTGAATTCCATAAGATTCCAGACCGACAGGATCTGTCCCACCAGAGTCAGCTGAATGGGAGTGATAATGGCGGCATCGGAAAACGGCACGGGGGACAGCCCCGGGGCCGAAGCCGCCGCCGCGGCCAGTGCGGTGTACTTTTTGCACAGGGCGGACTTTTTGTCAAAATCCCGGTGACAGGCGATCACGAAGGATTCCCGGCGGGATTCCTCGAGGCTGTTCAAGGTCCATTCGTAAAGCTCGGCTATGCCCCGTTCCAAAGGAAGGGTCATATCGGAGGAGCTCTCAAACACCGGGATAGCGGCCCCGCAGCTTTCGGCAATGACCTTTTTGAGGCTGCCTGCGGTTTCCTCATCAGACACGTCCGCCTGAGTCAGCACCACGGCCAGAGGTCTCCTGAGTTCCCGAAAACCCCGGATCACCCGAAGGTCCGCATCGGTAACCCGGCATCCCGGCTGGCTGATGCAGTACCAGATGGCATCCACCGGCTCCATGAGGTCGTCATGCTCGTTAACAAAGCCCTCCATGAGACTCCAGTAGGCCTGCGCGGAGTCACCGGAAGCGGATTTATCCAGAGCGGCTCCGGTTTCATAGCCCTCAGAGTCATAGACAATCACCGGCACTCCGGGGAGGCTGTGTTCCTTGATGCCATGGGTTACCGGGCGTCCGGAACCGATCTTGCAGACCTCGCAGCCCAGAACCAGATTGGCCAGAGTGCTTTTGCCGGCTCCCGTGGCTCCGGCCACCAGGATCCGGGGCCGATCCAGCCCGTTCATAAACCTGTCCATCTGCGCGGCAAAATCCTTTTTCATGCCGCTGATATCCAAAGCTTCCATCATTGTGGCGCTCTCCTTCTCTCTTCCCGAAAATTTCCGCGAATTTCTTCTGGTATTATCGCCGGACGGGAACCTTCTCCCCCCGAAAAATAAACCTCCGATAGTAAAAACGCCGTTTGCTTCACAAACTGTCAGCATAATCCTTTATCCGGCGAAATATCAAACTATCATGGGATCAGTATAATTTAACGTCGTTCCATAAGATGAACAGTTGCCGCCTTATAATAATTTCAGAATGACGTTTAGGGGGAGAGCGGCTGAGCGGGGAATCCGAAAATGCAGGCGATAAAGGATGCTTTTCGGTCAGCGCTGACACTCCCCTCTTACATCACGGACTGACATAATTAAAACCGCTTTGCCGCCGCAGGTTTGAGAGACTGCGCTCCGGAGAAAGCTCACAGGAGACAGCATGCCCAAAAAACTCGATGAAGACGCCACCACCGGCAACAAACTGCTCAGACTGCTCAGAAGACTAATGATCTCCCGGGGCCGCCTCTATGTCTCGGATCTGGCGGAGGAGCTTAACTGTTCCCGGCAGACCGTGTCCCGGCTGGTGAACGAAATCGAATCCGTCATGGGAAATCAGGTGGTTTCCGGCATTGACAACCACCGGAAATGGTACCAGTATCAGAACTCCGGCCGGGATATTCCGGGTCTGGACATTGACGAGGTAAGGATCCTCAGCATCTGCCGGGATCTGGCGGATCCCTATATCAGCGATTCCCTCAGAGATCGGCTGGACGCGATTATCATGGATATCTCCGTAACCCTGCTGGGGGAGGAACGCTTTGACAGCGAATACCGGCGGGTTTTTGAGCCGGATTTCCGGTTTTTCAGCAAGGGACGCATTGACTACGAGCCCTTCTCCCACATCATCACCCAAATAGAGCACGGCATCCGGCACCATGCCATTATGAACATCACCTACAAGTCCCAGAACAGCGGCAATGTCCGGGAGCTCAAAATGATCGCCAAGCGCTTCGTCTGCCAGAACAGCGCTCTCTACGTTATCGGGTGCAGCCTCATGAAGGATCTTGCCACGGTGGAAAAGCTCCGCAGTCTCGCGGTGCACCGCATTATCGGAGCCGAGGCTCTAAGGCCCGCTCCGGACATTGCGGTGCCGGATGCGGATCTGGGAGATTTCGGCCTCCCCTGGAACGATCGGCTCCGGGCCTTTGCCATCACCTTCAGGCCCTCCGGCGCCGTTACCTACATCAAGGAAAGAAGCTGGTGCCGGGGCCAGCAGATAAAGGATCTCCCGGACGGCGGCATTGAGCTCTCCTTTACCAGCCGGAGCACCCCGGAGGTGATCTCCTGGTGCCGGGGCTTCGGAGACTGCATTACCCGGGTGGTTATTGACGGAAATGAAATCAAGGACATCATGAAGAACGATTTCACGGCGTTTTAGCCCTGAACTGCAAGACAAAGACGGGGCCGAACACAAAAACGGGGGAAGCAGGACTTCCCCTTTTTCGCTGGCTTATGGCGCAAAGGAACGGCCCGTCCTCCCCCGCCGCCCGCAAAAACAATCCCCTCCCGGAAAACGGTCTTGCAGGCAAGACCGGTTCCTGGAAGGGGACCTGAAAAAGCAGGGATACGAGGTTTCAGGCGGTGAGTCCTGAACCTCTTTCCGCCAGTCTGTTAATTGGACGATCCCTTGGCTGATTTCTTTTTGCCGGACTCTTCCGCTTCAGGCTTAGGGGCGATCTTTTCCGCGCCCTTGTCCTGAGTAAAGGGAACGTGCATCATGCAGGAGATCATGCTGGCCAGACGCTCCCGCATCTCTCTTCTGTCAATGATAACGTCGATAGCGCCCTTCTCCAGCAGGAACTCGGAGTGCTGGAAGCCTTCGGGAAGCTTCTCCCGCACCGTCTGCTCGATAACCCTAGGGCCGGCAAAGCCGATAAGCGCCTTGGGCTCGGCCACGTTCACGTCTCCCAGCATGGCCAGACTGGCGCTGACGCCGCCCATGGTGGGGTTGGTGAGCACGCTGATATAGGGAAGACCGGCCTCGGACATTTTGTTAAGAGCCGCGCTGGTCTTGGCCATCTGCATCAGGGAAAACAGGGATTCCTGCATGCGGGCGCCGCCGGAGGTGGAGAAGCAGATCAGAGCTCTCTTTTCCTTAAGACAGGTTTCCACGGCCCGGACAAAGCGGGCGCCTACCACTGAACCCATGGAACCGCCCATAAAGGCAAATTCAAAGGCACAGCAGACTACCGGAAGTCCCTTGAGCTCGCCCTTGATGACAATCAGGGCATCCTTTTCGCCGGTGGACTTCTGAGCGGCAACGATACGTTCCTTGTAACGCTTGGTATCCTTGAACTTAAGAATATCCTGCGGCTCCAGCTCCTCGCCCAGCTCGATCTGGTTGCCGGAATCCAGGAAACGGATAAGACGCTCTCTGGCGCTGATCTTCATATGATGGTTGCATTTCGGGCAGACAAACAGATTACGCTCCAGTTCCGCCCGGTAGAGCACCTGATCACAGGCTTCGCATTTGGTCCAGACGCCTTCGGGAATGTTGTGCCGGGCGCTGGTGTTGCTGTTGTTTGCCGGAGCAAGAATTCTGTCGAACCAACTCATGGTAGTACCTTAACAATTCAAGTGAAAACATCCCTTGAAACGCCGCCGCGAGATTTGTCAGCGCCGGGCTCCGGGAAGATCTGTCCGGGCTTGAAGGCCCTTTTTTGAAATACTTAATCCGGGATTATACACTGAATGCCGGCGATTTTATAGCATTGCGGCGAAACAGCATTCCGGAGAGTGCCTTACCTCTCAGAGCGGGGTTACCGGGGCGGATCAAGCCGGAGCAGGAAGGTCACGGGACCGTCGTTTTCGAGAGCGACCTTCATGTCCGCGCCGAACTCGCCGGATTCGGTGCCGGGAGCCCTGCTTCTGGCATAGGAAACCAGATCCCCGTACATTTCCCGGGCCTCATCCGGCGGCATGGCGGGATCAAACCCCGGCCGGTTGCCCCGGGAGGTTTCGGCGGCCAGAGTGAACTGGGATACCAGAAGCACCCGCCCGCCGATATCGCTGACGCTGAGGTTCATTTTGTCATTCTCGTCGCTGAATATCCGGTATCGCAGTATGCGATCAAACATTTTATGAGACATTTCCCGGGTATCGCCCTTCTCGTAGCCGATAAAGGCCAGAATCCCCTTGTCAATGCGGGCGATGGTGTTTCCGGAGACCGTAACTCCGGCATGATTAACACGCTGCACTAACGCTATCATCTTCTCTGCACTCCAGTTATTTCTGCATATCCATCAGTCTGTTTTGTCACTTTATTCCTTCCGTTCTTCCATTCTCTCGTTCTTCCCCTGTCCCGCCTTCATTTGTTTCAGCATGCGTCCCGCAAAACCCGGTTGCAGCAAAACAGGGGCCCGGGATTCACCGCTTTCCCTTAAGTCTGATAAGAGCCCGCGGGGATTTCAGATTGCCGTCGCGGTAAATATCTCCCGCAGCCATCAGAGGGTTAATGACATCCCTCAGGAAATAGGTTCTGTTGGAAAATCCCAGAGCCTCCTGAAGAGCCTTTACCGGTTTCGGGCCGGCTTTCAAAAGCTCCAGTACCTTTTCAGAATCGGTCAGTCCGGAAAAGCTCGCCTTCATCTTCATTTCCCGCATTGCTCAAAACACAGAAGACTGTCACATCCGGGCATCAAGTAAGAACTATATCAAAGGGCCTGAGTTAGCCATACAACATTGTAAGGGACATTGCCGGGACAGCAGGAACGAACGTTATTATTCCCCCTGAATCTCCTGCCAGACCTTTTTCAGGGAGATGAACATTCTTTCCAGAAGAACAAGCTGCCGATCTGCCGGAGTTCCAGTTCCGAGAAGCTCGTCCAGACATTCCTTAAAGTCCGCCGGAAGCCGGAAACAATGTTTAAGGGCGTGACTTACCTGCCGCTTCTCCCCCGGATGAAAAATTCTGTTCATGGCAAACAGCGCATCAAAATAGCTGGCCAGGAAAGCGGCAATGCGATGATTCACGCTTACGAGATCATTTTTGCGGACAGCCTTTTCAATCTGTTCATAGTATGACGAAAACGGCTTGTCCTTCATCAGCATCAGATTCCGGCTTACAATGTTTCTCATCAGATCCTCGGGGTATTCTCCCTGTACCATGTCTCTCAGCGAGGCCAGCCAGCCATCGGTATCATAGACGATAACAAAATTCTTCAGAGTGTAAAGAAAGGCTGTGGTATAGCCGTTCTGCGGCTGGCATCTCTCCCATGAGCTCTTCACCGTATCCGTGAACCAGGCGGTACTCCAGTACATGACATCGCATTCCCGGTTCATGGCATCATACAGAAATTCATCCCCGGGACCGAAGTAGTCACCGCCGGTCTCATATCTGGAGGATAACGGCTTTATCAGCTTCTCCCGGGCTTCAGCAGGAAGATCCTTTCTGACAAATACGTAAATGTCCATGTCCGAGGATGCGCTACCTTCCCCGGAGGCCAGAGATCCCCCAATGGCCACTGCCACGGTATCCTCCAGGGCGGCATAGGCCCGGAGAAGTTCGGCGAGAGGAGCTTTTTCCGCATCCGAAAGCCCCAGTCTGTCTGTTTCACTGCCATTGTTCCATAGCTGATTCATATGTGTGTACGCCTTTCTCTTGTGTTCTCATTCCGGTTTTCATAATCACGACAGCTGATGTTTTCTGACCTTTTCTAACCACAGAAAGCTCCTCGGAACCAGAGGAGCGAGATTCCCCGGAGTAAACCCCCAGAGACAATTCTTCTGAAATCCGGCAGCAGGCTCTCATAAGGCGTTTATGCAAAGATGATCTCGTCAGGACATGACATCCGGAATAGCTTATCACAAGATCCTTCATCCGGCTTACCGGGGCATAAGTTCCCGCAAAACGGAGCTCACTGAACCAGAGCCTGAGAACAAAGGGACGGCCGGCAAAACATGGGGAAAGTATCTTATTGCGCTTTTCCTTAAACCGCGGGCCCCCGCCTGCCGCGCCAGGGACAGCGCTTAAGACGCCCCCTTCCTGAAGAACACCGCACCTGAAAAATCGGCTCTGACAACAATTTTTAAAATTTTTACGATTTTTTATTGCGTTTTATGAATACTTTTTAGTATAATTAACAGCGTCGACCGGCAATGCCGGAAGCATGTGTAGGTTTTTCCTTTATTCCACAGGTATTCACCAAAGCAATTAAGGGGTTCATATGAAAAGATCCGTCTTTCATTCTCAGCATCTGGTTTTTCCCGGAAATCATTCCTCCCTTCCTCAGAACGCCGCTCCCGGAGCCGCCCGCGTTAAAACCTTTCCCGTCCCGGTAACCGCCGGCAGTTTTCAGGAGATCTGGCTGGAAAGTCAGAAAAATCTGGCCCGGGATCTCGCTTCGTGGTATGCCGCTTCCCGCTTCGGCATCTACTTTGCCTGCGATGAGAGAGCGCGCTTTTACCGGGAGCGCCGCATGAAGGATTTTGCGGATGAAGAGGGCCTCCCCGCCATGACCCGGCTTAAGTTTACCGCCAGGAATCAGGATTTTAACTCAGACTCTGACCTGTCCGGCATTCTCATCTGGGGACATGAAACCTCCGTCATTCGCTCCGAAAAGGAATTCCGGGCAAGAACCGAGGCCCGGCTTCAGGAGCATCAGGTCAAATACTGGAGCTATCTCTCCTTAAGTTCAGGAGAGATCTGTTCCCGGGAGCGACCTTTCTCCGCGGCGTCTTCATCCGAGCAAGAGCCTGCTCCTGAGCCTAACCTTCCGCCGGAAAACTCCGATCCGAGATCTGGCACTGTTCAGGATCCCCGGCTTTCCGGCATCATGGTGGATGAACTTGTTTTCTGCGCGGTAACCGGCCGGCCCCGGGAGGAGTATGACCCCGCCCGGTTCTCTCTTAATGATTTTGACATCCATGGCAAAAACCTGACCGGGCCTCTGGCTCTCATGCTGTATCAGAAGCTGGAACCCGTGGGCGTCTTTCGGAAAGCTGCCGATCCGGAGAGTCTGAAGCGCTTTGTCTATAATAATGAATACGACTCCGGCGTTCCGGCCTGGACCGTTCTGCCGGATCCGGAAAAGGATCTGTTCCTGCGCTATAACAATGACGCTGCCATAGCCTATTACCTGAAATTCCTGGATATTCCGGGCTTCCGGGAAAAGCTCACCCGGCCAACGCTGACTCTCGCGGATATCCCGGCAGAGCTTTACCCGGATCTCTTAATCCAGGGAGGGCTGTGGTGGCGGCACGCCTTTGGCATCTTTAAATGCGCTCTGGAACGAGACAGTTCCCTTCCGGAAAAAATCGCCCGCTCCCGGGGAGAAGCCCTGCTGAAGGCTGTTACCCCCGAAGGAACCTCGGATAACCGGGATCCCCTGGCGATCCCGGAAGACTGGAAGTTCACCGCCCGGGTCTCCTTCCGTGATGAAGACATTACTGCCGCAGATCCGGAAAAAGCCGTTTCCGAAAACGAGGGCCTTCAGGATCTTTTCAGGATCGGGGGCGAGATTAAAGTCTCCGGAAACGGAATGCGCTCCCTTGATTTCACGCCCGGCGCCGATTACGGCAAATGGGCCCTGAGCCAGAGGGACGGCGAATTTTCTCCGTCCGCCGCTGCGGTAAGCATGACCGGAAATCTCATCCCCGGTTATGCCGCTCTTAACTGGTTTTTCATCAGGGTATGCCTGCTGGCGGACACCATGGGGCTCAAGGAGTTTTCCTTTGCCTTTGATACCCCGTACCGCCCCGGAGTCTTTATCCGGACCCGGTATCGGAGACGCTCCGAAAATTCCTCCGGAGCCCCTGCCTCTCCTCACGGCCCGGCCTTTGCCGCTTTCCGGGAATTCCGGAAGAGAGTGAGCTTTTTTAATTCCGCGCCGGGAGCGGAGCCTTCCTATGATGCGGCAGAGATCGCCATAGCGCCGGAACCGTAAACCGGGACTGAGACAGCCGGGTTCCCGCTCCTGCCGCGCCCGCGCCGGAAATGACCGGCCGGGCTTTGTTTTGATGTTCTCTCCCGCAGCGGTTTTCAAAATGTGCGGGGGCTTTTCCTTCTGCATTATTCCTGTTGACGCTCGAAGAGCTGAAAAGTAACATAAGGCGTTTTTGCAGCATCAGGTTTCAGGACTTATCACACCGGCATTTTTACAGATTTACCAGAGGCAAGTCTTGCCAGAGACGAATCTTTCGCTTCCCTGCTTTCTCCTGATGTCTGACTTTGCCACCTTAACTGCGGCCGCAGGTCACCATGACCGCAGCCGCCGCATATTTCGGAAAGCCGCCGCCTCCCTGCCGGTAAAGCCGCTGCGGCTCCTCCGAAACTCCAAAGGAGATTAAATGCTGATTTCATCAATGCTGCTGGCCGGAGCCGTTTCCTGGGGAAGCTTTACCACTCCCCTGAAGGCGGATCCGAACCCCATAGGAAGCTACTCTAACGGCTGCATCGCGGGAGCGGTGCCCCTGAAGCTGGAAAACCCCTACTATCAGGTGCTGCGCCCCCAGAACAATCGCTACTACGGCCATCCGACCCTGATAAGCTTCATTAACGATCTCGCCAAGAAAATGAATTCCGGCGAGCTGGCGGAAAACCGCATCATTCTGGTGGGAGACATGAGCATGCCCCGGGGCGGCCCCTTCAAGGGCGGTCATGCCAGCCATCAGATCGGTCTGGATGTGGATATCTGGTTCCGCATGCTGAAGGACGGCAAGCGCCTTACCAAGGAGCAGCTGGCTTCCCCCTGGGCGCTTACAGTGGTTGCCGACAATCTCCTGACCGTGAACAAGCATATGGACGGCTATGCCTACGCTCTCCTGAGAAACGCCGCCAGCGATGATCGGGTGGAACGCATTTTTGTGAGTCCGGCCATCAAGAAGTACGCCTGCGAGCAGACCCATCCCGATGACGACCGGAGCTGGCTGAGAAAGATCCGGCCCTGGTGGGGTCATACCGCCCACCTGCATATCAGACTGGCCTGCCCTCCGGGAACGGAATGCGAGCATCAGGCCCCGCCTCCTCCGGGAGACGGCTGCAAGGAAGCCGACACCTGGATTGAGGGCTTCAAGCATCCGAAGCCGGCTCCCAAGCCCGCCCCGAAGCCGAAGCCCAAACCTAAGAAGATACTGCCTGAGACCTGTCAGAAGATGCTGAACGCCAGCTAAAACGGGATCAGGGGGCCGGAAAGCAGCCCCGGACGGAAACCGCCGGGATTTCAAATCCGGCTGCGTATCTCCTCTGATGTCAAAAGGGACGCCCAAGGCGTCCCTTTTATTTTGTGCTTTCTTGCTTTTGCTCCTGCTCTTCCCCAGCCGCCGGGGAACCTGGATTCCGGGCAGTCTCGGGTATAGCGTCAGTCCAGATTAGAATTTGAAGGCATCGTCGTAAATCATCTTGCCGATGCGGTCAACATCCTCTTCAGTGAGCTTTCTGAATTCAGCCTGACCATTAACAATTACCGGTTCAAACTGGAATTTGCCATAAATCTTCACCGGATTGCCCTTGCTGTCAAGAACCGGTTTGGTGATGGGATGGAAGGTGCCCGCCAGTTCCTTCCTGACATGGGGAGCATACTCCTCCCAGGAGTCAAGATCCTGCAGATCCTCATTGTTTCAGTCTGTTTTCAGGTTTCAGGGATAGTGCCGGGCGTTAAATCTCGGTTTTGTCCTTTGGGTTCCATACGTATTTCCGGAGATCTGCGGGTTGACGGAATCTGCGGCATCCCCTTCTTTGTCGCAGATATCGCAAAAAGGTGTAAAAGGTTACGGGAAAGCTGCCGGAATAAGGAAGAAAAAGAGAAGAGAAGAGGAGCGGGGATCTCGCATTTGACAGTTGATGCCAACTTCCAGATGCTGTTTTCACGTTCACGACAATCCTTGCATGCAGGGAGGTGAAATTAAGAGAATGGCTCTGATTGCGGACGGCTGCCAGCAGAACTGTTTTTTAGGAGAAAGGCGAGGGGATCTGATGATACCCCTTTTTTATGCAGGCTGCGACTTCAGGAATCCGGAGGGCTCCTATTTCTGGTTCTTTCAGACATGCTGAGATAAGACTGCCGCGGTTTTTTTCAGAGATTTTGCCAGGACTCCGGCAAACGGAGCAGGCTCTGCTAAAGCTCCCGACAGCGGTTTTGAGCCGGCGATCACCGTCTGATTGCCGGCTTTTTCGGCACCTGCGGTTTTCCGCTGAATTTCGGAAAAGATCCTGATGAAAATTTAACCATTTGCAAACACAATTCTCTTATTTTGAGAGTTTTTCACGGGATTATTTCAACATGTCATTTTTAGAAAATGGCCGTTTTTAGCGGTTTTTTACCCTCAAACCCCGGAAAAATGTGACCTTAACCATTACCGAAACGGAAACCATTGACAAAATATACTGATAATCTA
>DFFT01000118.1 GCA_002372325.1 Succinivibrionaceae bacterium UBA3769 | reverse complement strand
CCCATTCGCTCATGACATCGGCATCGGACTTGGGCTTGCCGGCCTCTTCCTTCTGCTCGGCTTTTTCTTCTCCGAGAGCCTGAGCCCATTCGCTCATAACGTCTTCATCGGATTTAGGAGCTTCTTCGGCTTTCTTCTGTTCCCCGAGAGCCTTGGCCCATTCATCCATAACCGCATCATGCACATCTCCCTCTGCGGAGAGATCAATGCCCATGGCCTGAGCGGCTGCCTCCTGTTCCTTGGGATCCGGTTCCGGAGCCGGCTTCGGAGCGGGCTTCGGTGGCTCCTTGCGGGACGCCTCATGAGACGGCCGGGGCGGTACCAGGTCGGGAGACGAAGAAACATCGGAAAAGCCCTCGTCCGGCTTTTCCAGATCCGGAACCCTGATAGACTGGCGGAAGCTTTCCTCGTCCAGATCATTGAGATCGCCGGCTGGAGGAGGCGGCGGCGGAGTTTCCGGAGCCGGCTTCGGAGCGGGCTCGGCAGGACTCAGGGACACCTCCTTCTGACGGGAACCGGAGATATCGTCAATCTGATCTCCGCCGAGAGAATCCAGAACGTCCAGATCGTCCGTGCCCGCCATGATATTGTCATCCTCCTCCATCAGGAGAGCCTTTCTCTTGCGGTTCTGCTTGATGCGGAGATAAGCGCCGAAGCCCAGACCGGAGAGCAGGATAAGCCCCATCATGGTGACTATGAAAATCATGAGGCCGTTCTCACTGTCGGAACCGGAGCCGGCTTCATTAGTGCTCTTCTCCAGATCCTCCAGGCGCTTCATTAAAACTTCCTGATTGGTCTTCAGGGCTTCCAGCTCCTCCTGAAGAGCCTGCACCCGGACAGCGCCGTCCCCCCGCTCCTTGTCCAGAATCTCCTCCAGCCGGGCCACCCGGGCTTCGAGCTTCTTGAACTCCTCGGAGCTGGCGCCCATGCTGGAGCTTACGGGAGTGCCCTGCGCATTCTTGCCCACCGCAGAGCCCGAGGTCAGGGTAAGAGTGGAGCCGGAAACGCTGGAACCGGAATCCTGAGATGCCTGCTGCCGCCCTTCGTCCACCAGGGTAATCTGACGCTTCCCGTTACCGGTGTAGGACTGCCCGGAATCATCGCCGATCATCATTTCCGGACTGCCGATATCAGCCACCTCGTTAGGAGCTCTGCGGCGATCCTCCTCGGCCGCTCTCAGACGCTCGTTTTCGGCATTAATGTGAGCCACGCAGGTTTCGTACTGCTTCTGGTTCTCGGCCTGCTTCTGATCCCGGATTGCCTTCTCTTCCTTTTTTGCGGCAATCTCTTTCTGTTCTTTGTCCCAGGGCTTTTCCAGATCTGAGAGCTTCACCTTCTCAAGACGTCCCTGCTTGAGAGCCTCCAGAACCTTTTTGCCGTCCTCGTTTTTTTCCAGTCTGACGAGCTTTTCATTCGGGATCTTGAGGCTCTGTCCGGCCATGGGACCGGTGCCCTTGAAGGATTTCGGATTCAGGCGATACAGCGCCGCCAGGCACTGCTCCCGGGATAAGGTCTGGTCATCGTTCTGGACAAAGCGTTCCAGGCCGAGGAAGGTTTCCCCCTTGCTGACCTCGTGGACGGCCTTGGGAGCGCGGAGTTCTTCATCGGAAATAACCGCTATGGTGGGAGCCGGAACCGCCACATCGGGTTCCATCTTAAGCTGGCACTCGGCGTTGGGATCCTTGTATTTCGGAGCATTGTCCTTTTTGGCTGCCGCGGTATTCGGCTTATTGCCGGGTTTGCCGCTTCTTCTGCGTTCCGGCACGGAGGAGGAAGCCCGCTGGACGCCGTCCTGAGCGGCAGGAGCCGGCTTTCTGGCGCCGCCGGGGCCTCTCAGCTCAGTCCCGAAGTCATCAGCAGCCCAGACGGAGGCAGCCGCAAAGCTGGCCATGGCGCCGGCAAGAATCAGCATCTGAGTCAGTTTACGCAGTTTCATAATGTTTTCCCAAAGCTCACGGCAATTGTCTGTTGCCTGATAACCACAGTCAGCGCGTCAATAAAAAAACGCTCCCCCGGCGCCTGCCGCCGCTTCCGGATGAGAGACCTCTGAACAGGAACCGGGACTTTGCAAAAAAAGAGGAGCTTTGCGGCAAAGAAATCCGGAACATCTCAAAAAACCGCCGGTCTCAGCCGTTAAAATTCCGGCGCGGCAGGAGATATGCCCATGCATATGCCATACACTATGCAACAAACATACCACTAAAATGAAAAATCGTCAGTCAACCAGCCATTTTACCTGAATTTTTCGGCCGCGGTTGTTTCTGGCTACCACCCGCTGTCCCCGGATATCAATCTGGGAGCCGCTGGCGCTCCGCAGCATCTCCTCCCGGGACACAGCGCTGACATGGCGGGATACCTGGCGTTTTTTTTCCAGAAGCTCCTGGGCATACTTCCTTTCCCAGCTCTCCCGATGAAAATCCTCCGGAAGCATCACCAGAAGATCACTGGGGAGGTGATCCGGGGTATCCCAGGCATCACGTACCGTAAACCCGTTATGATTCGCACTGGCATGATCCGCATGCATCCTGGCAGCCTGGTATGAGATGAAGCCGATGGCGGCAAAATAAAGCAGAACAAATGAGATCCCGAGGAACTGAATTTTACTTATCATTTGGGCGCAATTGTCTCCAGCGTTAAACCTTTCTCTTCAAGATAACGCTTTCTGGCATTTTTAACTTCAGTTACCTGCTTTTCCCATTCCGTTTTTGCGGAGTTATACACCTTTTCCGCTTCCTGACATGATTTTTCAGAAAGAGTCGGGGGCATGGTATCCCGGGTAATCTTGCGTCCTTCCGCATTCAGATAATCGCTGGCGGCAGGATCCTCGTTCAGCATTTCCGGAATGCCGGGAATGGCGAGCTCGCGGTCAACGTAGGGAAACACCGGAGCGGTATGGCTGAAGGCGGAAAAGTTTCTCCGGAATATGGCGGCTGCCGCCTGCTTCCGGGTAACGCCGGCCTCCTTAAGCTCCGGAGTCATCACCTGACTCACCACCACCGAGAAGCCCTGACCGGAAGCGACCTTTATCACGCTCTGGGTCTCCTGCTTCGGAGCCTTGGGACACTCCCCCTTTACCGGAGCGGGCGGGAGGGGGAACATGCTTTCAAGCTCGGCCGCGGAAATCTTCCGGGGCGGCTCGGCGGCGTCCCCGGAGGGCTCACTGTCTCCGGCCGGAGTCTCCGAGGCTGCAGGAGCAGTCTCCCTGGCGCTGTCAGGAGCCTTTTCCGGAGAGCCGGAATCCTGCGGGACTGCCTCTCCGCTCTTTTCGGTCTCGGGCTCTTCGGGAAGATCGGCGGGAGTATCATCTATAAAATCATTTTCATCATCCTGAGCTAAAGAGTCTGCCGGAACGGTTTCAGCGGCGGAAGCGGACACCTTATCCTCGGTATCTCCGTTATCTTCAGCGCCTTCTCCATCGTCAGTAGCTTCATCAGCGGCACGCTGAGCAGCTTCCGCTTCAGCCTCGGCCTGCCGGGCCTGTTCCCGGATCGCCTGCTGGCTGGCAGAATCAGTGTTTCTGCCCGCAAGATCATTTTCCCAGTCGGACTCCGGCGGAGTCTGATTCTCCTCCCCGTTGTCAGTATCATCGTACTCCGTCTCGCCGGCATCTTCTCCGGAGGAGGCATCATTCTCCGCATCATCGGGATCCGGTTCCTGATACTGATCATCCACAGATGAGCTGGCGCGGGTTACCGCATCGGGCGGGAGTTCATTCTGCGTCTCAAACTCCTGCTTCAGAATCTCTACCGAGAACTGATCCGCCTCATTTCCGTTGTTCCGGCTGTTAAATGCCGGAATAAAGCTTTCCTGCGGAGGCAGCGCCGGCTTTGCAGCAGGCTTGTCGGTCGGCTTTGCAGCTGGCTTTTCGGCTTGTTTTTCAGCTGGTTTAGCGGCCGGTTTCTCTGCCGGCTTTTCAGCTGGTTTCTCTGCCGGCTTTTCAGCAGGTTTGTCAGCCGGTTTTTCAGCCGGTTTTTCAGCAGGTTTCTCGGCGGGTTTCTCAGCAGGTTTCTCTGCCGGTTTTTCAGCCGGTTTTTCAGCTGGTTTGTCAGCCGGTTTTTCAGCCGGTTTTTCAGCAGGTTTCTCGGCGGG
>DFFT01000046.1 GCA_002372325.1 Succinivibrionaceae bacterium UBA3769 | reverse complement strand
CAGGCCAGTCTGTACAATCCGGAAGTCGAGGATGGCCCTTCCTCTGATGATATTGAGCTTACCGCCGTGATTAAGCCCTATGTCTTCGAATCCAAAAAGACCTGGAGTTTGGTATCCATTAAGAGGCTGGACGGCGATAACGAAGCTGATGAAGATGATGACGATGATGACGATTATGAGGCGTTTAATCCCCGGAAGAATCCGAAATTCGAGGGCTTCTGGGAGGATGACGTAGTCGGAAAAACCTCCATGGAAATCAGCTCCAGCGGCGACGGCGCCTATACCATCATCACCAGTCATGCCATGGGAGCCTTCGAGAATGTCGAATGCAACTATCGGGCCCGTCTGGAGGATGACAGGTTCCTGAAGCCGGGGCAGGCGGAAAAGTGTATCTCCACGGAAACCTCCGATGACGGCTCTCCTGATAAAATCACCGCCGCTGACAAGGACAGCATTGAGGTGATTCTCATGGACGGCAATGGCCGGCTGCAGGTGCCGTATGAATGCGATTCCGATGATGTAACCTCATGCTCCACGCCCTACAGAAGAGTTAAAAGGTAGCAGTTTTTGCGGAAAGTGACAGCGAAACCGGGGGAGATGCTCCGGCTTTTTGTTTTTCAGAGGGATGGAAACAAGGATGATGAGGGGATGGCGGGCGGCAGGCAGGCGCCAGGGAGAGACGGGCGGGCGAAAACAGGAAGGCTGCGGGGCGGTGTTTTTCCGGCGTCACAATCATCCCGCCTGAGTCTGCCTTAATCAGGGCATCTGTGCTATATTCTGTGCGGAGAAGGCAGCATTTCCACCGGAAAACAGCATAATCCCGGCGGCACCGGGGAGCAGAGGAATATGAAGGAAACCAGAATCAACAGCGGCTTTCTGGACAAGATCAGAAGAACCGCGGTGAACAGACAGGAAGCGGAGATCCCGGATCCCGTGGGAAGCACGCTTTCCGGTGCGTATCTGGTGACAGGGAGAATGGGAGTAGCCTCCGGAGAAGCCGATATCTTTAGCTGCCGGGATCCCCGGGGCAAGCGGTATGTCCTCAAGCTTTACCGCCGGGAGAATGCCATCAAGCCTGAGGTTCTGAAAAGGCTCGCCGGCATCAGGAGTCCCTTTATTGCCGTGCCGGCGGCGGCAGGAGTTTTTGAGAAGCATCAGTACACCATCACCCCCGATCTGGAAAACCCCAGCCTCGGGGAAGCTCTGAGCCAGGGCGTCAGGTTTACGGCGGAGGAGCTCAGAAGCCTGATTATTCCTTCGGTGAACGAGGGACTCCGGGAGCTTCATCGGGCGGGCATTATCCACAAGGATCTGAAACCTTGGAATCTGATACCGGATGAGACCGGGAAGCATATTGTCATTATAGATTTCGGCATCAGTTCGTCTCTCGGATCCGAAACCGTGATTCTTACCGCCACCGGAGCCACTCTGGCCTATGCCGCTCCGGAAGCGGCGCAGGGAGTTTATCATCAGGAAAGCGACTACTTCTCCTTTGGGATCACCGTTTTTGAGCTTTTTACCGGTTATACCCCCTTTCAGAACCGCGGCATTTCCGACGGAGACCTGGTAAGACTGGCCTCTGTAAGCGAGATAGAGTTTCCGGATGATTTTCCGGAGGATCTCCGGGCCTTGGTGCTGGGGCTGACCTACCGGGATCTCACCCACCGGAAGGATCGCAGGAACCCGAACCGCCGCTGGGGCTATGAAGAGGTGCAAAGCTGGCTCCGGGGCGTCCGGCTCCCCATCCCCGGGGAGACTCCGGAGGCGCTTTCGGGAACGGTGCCTTATCAGCTCTCCTTTCTTCCCTACAGCTTTAACGGACAGAAGTATGTCCGGGAACAGGATTTGCTCCGGGAAATGCTCCGCTGTCCGGACCTGGGGCTTCGTGAGCTGGGCCGGGGCATTCTGGCCCATCATTTCGGTCTTTTTGATGAGAATAAGGCCGGAAAATGCATCAGGGCCGCGGGAGAGCTTAATGAGGACAGCCGGCATAATTTTCTGGTGTTTTTCCGGCTCATGTACGATTTAATGCCGGATTACAAAAAGTTTTTCTGCGGGGGAAGAGAGTTTGCCGGCATCCGGGAACTGGCGGTAATGGCAGCTCAGGTGGCCTCATATTCCAGTACCAGCATGGAGAGCTTTCTGAAATCTCTCAGAATGCTTTTGGAAAGCGGCGTTCTTAAGTACTTTTCTGAAAAGGTGATCCTTAGTCCGCTCAGCGGGGAGGGCTTTTTCAAGGTGCGGGAGCTTATTATGAATAACAGCTTTTCCGACAGCGAATGCGCCTGGATTTTCGGTTATCTTTTCAGTGAGGAGCGCAGCCTGAGAGTGCAGGGAAAGGCCTTTGCGAGTCCCGCGGAGTTTTCTCGGGAGATGCAGCGGCTTTTTGATGACGATGTGGTGGAGTATATGGATTTTCTTTCCGCCGGCAGATCCGAACTGGAATTCTTCATGTCCTTTATGCCGGATTCCGCTTCCCGCATGTACATCGGACAGATTCTGGATGATCTGGAGGAACTTAGCACCGGCCATCGGAGCTACTCGGAAGAGCTGATGCTTAAGGCCGGAGATTTCTTCACTCTGGGCAGTTTTCATCAGGGAAGAGACGGCAGCAAAATTCCTCTGGAGTGGCTTGTTCTTAAAATCGAGGGTAAGAGAGCTCTTCTCCTTAGCCGCTATGCTCTGGCAAGAAGGCCGTATCATGGCGCATTTGAGGATACGGACTGGGAAAACTGCACTCTCCGAAAATGGCTGAACGGCACCTTCTTTAATCAGGCGTTTTCCGGAAAGGAGCAGCTCAGGATTCCTCTGGTTACCACAGAGAACCCTGATAATGCCCGCTACGGCACCAGAGGAGGAAATGCCACGAATGACCGGGTATTTTTGCTCAGTGCGGCCGAGGCGGAGCAGTATTTCCCATCCGATGCCGGAAGACGCTGCGCTCCCGCTTCCTCTGCCGGATACAGCGACAGCGGCTTTTGCTACTGGTGGCTCCGCACTCCGGGGTACAGTCCCAGTGACGCCGTCTGCGTTTATCCGAACGGCGCCGTCTATCTTTACGGACATAATGTGAACATTGATGACACCATGGTGCGGCCGGCCCTGTGGTACACCCTTTGCATTTGAGTCCGCGCCTTTGCCGTTCCGGGATTCCCGTCATCTCTGCGCGGGGTTCTTTATGGCTGTATCACTATGGTGATATAACTTTGCAAAGCTGATCTTAGGAAATGGCATGAGTAAAACGCTGACGATTTACCATGGTTCGCAGCATATCATTGAAGCTCCGGTATACGGCGCCGGACGCAGGAACAATGATTTCGGCGTTGGTTTTATTGTACCGAAAGCAAAGACCTCGCTAAGGAATGGGCCGTTTCCTCTTTTCGGGACGGTTTTTGCAGCAGATACGCTTTGGATGCGGAGTATCTCAAGGTTCTGCAACTTAACATCCCGGATTACACGGTGCTTAACTGGATGGCCGTTCTCCTGGAGCATCGTCTCTTTGCTCTTAAACCTCCCGTGGCAAGAAGAGCCCGGGCGTTTCTTACGGCTAATTTCGGCATCAGCGTTGATGATTATGACCTCATTAGCGGTTACCGGGCCAATGATTCCTGTTTTGCTTTTGCCGAGGCGTTTTTGAATAATGCCATCACGGCGGAGCATCTGGCACGGTCTATGCGTTACGAAAAATCTGGGGAACAGATCGTTTTAAAATCAAAGCTTGCCTTTTCCATGCTCCGGTATGGAGGTTTTGAGCCGGCCCCAAAGGAGATTTGCTTAATTCGGCGTCGGAGCAGGGATGAACAGGCTAATCAGATGTATCAGACCATCCTTGAAGAAGAGACAGACGGCGAAGAGACAGCAGGACTTTTTATTCAGGACATCATAAGAGAGGACATAGGCAATGATGATCCGCGCCTACCCCGAAATGTATCTCCCTAAAGCTCAGGCTGTTTTAGGCGAAGCTCTGGACTATGCCGTAAATTCCTGCGGC
>DFFT01000032.1 GCA_002372325.1 Succinivibrionaceae bacterium UBA3769 | reverse complement strand
AATGGGGGTTTAAGACCTAATACAAGTTTATTATGTAACGTTGTTATATAAAGGATTGTGCCACTTCTGAATGGGGAGGTATCCTCGAAGTCTTTCAGGTTTTTCAAGATGCATTCTTCTGTCTCAAACTCCTAACTTCACACAACCTGACACTTTATTTCATAGGGGATGTCAGTGATAAAACGGCCGTCCTATGAGTGATTTATTAACATTTAGAACATTGTAAGCACAGTGATGCAAATACAGTGCAAAGCGTGACTCTGATCAAAAATACAATTAATTTTTTCTACATTTGATCACATATCTAATGCTAAATCTAAAGAGAATTAGCAACAATAACATAGAATGATGCAATTGCAGAACATTGATTTGGTTATGTGTAATCTAGTATAAATCAGCGTGATGCAAGAGTCTAAGAAAGGCTTTTTCAAAAAATGGCAAAACTAAGGCTTTTCTGTTTTTTTAATGATTGTGTACATAGCTTTTAAAGATTAATCATAAGCAAAGAAAAGTGGCTAAGCTTTTTAGTTAAATTAACTTTTCTTCATCAATTTGTTTAGTGCTGTTATACATTTGTTTGGAAATTATCAGTTATGTATCATGAAAGATGAAAGAGATGATAAATACGAGCAAGTATTTTCACAGGCATTTGCCATAAATCCTGCACAAACAAGATTTGCTACGGAGCAAATGGCAAAGCTTGTGGAGGAGTCTGTTCGTGCAGAAAAGATCTTTAATACAATTTCATCGACTGACCAAAACGTTGCCGTCAAAGGCGGATTTGCTGCAGAAGAGTGGCACACCCATACTTTTAACAATGATGCCATACTAAACAATTCCAACGCAAGAGCTGTAAATGACAATCGCACAGAGTGGTCGAACATCTGTTGGAAAGGCAAGAAATTAGAAACTAACGATATTCCAGACATTGTAATAACAAAATCGGGAAAAGTTACAAAAACCTATCAGGCGAAATACAATAATGATGTGCAGGCAACCACCGGTCAAATGTCTTCGGTTGCAGGTAATCGTCCAAAATATGAAGATGTTGACGGCTTGCTCGGGCCGTCTGATCAGGTTAAAGATATTCCAGATCAAGCCAAACGTAATTATGAGACTAATCTGCGTCGAGGAGGAGATCCTGTGCGGAGAGAAGCTTATAATCAAACCTCTCGAAAAGTTACTGACAGAATCTCTGATGGTAAATCATCATCCACTCCATTGTCAAAAAATGAAGCACGCAGACTAGGCAAAGGGGATTTGTCTAAGCTCAAAACAAGTGACAAACATTATCAGAATCAATCCATCGCGGAACAGATGGGAAACGCGGCTATAACCTCTGCTGTCGGTACTGCAGTAGTGTCTGGAACTATGAAAACTGTTGCCTACATACAAATGGCACGTGAAGGCCGGATTACAAAAGACGAAGCCGTTCTCAAAATTATCGGAGAGACGTCAGCTGCAGCGGCTGATAGCGCTGTAAAGGCTTCACTTCAGGTTGGTGTTAACAGTTTGATTACATCTTCCTCTAAACAGATTGCCACGCAGGTTTTGAAAAATCAGATGCTATCAATATTAAGATCGAATGCTGTTACCGTGGGTGTGGTATGCACTGTTGATGCGATCAAAGATATTGTTAAGCTTGGGTGCGGAGATATTACAATTGATGAGTTCTATGAGCGTCAAGGAAAAAATATAGTTAATACCGGATGTGGTGTTGCAGGAGGATCTCTTGGAATGGGGGCTGCTGGTATGGCTGCTGGATCTCTGGGAATTGCTACAGGAACAGCGTGTTATTCCATACTTATGACGGCTGGTTGTCTGACAGGTGGGCTTATTGCAGGTCTTGCTGCGACTTTGGCAATTGAAAATGGTATAGAAAAACCATATCAGGATTTAATTCGAAATACTTCTGCGGTGCTTGACTCTATTAATGAATTAATGAATACGGGACAATCTGTAGTTTTAGGACAAAATGTTATGGTTGATTTCTGCAAACATGAGTCTCGACTTAATCAGAATTTCAGGAATACTTTTGCAGAAATCGAAATAAAGCAGTCAAATGCGAGACGCGCTGTTGACCTTCTTAAAAGACATTAAATATGAGTCGATTATTGTCTCTGATGAAAACATATTTCAGATATATACATAGTCTGTTTTTTATTTTCTATGCGCCGTTGGAGGGCTTGGTATGGGTTTTTTAATTAAACCGCAAGAAAAGGGAACTTATGATTCCTATGCTGAACAAATGCTTGATCATTTACATGGAAATGCTGTCCTGACTGAACAGCTTTCTTTGGATGCTGTAAGGCTGTTATCTTGTTGTGAAGACAATTTTAAAAAAGCTTCCAATCAGGGCTTTTTTAAGCGTTGCTGGAATACCATGACTGGTGTGAATGGAGCTTTGGAAAGGGAAAATGTAGCCTGTCTTGCAGAGATGCAGAAAATTGGATTTAGTTTTTTGCGGATGATTCAAGAAAATCAAATGTTACAGGCACATTCAATATTGAGTCTTAAGAATAATTTGAACGCTCTTGCCATAAAAGAAGCAGAAACGCAGCAATTAATCACGGATTTGGCTGTAGCAGCTAACGATCGTTTTGTTGAATTGGAAAGGCGAATGGATGAGTGTGAAACGAATGTAAATCTTCAAGGTTGGTTGCTTACTTTAGAAGAAAGAGAACTTGATGTGCTTTATCCAACTCCGCACATTAGAATGTTAGAAGTTTTGAATCAGTTTTACCAAAATAAGAGTAATAATTGGAATAACAAAGATCTTCTTTTTATGCGCAAAGCCTTAAGAATTGTAGGCATAAATCCTAAGCAAAATTACAGCATTAAGAATTTTATCAGTGGTCTCGTAACTGAAATTTTATCTGGAAATAACTTTAAAATTTACGAAGAGGAACTCAATCGTAATTGCCTGGGGATTGATGATAATTTTATTGTCGATGAAATATCATCCCCAATCTTTGTGACAATGCATAGTATAAAAAATCAATATGAAGATCGAATGGATTCAATTGAAGAATTTAAAGAAGAACTTCAATGTTCAACAGAAGAAGCTCTTTCGAGAATTCTTTTGAGAAAACTTCGGCAGATTAATGTCAATGTTAACTATGAATCGCCCTTAGCCGAATCGTGCATCGAAATTCTAGGTTGTCTTAGACTTGCAAAATTGTTGGGAGATAAATCTAATGTATCAGAAAGCGCAAAAAATGAAGTAAATGGAACGCGGGGAACCTCATTGCAAAATAACAGCAATGTCCAAAACGATCAAGCAGATTCATCAGGAGGTTTTGATATATCAGTAGTAGTAAAGGGACTTCAGGCTATATCGACTACATTATCTAGTTATATATCAGAGATAGCTCAGTGTCGCAATAGTATTTCTTCAATGCAAAATAATTTTAACTCAGAAGTTGAAAAAATTTGCTCGCAAGCTGAGTCATCATGTGCGTTAAAAATTGGTTTGTTTGGATCTATGTTTGAAGAAACAGAAGAAGAAAAAGAAAGAAGAATGATCCGATTGTTGGAACCAAAACTAAAGCAATTGGCAGAATCGAAAATTAGAGAAGTAAAAAATTTTGTTTACGAAAATGATTATAAAATTCAAGAAATACTAACTCAATTTTTACCAAAAGTGCAAACTGCGATTATTAAAATAACTGGTGAACCTTTTGAGATTCCTGAATTTTCAGTTGATGACGAAGATTTACTGCTAACAACAGCTGGAAAGAGTATGGATGATATTGCTGAAGAATTCGAACAAAAATTTACAAATGTAATTAATTATTATGATAACATATACAATGCATTAACAGAACTATCTGATATCGTTAATGATATTATGAATATGATGCAAAAAATTGACTCAGCATTAGATTCATAGTATTAATATTATCTATAATTAAAATACTGTAGTAATTTTTGTTGACATAAAGAATTTAACGTCTAGTTAAGTTCTTTATGTCGTATCTGTGAATTTGGTAAAAATTGATTTATTTTTTAGAATTTGATGTATCGAATTATTTAATATAATTCATTTTAAAAAAGAAATTTGAATTTTTGTATTGCACTCATATGCGTAATTACCCATAGTTTTGAATCAGTATTATATAACCTCCATCCAAAAATAGAACATGCTTTACATAGTATGACACCTCCGTCTTCATCGTGTCACTTTTCAAATAAACTGATCCCGAATATCCTATCTCACTTGTATAATTAAGCATAAGCTTATCTGGAACATCAATGAAGTGGCTTTCCGACTGGCTGGCTTAGCTTGATGCGGGACTGTGCCTGATTGTTCGTTACGGGGTACTTGTTACCTCTTCTTTTACGACATCCTTTGAGTACTGCTCAGGCCCGAGATTTCAGTGTGATTATGGACACGGTCATAATGCCCATTTCAAAAAAAATAATATGAAAAGAATCATGCTCCGGTTTATATATTTGTGATGCAGGTTAGCATCCGGCAGGGGGATTCGGGTTATTATTATTCTTATACTTGATTCCTAAGAGCCTTTCCTCTCGCCGCTGATTACAATAATACGGAACTCCAAATGCGACGGAGAATCTCAGGCCTTAGGGGAATAATGCTATAACTTGGAGCTCCCATGACCGAAACAAAAATCAATTCTGCTATTCTGGACAAGTTCAGCAAAACCGTAATAAACCGCGTGAAGTCCGACATTCCGGACATTACCGGAAAGACCATTGACGGTCTTTATGTTGAACGGAAAATGGACGTGGCTTCCGGAGAAGCTGCCATCTATATCTGCCACCGGGAAGGAGAGACCGATGATGACTCCCGTCTCGTGCTTAAGCTTTTTCACCGGGAGGAGGCTCTCAAGTCGGATGTGCTGGACAGGATCCGCAGCATTCGGAATCCCTGCGTGGCTCCTGTCGTTCATGCGGGATATTTTCAGGGACACCGTTTTACCGTGCTTCCTTATTATCGCTATCCTTCCCTGGCCGATGTGCTCCTAAGCGGGCAGACATTTTCAGAAAAGGAGCTCCGGGAGCTTATCATACCCTCCGTGAATGAAGGACTCCGGGCCGTGCACGAGCAGGGCGTTCTTCATAAGGATCTCAAGCCCTCCAATCTGATGCTGGACAATTCCGGAGAGCATGTGGTTCTTATCGACTTCGGCATCAGCACCGCCGCCGGCAGCAAAACCCTGGTGGTAACCCAGACCGGCATGACCCCTTTTTATGCCGCGCCCGAGGCTCTTCAGGGTGTCTACCACCGGGAAACAGACTATTATTCCTTCGGCATTACCATATTTGAGCTTTTCACCGGTCATACGCCTTTTCAGATGAAGGACGTGACCGTGGATGAAGCCGTGCGTCTTTCTGCCGTGAGAGGCATTGATTTTCCCAAGGACTTCCCCGTAAATCTTAAAAAGCTGGTGCTGGGACTCACTTACCGGGATCTTACCTACCGGAATGACCGGAACAATCCCAATCGAAGATGGGGCTATGACGAAGTAAAGAGATGGCTGGCCGGGGAAGATCTCCCGGTGCCCGGAAACAACGGCGGCGCCGTGGTTTCCGGTTTTCTGCCCTACAGCTTTAGCGGCCGTACCTTTACGGAAGAATCCGAGCTCCTTATTGCTCTCCTGCATGCGCCGGAAAAGGGCCTTAAGGAGCTGGGCCGCGGCCTTCTTACCCATCATTACGGCTTTTTTGATGCCGTGCGGGCCAAGCTCTGCCATGAGGCGGAAACCTCTCTCGGCCGTTATCCCGAAGAGAACCTTAAAACTTACGTTTGCCTGATCTACCGGCTGTTTGCCGGAAGAACCAAGAGAATCTATTTCGCGGGCCGTTCCTTTGATACCCTGGGAGCCTTTGCGGATTTCGTTTTTGAGAGAACGCTGCCGGTTCTTCCGGGACTCCAGATGCCGGCCATGGTGCAGCAGGCGGAGTACTGGATGCGGGGCAATATCCTGGGCTGGTTTGCCGGAAATATTCTCAAGGATTCCGCCCTGGAAATGAACCTGAATGCCGCCCATGACTTCATGGTGCGCAAGAACCTGAGCGGCATTTACCGCATATTCGCCTGCGTGGCCATGCTGAGCGAGAACTGCAGAAAAATCGTCTGCCGGGGCCAGGCCTTTGACACTCCAGCTGACTTTGCCCAGGCGCTGAATGAGAGGGCTCTTTCCGAGGATGACGGCGATTACTTTGTGTCCGAGGCCCTGAACATTCTGAATAACGGCTATCTGGAAACCTTTATGCTGCTGATATATGCGGACGATCCGGAAAACGGGGACAATGAGAACACCAGCGAAAACTCAGAAAACATCTCGATGGTTGACATCATCCGTTATGTTAAAAATGTTTTCGGGCGCTCCGATTTTGCCGACGCCCCCATGAAGTGGCAGGCTTTCTGTCTGGCCTGCTGTCTCAGCGGCGATCTTAAATTTGATATCCGGAAGACATCCTTTGCCAGTCTCAGTGATTTTGAAAACTCCTGCAAGGAGCTGGAGGCCTCAAATTACGATGAGTTTGTCAGCTTCATGGTCAGCGCCAAAAAGGAGATCAGCTATCTTAAGGCCTTTGTCCGGGATCCCGGGTATCAGAAGTTCCTGGATCACTGCATAGCCAGCACTGCCGCCGCCTCCTTCGGCAAGGACTATCAGTTCCGGAATGCTACCGACTTCCTTACCCGCATTGATAATCTGGCCGCCCATAAAAATTACGCCGAAATCAGACGTATTCATGACAAGTATCATGCCGCCCTTATGGAGCTTGATGCCGTGGTCTGGAAGTCCGGGGTGCTTGAGCATCTTCAGGAGCACCTTGATAAAGCCCCGCCGGGCCTCCTTGCCGGCATCAAAGCCCTGTGCGGCTTTCCGGTATGGAATACCGGCGAAATCTCGGTAAGCAGCGGCAGAAAATTCACTCCCGCCAGGCGCCGGAAATATCTTGGCTCGGAGCCGGTAAAAGAGGAGTATATCAGAATGGGCACCTGGCAGACGGAAGCGGACGGCCCCAGATCTCCTTTGGAATGGCTGGTGCTGGAGGTGGAGCATGACAGCGCGCTTCTCCAGAGCCGGTTCTGCCTGAAGACCATCAAATTCCACGAGGAGGGCGGCAACGTTATGTGGGACGACTGCTCTCTGAGAACCTGGCTGAATACCGTGTTCCTCAATGAGGCCTTCAGCCAGATGGAGCGGGATCGGCTGTTTCAGCCTGAGGATTCCGGTGACATGGTATTCTGCTTAAGCGAAAAGGAGCTCGGACTGATTCCCAAAGTACGTCTTAAGAGGGATGATCCCCGCTACTCCAGACTGTTTTTTACCAGATGTCTGGCAGCCCCCCGGGTGCGCAAGGACGAGGATCCCTTTATCGGCACCAACGGGTTTTCGCCCTGGTGGCTCAGGGATAAGGGCCGGAAGCCGGGCCAGCGGCGTCTGGTCTGGACAGACGGCACCGTAACCGTAGGGAAGGCGGATGATGCCGGGAATACCGTAAGACCCGCCATCAGAATCCGGATGTAGCGCAGAGTTCTTCCGCCACCGCCAACATGGGGGAGACGAATAACTTTCGTTAAGGACTCTCCCCCTTTGAAAATGTCCTCAAGCATGATAACGAATCGATCCGGGACGATTACCGTCGGTCTTTTTTGCGCGACTGCAACAGGAGATGAACTGAACTCGATTCCTCGATTCCTCGATTCCTCCATTCCTCCATTCCTCAATCACGCAATCCCGATTCTGTCTTTTACGTGAACTTCCTGTTCTTCTGCTCCTTTCTCCCCGGTGTCCTTTTGTCTCCCTCGGCCTTTCTCATTTCCTTGTCTGCCGTCTGGAATTGCTTGCGTTCACTAAAAGAACTTCATCCGCTGCCTGAAGAAGTCTTCCGGTTACGTTCAATCTGCACGCAAATTCTTTGAAATCTCCGGAAAGCTGCATAATTCTCAAAATGCAAATTTAGGGTGGCAAGATACAGTAATACGGATAATTTGTTACCCATGTAATAAATCAATGCAAAGGTATTGACACATAACTAAAATCCCTGTCTAATGTATCCTGTTCTGTTTTTATGTAAAACGGATTATTTGATACCGCTGATTTATACCAAATCTGTCAGCAGGGGCTCATATTCCGAAAAACGCCATCCGGGCAAGAAGAGGCCGGAAGATCCGGTCTGCGCCGGCTCCTGCGCTTCCTGCGTTTTATGTCCCCGCAGAATCGAATAGCGTTTTTGGGCAGCGGGATTCGGTGGAACTTTTCGCTTGATTATCAGTAATCGGGCAAGGAGCTTCTCAGGGAGATATTTCACAAATGAGCAATCATGACGTCGGACACGCTATGTCGTTACTGGGAGAACATATTCTTGAGCTTTATGAAGCCGGAAAGTTCAGCAAGGAAACCTGCAAGAGCATTATCAACGCATGCATAGATGCCGCAGGCGCATACGATGGCAATGACTATGAGGCGGTTGAAAGCATTGCGGAGGCCGGATACTGCGGTCTCTGCTTCGAGAAGCATGAAGAACTGTCCGACGTTGTTAACAATGATGATGACGAGGACATTAAAAATAGCGGTTACGGGGATATCAAGAGCTTCAGCGGCTTTAAGAGAACTGTTTCCAGACAGCTCCTTTTGCATGATTACATCTGCCCGAAGTGCAGGGCTGAGCTGAGGAGGTCATATCTGGAAATGAAGAAAAACAATAAAGAAGAAGCAGAACTGAAAATCTGGTAAGACGCCTTTTCAGGCCGGCGCGCTTTTCAGACTTCTGGGCCTGCGCGATCGGACAGGGCTTTCGGATCGGGGGATCATGGTAAATTCAGAGTAAATTTTTATGGAAATGAGGGAGCCCAGAATATCATATGCGGCATCAGGTCATAATTCTCTGGCCGTCTGAGACGCCGGCGGGCTCCGGTAAATTCGAGATTGACTTACTTAAGGAGATATTTCACAAATGAGCAATCATGATATCGGACACGCCATGTCGTTATTGGGGAAGGACATTCTTGCGCTTTATGAAGCCGGAAAGATCAGCAAGGAAGCTTGCAAGAGCATTATCCGTTCATACACAGGCGTTGCATGCGATGAATACGACGGCAATGAGTATGAGGCAACTGAAAGCATTGTTGAGGCCGGATACTGCGGGCTGTGCTTCGAGAAGCATGAAGAACTGTCCGACGTTTTCGATAATGACGAGGACATTGAGAACGGTGTTTACGGTGACATCGACTTCATAGACGAAGAAGATCTCTTCGGGGATTATTGGGATATCGCTTTGCATTATCACCTCTGCCCTGAGTGCAAGGCAAAGGTGATGGAGGAATACAGGAAAAAGATGAATCTTTCCTGAACATCTTGCCAGTTATTGTTTTCAGACGTGCATAGCAAAGGAGCAAAGCGAGGATATGGGCACAAGAGGATCGTTTATTATGCGGAAGGACAATGCCGTCAAGGAGGCCTTTATCAGATGGGATGCATACCCTGACGGCGTCGGCCGTGATGTCCTGACGCTGATTAAGACGGTGGATCTCGATCGGCTGTTTGAGCAGCTTATGACTGAGAAGGAGTTTTTTGAGCGTTTCCCGAAGGACAAGATACCCGGCGGGGAATCGCAGTTTTTTTCCTTGCGGCTGTGCGAAGACGCGGTGGGCAGCGGAGAGCCCTATGTCTGTTTTCACCCGGAATGGGAAGAGGAAGAATGGTTTATCCAGAATTCACTCATGTGCGAGTATGCCTATGAGCTCGATCTGAATGACCGGCTATTGTATTACTCTGTGGGCTTTCAGAAGTCTCCGCAGCAGGGCAACCGCTTCGGCTGCAAGAAAACCAGAGAGGGCTATTATCCCTGCCGTTTGAAGGCAATTTACTCATTCGACTACATCCGGCAGCATGATACATATGGAGTTCTCCAGCAAATGAAGAATGCGAAACTGGAAGACAGTGACGCGATTCGCCGCTATACGCCGGATCCTGTGCCTCCCTCGGCAAATCCGGAACTCCCCCAGCCTCAAAAGCAGGGCGTCCGGCAGCTTATCATTGCCAGGAAGGATTTGGAAATGTCTCCCGGGAAATTAGCCGCCCAGGTGAGTCATGCCAGCATGGCCTTTATCAGTCATTTGCTGTTAAGGGGCGTTGCTGAAAAGGAACTTAAAGGGGACACCGACGAGGTTGCGGCATATCAGGTAACTTCTGAAATACCTCCCGAAATCTATGATGACTGGTTTAGGGGCATCTTCACCAAGATCATATGCGAAGCCCGTAACCGGGATCATCTTCTGAAGGCGGTCACCATGGCGGAGGAGCTGGGACTCAGGGAAGGCCGGGATTTCTTCCTGATCAAAGACTGCTGCCTCACCGAACTGGAGCCGGAGGAATATGACGAGAAGGGCACAGGCCGCGTTCTTACGTGCATTGGCTTCCGTCCTCTCAAGGATGACATGGCGCACGCCATCAGCAAGAAGTATCAGCTGTACAAGTAATCCGGAGAAGCAGCAATGACATCCCTGTCATATTTAAACCGGCTGGGCCGGAACTGTGCTGCTTACGGCCGTTTCCCGGACGTCGGTTTTGTTCTGCTGCTCCTTTAAAGGAAAGACTGGAAAGACAATGGCGGCGTTCTGGCCTCACGAATCCTTCCCGGTGATTGTGTGATAGTCGGCAAGTTTTCCCGGAGATGCGATCTCATAAAGCCCTGCATTTCAGGTACCATGATTTCTCGGGGCGTTCCTTTTTTGTTTCCGACCGGGCTTCATTAAGCATCCTGAAAGCGCCAGACCGGCGTCAGACATGGAAAAGCGGGCCGATGGAAAACCGGGAATCATGACAGGATTATTTCACATGAGGATTACTGAAATGCAGACCATGAAACTTAGCAATGGCATTGCCATACCGTCCGTTGGTTATGGCACCTGGCAGTCTCCGGACAGCGAGATTACCGTGGCCGGCGTAAAAGCTGCCGTCTCCTGCGGCTACCGTCATATTGACGCAGCGGCCATTTACGGAAACGAAATCAGCGTGGGAAAAGGCATTGCCGCATGCGGCATTCCACGGGAGGATCTTTTCATCACCAGCAAGGTGTGGAATGCGGATCGCGGCTATGACCAGACTCTGGCTGCTTTTGAAAAAACACTTTCCGATCTCGGACTTGATTATCTGGACCTATACCTGATTCACTGGCCTGCCGCATACCACAGATTCAAGAACTGGGAAGAAATCAATCTCTCAACATGGCAGGCCATGACAGAGCTCTATAAGGCAGGAAAGATCAGAGCCATCGGCGTATCCAACTTTAAGCCGCATCACCTTGCTGCTCTTATGAAAACCGAGGTAATGCCGCAGGTGAACCAGATTGAATTCCATCCGGGATTCCTGCAGGATGATACAGTCCGCTACTGCCGGGAAAACGGCATCCTGGTGGAAGCATGGTCTCCCTTGGGCACCGGAAAAATGCTCTCCAATCCCGTGCTTCAGGAGATCTCCCGGCATTACGGAAAGTCAGCGGCCCAGCTTTGCATCCGCTGGTGCCTCCAGCATGATGCTCTGCCGCTTCCGAAATCCGTGACGCCTTCAAGAATTCAGGAAAACATCAATGTTTTCGACTTTGAAATCAGCGCAGCGGATATGAAGAGCATTGATCTCATGGATAATTTCGGGGGCTCCGGTTTCGACCCGGATAAGGTGCCTTTCTGACGGTGCGCAGGCATCTCATCCGCGGCGATCGACTTCTCGGGATCGGGATGCCTGCCCGCTCATGCTTTTCATAAGCAGCCCTGCAGATTCTCGCCAGTGTTACAGCCGGCGTCTGAAAGGATGGGATGCTGGCGAACCCTCGGGCGGAGGGAGCTTATCCCTCTCTCTTTTTATTTTCCTGGTGTTTTCTCCTGCTCCGGTGATGTCAGCGCGTTGCTCCTGTCCGCCTTGCTGCGGGTCATGATATGCGTATCAGAAGCGGCAAGGATTTCCCAGCGGACTGTTCCGAGATAAGGAGCTAATTGCCGCGTGAAGGGAAGGATTTGCTCTTTAACTGCAAAAATTGCGGAAAGCCGCAAAATTTTCAGTTACATGCTTGAATGTCGCTGCAAATTCGTTGCGGCGTGGCGTTACGTGAAAAAAATGCGGAATGCCGCAAAAATTTCATGGAGAATAAGACGATGCAGTACCTGAGAAAGCAATATATGGATCAAATCATCCAAAAACAGGATAACGGACGTGTCAAGATCATTACCGGCCTC
>DFFT01000167.1 GCA_002372325.1 Succinivibrionaceae bacterium UBA3769 | reverse complement strand
AACTATACATTGGGAAAGTTGTAATACAAACTCCTTTACCGCACGGGTTAAGGGATAGCTCTGGCCCCGAAGACCACGGTTTTGGAGTGCTTCCTTTGTTCCCGCATCAATAAAGGCTCTGCCCAGATCCTGAACGGAATTAAGAATCTGACCGTTAAAGGAGAGCTCCTTAACCTCCGGATTAAGGCTGTAAATGAGAGCGTACAGAATTCTGGTGTTAGCCCAGTGACTTCCCGGATCCTTCCCGGCCAGCTTCTTCTCGGCATATTCGCAGAGAGCGCCCTTTTTCTCGCTGAAGGCATAGTAGTGATGGGAAAGAAAACCCCGGCCGAGATCCTTAAGCCCTGCCTCCGGCTGCTCCAGCATGGCTCTTAAAAGATCCGTCTCCGCGGTGTAGGTTTTGCCGTTAAAGCGGTAAGCCTGAAAGGGATCTCCGGATACTGCTGACGCTGCGGAAGGTGACGCTCCTGCCTCTTTGGAGTCCCCGGCAATAAAACCGGGAGCGGACGGGATTTCCCCGGGTACCGGCACATCTTCGCCGTTGAGCCACCTTCTCACCTCGTCATAGCCCCAGCGCCTGTTGGGATTATCCTTCTCGTTCCGGTGGGAGATATCCTTGTAAGTAAGCCCCAGCACCAGCTTTCTAAGGTCTTCCGGGAAATTTTGCGGGAACTCGATTTTGCTCACGGAGGCGAGTCTGGCCGCCTCCTCCGGGGTAAGCTCGGGATTCTGGAATGGCGTGAAGCCGGTAAAAAGCTCGAAAACGGTAATGCCAAGAGCGTAGTAGTCGGTTTCCTTGTGGAAGATGCCCTGCATGGCTTCGGGGGCGGCGTAGAAGGGAGTCATGCCGGTCTGGGTTACCACAAAAGTGTTCTTCCCGGCATCGGAGCTGATGCCGAAGTCCATAAGGACAATATGTTCTCCGGAATCATCAGGTATCAGATTGGCAGGCTTGAGATCCTTGTGAAGGATGCCGGCGTCATGCACGGCTTTGAGCCCTGCAATGACAGAAGGGATCACCAGAGCCTTCAGTTCCTCCTCCGTGATGGTGGTTCCGGAGGCCAGCGCCTCTGACAGGGCAGGCATTTCATAAAAGGGGCGTACCGCATACTGATGTCCCTCATATACGCCATACCCCGCCACCGGAGCAACACAGGGACTTTTGATGCCGCGGAGCTTTTCCAGCACATCCTGCTTTACCGCATTCTCCCGGCGGTAGTATTTCAGGACGAACCTTTCTCCGGCATGACTTCCGGTACCGAAACAAAGGTAGATATCCGCCTCGCCGGAGGGGAGATCCATCTTCCTGTCCGCATGGAATTCCCCCAGAGTTTTTCCGGTAATGTCCGGAAGACTGCCTGTTTTGTTAAGAACGGTGTTTTTAAGCCTGGAAAGGAAGGATAAATTGAGTTTGGTGGTTGATGACATAGAGCTTCCCCGGAAAATTTACTCCCTTAAGTAAACAAAACCCGGGGAGCTCTGTCAAAACTGCGGCATAAAAAGCAATATCCCGCTAACAAAACCTGCGGAATCCGGTAAAGCCTCCCTGAAAAAATCGTCCGGCCTCAGTTGTCAGAAAGCAAAAAGCATTGACAGCCAGAGTTTTTTTGGCATAAGAATTTATTTTGCAAATTGTGATTTAAAAATAAAATGAGAGCCGGATCAGATCGGCTCTCTTGAAAATCAAAAAAGATCGCTATGCGTTCCTGTTCTGACAAGATACAAGAATAAATTCTCTTCAGAAATTTTATAAATCAGCAACCAATCAGGAGTGATATGGCACTCACGGCAATCCGTATGTTTTATCCATTTTCCAAGCAGAGCATGATCTTTATATTTAGGTGGTAGCGTTTCTCCATTCGCAAGCATCTGAACAACATGTCTAAGTAAAGAAATGTCATATCCTCTCTTCTTTGCTAATTTTACTTCTTTATTGAATTGGGATGTGGAAACAATGCCGTATTTCGGCTTATTCATCGTCCAATTCCTCCAAAAGTTCATCAAAAGAATTGTAGACCTTCTTGTTCGGATCTTTTTCTAATTCCTCAACTTCCTTAATGGCTGCAATAGTTTCAGCATTAGGAATGCCATAATTAATGACGTTCTGCATATGTTCAATGATGTTACTTTTCACACTCTGACCATAACCGGCAATAATGCTCTTGTAAGTGTTATAGACATCCCTGTCCATAACAAAAGAACAAGTAACTGTGTTAGACTTCATAGTTCACCTCACTAAGTAAACAAAGCATGTTTACTAAGTCTATTGTACCACAAACTCATCCAGTAAAACAGTCTTTCTTTCTGCCGTTTCCAGATCCCCGGAGGGGCTTCCGGAGATTCCAAGGGATCTCTCTGGCACGTGTCAGACATCATCTTTTGCCCTTGTGGCAGGTAAAAAATGGTGTAATATCCTTACACCAAACGTTCTTAAGTCTGCATTCTTTGTGTGCTGCGCACGCTGATCCGCCCCCCGACAACACCCCTGCGGCAGGATTTCCTGCGTTGAGCCTCTTGTCGAATAAGCGACCGCAAATGTGTGTGCATTTACCCATCCTGCCACAGATCTAGTGTGATTCAAGCAAGCTATTTTCGAGTTCTTTTTCCGTTATTTATGGCGTTATTCTGAAAGTAACCTGAAATCACCCAGAGCGTTCAGAAGGCAGGGGTTAACGCCTCCGGAATCAATCTGCATGCCCGTTCTTACGGAGTAAAACGGCCTCAGACCTCCGTTCCCGGCGGAAAACCCCAGCCCCGCGGCCAGATCCGGATAAAGAGCGGCACGGGCAGCGGTAACATCTCCGTGAAAGCGGATCATAAGATCCGGAGTCAGGCTGGCCGGGGACAGCACATCCGTGCAGCGGTACTTATTGGTGAAGTTTATTTCGCTGATATAAGGCCGCAGTCTGCAGCTCCTCAGGGTTACCGATAGGAGGTCAGTGTTTTCCAGTACGGGGGAAGCGGAGATATCCTCGCTTGCTTCCCGGAAGAACGGCATGAATTTAAGAGAGATGCCGCCCCCGTAAAGCGATGACCAGACATAGCCTCCGGACGGCCTTACCAGAGGCGGCGCCTCCTCGGGGTTTACCGGATGCCCCTGATCCGCATAGTACTGATCCGTTCTGGTGTAATAGGACTCTTCTTCATAAACCAGCCCGCTGTCCTTAAGGTATCTAACATATTCCAGCGGGGTCAGAAAGTTGCAGTAATCCGGCACCTCAAGATCTCGGCTCATTACCCGGAGAAGGTGCTCCGAGCCGTTAGCGCAGTTATTCACGGTAAAACGGTATCTGACGTTCTTCTTCTCCTTTAATTCAAAAAGGAGGAGGAGGTAAAGCCAGAGCCGTTCTTCCTCCATGGTCCGAAGCCGTTATTACCTGACGGAGCAGTTTTCTCCGACAATAGTAGGAATCCCGGAATAAAGCAATACTCCGCTAACAAAACCTGCGGAAGCCGGTAAAGCCTCCCTGAAAAAAATCGTCCGGCCTCAGTTGTCAGAAAGCAAAAAGCATTGACAGCCGAAGTTTTCTGTTATAAATTTGTTAACAATTTTATTGCTTTTTAACAAAGTTTTAACAACTCAAAATGAAGCCTGTTCCATTATTTCTGAGCAAGCTGTCTCTCGCTCTGCTGTCCGGTCTGATACTTGCCGCCGTATGCTCCTGCTCGACCTCCGCCAAAGACTATCATAACCAGAAAAGCGCCTTTCAATACGATTCCGCAGGCGGCTCTCAGAGCAAATCTGACCATGAAGCCCCGGAATACATGAAAGACTCCGAAACGGACTTTATGCTGGGCTACTTCAGGGAGATTCGGGAGGGGAATCTTCCGGCCGCCCTTTCTGAAAAAACGCTCACCGGCTTTAACGACACCGGAAAGGATCTCCTCTACTCCATCGAAAAGCATACCCTTAAAAAGCTGGTAATTGCCTATGACCTCGGCCCCGCGCCGGAAAAGCGCTCCCCCTTTGCCCGGATCTGCCAGGTAACGGATCGCTTGGATTTTGAAATCGTGTTTGCGAAGGAGGTTACCTCTCTCTACGGCCTTTTTGAAGGATGCCGGCTTAGTGCTCTCCCCAAAAATCTGGACACCTCCCGGATCACCGATATGAGCCGGATGTTCGCCCGAACCGAGATAAAGACCCCGTTCCCGGAAATAGATACCGGAAATGCCGTTAAAATGACTGCCATGTTCGCGGGGGCAAGCTTTATGTCCCGGGAAGCACCGAATCTTAATACCTCGCGGGTTACCAGCATGCAGGCCATGTTCCGGAATACCGCGGATCTGGAAAGAGTTCCTCCTTACGACACCTCCAGGGTCAGAGACTTTTCAGAAATGTTCCGGGAAAGCAGCGTTAAGGAGATACCGCTCTTCAGCACCTCCCAGGCAACAAACATGGAGGCGATGCTGGCCGGAGCCCCGAACATCAGTGAGCTTCCGGATTTTGATCTCAGCGGGGTAAAATGCGGTGAAGAAACCGCTCAGCCCGGGGACAGCGGATCTGAAGGCTCAGGAGACAGCAAAAAGGAAAGCTGCCGAAAGCTCCTCACCGAAATGCCAAAGGAAGGAGAAAACATCAAACAGGAAAGTTCCGCGGGCTCGAATATTCTGTTATTCCTTCCCTGCGCGCTCCTCCTGCCGCTGTGCGTTCTGGGATCGACCACTGCCGCACCGCTGGTTTCCACCGTAGCATACGATATCAGTCATTATGCTCATTGACCGCATTACGCTCTTCTGCGCTTTCCCCGGTTTTTTCTCCCGGGCATTCAGGAGATACTGGCAGCAAAGCCCTGCCGGGGCAGTTAACCCGGCATTTAAAGAACTCCGTTTCAGGGATTACCGATTATGACAATTAACTCACGCATCACCAGAAAACCTCTTGTTAAAAAACTCGCCCTGGCTGTCCTGTCCGGTCTCATGCTGACAGCGGTCTCATCCTGTTCTGTCTCCGCTCATTCCGACAAAAAGCCAAGCGCCTTTGAATATGACACCTCCGAAAATAACGGTTCATCTCCTGCCGTAAATCCTTCGGATCCCCGGAGCTTAACAGCAAAGACTCAGGCCTCCGCAGACAGGATTTCAGGAAATGCCTGGAAGTACCCCAATGACCGGGTATTCATGGTTGATTACGAAAAAGCCGCCCGCATGGAAAACGCGGCCCAGGGAACCGTTTCCCAAAAGACGCTTCACAGCATCAATGACGCAGATAATGAGCTCCTCCGCTCCGTTGAAAAAGGAACCCTGAAAAAGCTCGTCATCGCCTACAATCTTGACAGTTCGGAAGCGCATCATTCGCCCTTTCAGCGGATCTGCGGAGTTACCGAGAGGACAGACTTTGCCATAGAGTTCGCTCCTGAGGTTACCTCTCTTTACGGACTATTTGAGGGATGTACCCTGAAGTCTCTCCCCAAAGCTCTTAACACCTCCCGGATCGTCAGCATGGAAAGGATGTTTGCCGGAGCAAGGATTGAAGCCCCCTTACCGCAAATGGACACCTCCCGGGTCAGGGTCATGACGGAGATGTTTGCGAAAAGCATTATCGAAACGCCGCTCCCGGGTTTTGCGGTCAGTGAGTTCGCATACATGGGAAGGATGTTTCAGGGGAGCGTCATCAACAGCAAAATAAATGTTGTTTCCGAAAACCAGGATCTCACCCATTTTTTCAGCGACGCGGTTATCAATGTCTCCCCGGATCTGGATATCAGAAAAGCGGAGAATCTCACCGGCATGTTTGCGGGGGCGGTAATTAATGCTCCCCTGAACATTGACGCCCCTGCCGCCGCCAGGCTTGATAAGATGTTCAGAAAGGCAGATCTCCGCCGGGAAGTCAGCTTTACTCCGAAAACCCGCCCTTCTTCAGTCATCAGCATGTTTGAAGAAGCCTCCTTCGCCTCCGGGGTTGCCGCGCCGGACCTTGATACCTCCGAAGTCACCGATATGAAGAGCATGTTCAGGAATGCCCGGAATCTCAGAACCGTACCGGCCTATAACACCTCCCGAGTCAGAGACTTTGCAGAAATGTTCCGGGGAAGCTCCGTCTCTGAGGTGCCGGCGCTTGACACCTCGGAGGCGCAGAGTATGGCGGGAATGTTTGCCGGCGCCGCCAATCTCAGGGAGCTTCCGGAATTAGACATGACAAAAATACACTGTCCGGTTCCCGCCATGACGCCGCATCAGGACTCCAGCGCGGCGCCGAGCGCGTCAGACATCAGGGAAAACTGCCGGCTTTACCTTACCAGAGTTCCTGAAAAACCCGCCCCCCGGGAAAGCGGCTCGAACAAGGTGGCAGATGCTTTTGTCGGGGTTTTGTGCATCATTACCCTGCCCATCTGTGCCTCTGTTATGTCAACAGCCGTGCATCAGTTATTATACAGCACAGCTCATCATTAAGGCGGCTCACTGCAGACCTGACTTTTTGAGGCTTCCGGAATTCCGGCATTTTCTCCTCCGGGCTTCCTCCCCGCCGCTGAATTCCGGCCTCCCGCCTCCGGTCTCTCCGAAAAAGTCAGGCTTTCCTTAAGCGCTTAAAAACCTGTCCCTCGGGAGCATAACAGAAGGCACTGCCCGGGATTTTCTGACACTTCCCCGGCAATTCCCGGTATTCCCGATGATTCGGAAAACGGGGTGCTCCTTCTTCCCCTCGTGATGAGTCTTTACTGCTTCGGGAGCGGAGTATTCGTCGCTGCCGGGGATTTGCAAAAGAAGAAGCTCTTTCCCGGATTAAAACCGCAGAGCTACTCCTCCCGAAAGCTCCAGAAGCTCCCTTCGGGATCCCAGCCGCCCCTTGTCTCTTCTGTCATTGTCAGAAAGCCGGTAGTAATTTCCGGAAAGCTCCAGCCAGAGATTGTCCGTGAGGCGTTTTGACCCCGTGCCGGACACCCGGCTCCGGTAACCCCGGTAGCCCTCGTGAGCCGAAAGCGCATAACGCCAGGAAAGCGACCAGCGGCCCAGAACCGGATGGGTGCAGAAAACGCCCAAGGTGTTCAGAAGATAGGGGTTAACGCCTCCGGAATCAATCTGCAGGCCCGCTCTTACGGAGTAAAACGGCCTCAGTCCTCCGTTCCCCGCAGAAAACCCCAGCCCCGTGGCCAGATCCGGATAAAGTGATGCATGGGCGGCAGTAACATCTCCGTGAAAGCGGATCATAAGATCCGGGGTCAGGCTGGCCGGTGACAGCACATCCGTGTAGCGGTACTTATTCGTGAAGTTTATTTCGCTGATATAAGGCCGCAGTCTGTAGCTCCTCAGGGTTACCGATAAGAGGTCAGTGTTTTCCAGTACGGGAGAAGCGGAGATATCCTCGCTTGCTTCCCGGAAGAACGGCATGAATTTAAGAGAGAAGCCGCTCCCGTAAAGGGATGACCAGACATAGCCTCCGGACAGTCTTACCAGAGGCGGCGCCTCCTCGGGATTTACCGGACGCCCCAGATCCGCATAGTACTGATCCGTTCTGGTATAATAGGACTCTTCTTCAGAGACCAGCTCGCTGTCCTTAAGGTATCTCACATATTCCAGCGGGGTCAGAAAGCTCCCGTAATCCGGCACCTCAAGATCCCGGCTCATTACCCGGAGAAGATGCTCCGAGCCGTTAGCGCAGTTATTCACGGTAAAACGATATCTGACATTCTGATCCTTTAATTCAAAAAGGTGGAGATAAAGCCAGAGCCGTTCTTCCTCTGTGGTTCGGAGCCGGTATTCCTTAACGGAGCGGTTTTCTCCGACAATATAGGAATCCCGGAATTTGGCAAAGGGCGCCAGAAAATAGTTCCCCGGCATCGGCTCATACACCATCTCCGCGATCCCACGGGGCTGCCCCATAAAGGTTACGGCATATTTCACCTTTCTTCCCGTTTCGTTATCTCCCGCTATGGAAATCCCGGTATGCCCCATGGAGGACACAAAGGCCGAGCTGTCCTCATAAACCAGGATCAGCGACACCTCCGAAACAAAGACATTGCGGCGGTATTCCGCAAAATCCGGGCAGTCCCGGCTGTCCGGAAGCTCGTGATAGATAAGGTAATAGCGGGCGGGGTAACGGCAGGCACCCTCCGGGTCTCTTCTGAAATAATCCAGCGTGGCCCGGAGCTCTCTTTCGGGATCAATAACGGCATTCCCCCGGCCGGTGAGATAGAAATCACTGTACTCAATAGCGTTGACGCCGTTTCTGATGTGGAGAAGCGCCTCCCACTTCGTTATGAAAGCGGCGGGAAGCTCCTGATAAGGAGTATGCTGTAACTGAGAAGCGGAGAGCTCCGGCCGGGGGGCGCATTCCTCGGGGTTACTGCCGGAAGCGGGGCTGGTTTCTTCCGAGTTCTCACCGGCCTGAAGCCGGGGAGCGGCCGCCGCCGCTCCGGAAAGCGTAACCAGAAGTCCCTGAACCGTCAGGAAAACAGCCAGAAACCGAACAGCAATTCTGAACATCACAAAAGGAAACAACCATGCATATTAAACGCGCCAAGCCATGGGTAAATCAGGGCTGATCCAAGCCTTATTTCCTGCCGGAAAATTCCGGCCAAACTAACAAATCAGCGACAGCTCCTGGAAGCAGCAAAAACGGGGATGCGGAGACATAAAGAGACTGCCCCTGCCCCGCAAAAATCCCTGAGGCCAAGTCCGGCCTATTTCGCCGGGAATTATACCGCAGGATCTTCGGGAGCAAAGGGCTATTTGAAAAAGCTGACGAAATCTCCGGGCAATGGAAACGCCCTTTTCAGGATCAGGAGGCGCCGCCTCCTCCCGCAGACTCCGCAAGCATCTGG
>DFFT01000134.1:6690-16233 GCA_002372325.1 Succinivibrionaceae bacterium UBA3769 | reverse complement strand
TGTTATTATCATTAAAGTATTTTTTGTCTAAGCCCAGGTAATATGTCCCCATTCTGCTCGCGGATTTTGTCCTTTTAAGCTATAATTTTGCTCACCAGCTTTGGCCAGCGGGGTGTAATGGGCCCTGTAGCTTGGTGTAACCCGGAATGTGGAAGTTCCGGGAACGTGATTGACAGGATGGCCGCAGTTTTTAGATGGGAGCCTTGCCCTGGGTGGGGGCGAGCCCCCACCCAGGGCAAGAACGGCCCGAAAAAAAAGCCTTCTACCCCAGAAAGGATCAGGAATCTCTGATTTTGCTTAACACTGCGTATTCTTGATCTTGAATTTCGGCATCGGATCGATGCAAGAAAGAAAATTTGAAAACATTAAATAGGAACTCCAAGAGAGCCATCACCCCATATGTCTAGCAAACATAATGATGACCCTCCTGCATAAAGCATGGTTATTGTAACACATAGACACTGCATTTGCATATCGGATCCGGTTGTAGATCCTGATACCTGCGCCGGGAAAATTATAGCCAGGCTGCGGGAAAACGAAGCTCTTGGAGTAATACGCAAATACAAGGTTGAATCAGAATTCATTCTTGTGTGTTCGTATTGCGGAGCCCTTTGCACTCATTACGGTTATGCCCATAAAGTGGTTTTCAACCCGGGCACAAATCTGATGGATGTTTTATTCCTGCAGCGATGCCAGTGCTCGAATCCCTATTGCGTATGCCGCGTAAGAAGGGATCAGGCAAAATCTGAAGCGGAGTCCAAAAAGAAAGGCGAAAAGGTAGAATATATCGGCTGCAATGTTACGCACGTTGTATTTCCTGACTTCCTGATGCCTTTCAAAAGGTATCCCGCATTTTTTATCGAATCCGCTGCCCTGTTACGGCAAATCGTAAACAATGATTATCCCGATGCTGACAAAGCCTTAATTCAGAAGGATCAAAGGGTTATCAGCCTCAAAGAATTCTTCGTTTCATCTTACGACAACTATATCCGCTGCCTTTCTCATTCCCGCCCCGATAATAAAGACCGCCTGAGAAAAAAATCAGATAAGACGCCTCTTCCCGCAGACGGGGCAGCCGTCTGGCAGTGGCTCTGCATTTCCTTTGTTTATAAGGATACCGCCTCATATGATGATTTGAAAACCGCAGAGAAATTCGAAGAGCTGGTACGCAGGGCCGCAGCAAAACTCAAGGCTGAAAAGGAAGGCTTCTTCCGCAGCTTCCTGCGGCGCATCAGGAACAGCACCGCTGCTGCCGGTTTCACCGATTTGAGCAGGTACAAAAAACGGCTGGAATTTGTGGCTCGGATCACGCACCTGCATTTCATGAACCGCCTGCTGCTTTCCCGGTTTGTCCCTAAATTCCCAACATACTATCTGGGTTATCGCTATTGCGGGTTTGCCAAGATGTAATCACCGGCTTGCAGAAGCAGCCCGAAAACCGATTTCGGAGGTGATTTAAATGGCAAAAGGCGATAAAAACAAGGAAACAGCCGCCAGGAGGCTTCAGATTATTTCTCCGCTGGTGCTAAATCCGGGCAGCAGCGCGGTAACCTGCGCCCAGATTGCAATTGACAATAAGCTGTCAGTGAAGACGATCAGACGCTGGGTTCAGGCGTACAAAGCAAATAAGTTCACCGGCCTGATCCCTGATTATAAGGGAGGCTCGACCATCAAAAAGACCTATGTCAGGTTTGACGAGGTCCTCAGCAAGGCCATATCAATGCGTCAGACAGATCCGCGCATTCCGGTGAAGAATATCATCTTCGCATTTGAAAGCGAAAACCCCGAGTGCAAGGGCATCATCAAGCGTTCCACTCTGCAGAGGCATCTGCAGGAGCATCATTACGGCAAGAAGGAACTGCTGGCCCGGGAAAAGATGGATGGCAGAAAATGCTTCCGGAGATACCGCCGCAAAACGATTCTTGACATTGTGCAGTGCGATGTCAAGGAATTTCCCAAGGGGCATTTCATCGATGAAAACGGAGCCCCGTGTTCCGGCTATGTTCAGATCTGCATTGACAACTGTTCCAGAAAAATCATTTCCTACAAGGCGGGACTTGATCAGAGGACTCACATCGTAACCGACTGCCTTAAGCAGATTGTTTCTGAAATCGGCATCCCCAAAAACCTGCATTTGGACAATGGCGCCGTATATAAATCGAAGATTGTAATGCGGGCGTGCCAAATCCTTAATATCAATGTCATCCGATGCGATCCTTATGCCGGCTACCAAAAGGGAGTAGTTGAGAGAGTTAACGGCAAGCTTAACGATCTGGAAAATCAGATTCTCGCAATGGAGGGAGGGCTCAAATTTGAAACATTTAAAAAGCTGGTTGCCGCCTGGGTGGATCAGCACAACCTCGCTCCTCACAGCACTCTTAAAGAAGGAGGTGAGCATCTGTCTCCGGATGAGTACTGGAACAGGCATTTCGTGAAACATGAAACAGCTGATGACGAAACGATTAACTACGTTTTTAAGGCCTCTGAATCCAGAAGCGTATCCAGTGAAGGCACCATAAGCATTAACCGCAAAAAATACGTGGTGAATGTTGACGTTTCGCCGCCGTTTTCCACTGCGGAAGTGCTGATCAATCCCGACGGCACGGTTGAGCAGATTCTTGCGAATTACAAAACCGAAAGGATTTACGAGCAGATAATGCCGGAGCATGCCCCGGCCAGAAAAAAGAAGCAAACCGGCCGGGATGAAAAGCCCCGGGATATCTCCTATCTCAAATCCATGCTGAGGGAACAGGCCAGAGCTCAGGGCCGCGTTATTGATGATGCTCTGGAAAAGGAAATCGAAAATGCTCTGGCCCCTTTCACCCGGGGACAGACGGCTAAAGCGTCTGCAAATACGCCGCAGTCTGTTTCTCAGGAGAGTTCAGATCAGCAGCCGGAACAGCTTCCGGCAGGGCGCAGGAAAAAAGTGGAACGCGGGATGGGGAATAACCGTTCCCCCTTCCTCGGCATGGACGAAGCGCAGGACAAGTAAGGAGCAGTCATGAGCGATAACATTGGATTTTTAAAGAAGTTCGGAATGATCCGGGTGCCGTTTACACCGAACATCGGGATTGAGTATCTCAGCAAGCCGGAGCAGTTTGCTGACACGCTGAACCGCTTAAACTACGTCGCCGGCAACCAGATGTTCGCCGTGCTCACGGGCATCGTGGGAGTTGGCAAGAGCACGGTTCTCCGGGCCTTCAGCAATGGTCTGTCCCCCGAATCCTATGAGGTTCTTTACATATCTCAGAGCAATCTGTCGCCGAGGTGGCTGTACTCCATACCTTTGAATCAGATGGGAATTGACCCGAGGTTTTACGCCAACGATGCCAAAAAGCAGTTCCATGAAGCGCTGTTCTCGCTGACTGCCGTCAAGCACAAAAACGTGGTTATGATTATCGATGAGGCTCATCTGATAAACCACCGAACGCTTCAGGAAATAAGGTTTCTGCTGAACTGCAAATTTGACGCCGGCAATCCGCTGTGTCTCATTCTTGCCGGACAAAATGAGCTCTGGCAGGTGCTGGAACGGGAGGAAAACATGGCCATATCGCAGCGCATAGACATGATATGCCGGATGACGGCTCTGACTGACAGTCAGGTCGGAATGTATATCGCCTCCCATCTGAGATACGCCGGGGCCAAAGAGCAGATATTCTCCTCGGAAGCCATAGAGGAAATCAGCAGAAAATCCCAGGGCGTGCCCAGGCTGATCAACAAGATCTGCACCCACTCTCTGCTGTATGCGGCATCGCAGGGAACGGAGCTTGTAACCCGGGACATTGTGGACAGCGCCATAAAAAATGAACTGCCCAGATGCGTCCTGCTGTAACCGAAAATCAGGAGCATGAAATCAGAGCAGATGAACTGTGACCTCATCATCTGCTTTAAACGGAGGAACAGAAATGGAACAGACTTCGGAAACCGCCGCATCCGGTACCGGAGCTGCCGCCGGCGCGGCCCCGGCAGCCGCCGCTCCGGACAGCGGCAATCAGAACTACATTACCAGGGATATGGTGAAGAATGCTGTAAGCAGTCTTAAGCTGCAAAACAGGAAACCTACTATTGCGGAAATCCGCAAGGTTCTTGGCAACAAAGGCAGTTACTCAACCATCTCCAAGTGGCTGAATGAGCTTCGCAAGGAGGCGGAACCTTCGGCTGATCCGGAAAAATCCGAGGCTGCGGTGATTCTTGCCGAGTCAGCATCGAGAACAGTTCAGGATTTATGGGAGCTTGCCCGGGGCGAAATGAAAAAGGTGTATGAAAAGAAAATCAGGGATCTCAATGCGGAAATAGCCATCCTTAATGAAAACCGGGATGAGCTCTGCAAGGAAATTGACGCTCTGCGGGAGCAATCAAGGCTGGACGGAGAGCTCATTAAGAAAAATAACCTTCAGCTGGGAGAAGCCAGGGGAACTGCCGACAGCGTCAGGAGAACCAATGAACAGATCATGGAAATGGTAAAAAGCATCCTGAATCTGAATCAGCGGAACGTCACCGCCGGCTTCGCAGATGCTCTCCGGGATTCTGACACGCCGAATTCCGGCCTGCCGGAAACCGGCCATTCATAGCCATGCCCTGCACTGGCGGGGAATAATCACTATCAACAAGGAGGAAATCAGCATGACTGATACTGAAAATCTGCCTGACAGGAAATATCAGGATCTTTACGAGGACTATCAGATTCTTTCCGAGGAATATCAGGTCCTTTCTAATGTATGCCGGGATATTTACGATGACTATCAGCTTCTTTCTGAGGAGTATCAGAATCTTGATGATGAATATCAGGATCTTTATGATAACTATGCCATCTGCAGATCCGGAGCCGAACTCGACAACGAAAAAAAATTAAAGGAACAGATTGCCGGCCTTAAAAAGGAGAACAGCGAGCTAAAAGATCAGGTTGAAGATCTTGAAGAGACATGCGGTATGTGCGGCGGCAGAATATCGGATCTTGAATACCTGATCAATGCTCTGCGGACTCAGATAAGGCAGTACAGCGAGCGGTACAGCAAAATACAACGGTTAGTGATGCCTTTTGCCGCATACTGCTCCCAGAATTCCGAAAAGGACAGGCCGGAGATTGACCAGCTTATTTGCGCCTTCAAAGATTCCATGACAAAAATTCTGACTGAGACAGAGACACTGATTCAAAGTCTGTCGAGATATAGTGGCTGAACAAGCCGATTTCGGATTAAGTTCCTGTTCATCTCAAAAATACACCAGCTGCTGAGAGGCTGCCGTCAGCTGAATAAATCTGAAACATCATTGCCAATAGTGCGGGCTCGCGCTCGCAGTTCTCTCATTCGCAAATCATCATTCTCAGAAAACAGACATCCGGAAGCCTAATCATCCCGCCAGTCCCCTGGCAGGGGATCAGGATTAATCGGAAAAGGCAATCAGGAAATTCCGGAAACAAAACTCTCACGCCTCTCGATAGTCATTCTGAGATCGTGCCTCCTTCATTCATCCCAAACATCAGCAGCAAATGTCCTGCTACCATGAAATTCAGTGCTTCTGGTCGTTTCATCGCCAGTGATACTGGATTTAACTGGAATAGGCTTACAGGTGTAACATTCCGAATTACACCTGTAATGGAAAATTACAGGTGTAACGGTGGGGCAAAATCAGCAAGCAAATTTGAAGAAATATGGGACAAACCCAGTGAACAAAAAAAGGACAAAATCAGAAGTCTTTGACATTTTTTAAGTCTGCCATTGATTGCTTCGCTGATTTCAGTACACCCAGTATCACCGGACAGCGCGCTAATAATTGATCCTAATACTATGGTTAGCATAGGTATTTCAATTTTACTAGAATCCCTTTGATCAAATGATGTTTTCTTAAGCGCTTCATCAATTTTATTACAAATTTGCTTTTCACTGTTTGGTTCATTCTTATCTGATGATGAACTTGATACAGATTTTCCATCTTCAGATTTGCCTTCAGCATGTAATTTAGATGCTAGTTCAATATTTTCTTTCTTCAGAAGATAGGTTTTACTAAAAGTAAAAACACCGTTTTTGATAGAACCGACAGTTTCGCGAATATATTTAGTCTTACCAGTTTCAGGATCAACTGTTTTAACATTTTTATAAATCTGAAACAAATTAAAAATTTTGTTTTCGTTAACTAAACATCCTGGTGGTATTTCAGGGTATGCCGACAGGTCCGGTTTCATGACATGCTCCACTATTACTAATACATACTAATTTTAGCATAGTTTTTATCAAACTGTCAAGTTAAAACGTTACCTGTATTACTAATATTGAAAAGTACACAAAAAGTTCATGCGTTCGCCCTGATTCGCTAGGCCACATATAATAACTTTCTAGCTGTTTTATGGAGAGTTATTCCCTATGGAATGTTTCAGATCAACTATAGTATGGAACAGAGCGAATGAAAATCGAACACATAGCCCTTTATGTCAATGATCTGGAAAACGCCCGGGAGTTTTTTGCGACCTGGCTCGGCGGCGTGTCCGGCTCTTGTTACCACAACCAAACCACCGGCTTCCGCTCTTATTTTGTGAGCTTTGAGGACGGAGCCCGGCTGGAGCTTATGCAGCGCCCGGACATGATCGATTCCGAAAAGGCGCCTTACCGTACCGGCTACGCTCATGTGGCTTTTTCCCTGGGGAGCCGGGAGGCGGTGGACTCTCTAACCGAGAAGCTCCGTCTGGCGGGGTATGAGGTTTTGAGCGGCCCCAGGATCACCGGAGACGGCTATTATGAAAGCGCGGTTCTGGCGGTGGAGGGGAATCAGATAGAGCTTACGGTCTGACCGCGTGAGACCGGCGGGCGGCCGCAGATCCCGGACGGAACAGAAACGGAAAGGCCGGCGATCTGCCGGCCTTTCCGGAAATCCCGGGGAATCCCCGGGTGTCCGTTTACTGCCGGAAGCGATTCCTTCCGGCGCTGTTATTTCTTTTTCCTTTCTCTCACGCTCTCGCTGTTGTTGTCTTATTTTCTCAATGCTTATTTTCTGCCTGCCTTGCTTCTTCTCTCCCTACTTAACGTAGCTGAAAAAATACCTCCGGGTTACGGGAGCAAAGCGGTTTCCGAGAGCAGCGGGTCTTTCAAATAATCTTTTCATGGTATCCTCGTTGTTGTAATTCTGGTTAATCCCTGAGCATCCTCTTTCCGAGTCTGCATTTCATCATTCGTTATTATTCCGGGAGCTTCCGGAATCATCTTCCGGATTCCTCCCCGGGTAATGCGCTCTTACTTTACGTAGTTACTTTACGTAGCTGAAAAAGTAACGGCGGGTTACAGGAGCGATTTCCTGTCTGGCAAGCACATGCTTGCTGAAGAGTCTTCTCATTTGCGTTCCTTCTTAAAAGTGTTAACTGCATCACATTTGATACATGGTTAATGATAGTGATACACCTCACATAATTCAATAGCAAAATGAAGGATTTTTACATCTTTTTGCCATGAAACAGCTTTCAAAACTACGAAAACAATTTCAGAGAATACTGCATGACAACGGCGGAGAAAGCCATAATTGGTTAATTTTTAGCCATTTGCTGCTTTTTTGAACATTTGTCAGCTCTTAAAAAGGGTGACAGCTTTCATGAAATTGTGAGAAATTTAATTACATAACAGGAGCCAGGTTAAGAATGCGGCGCGCTGCGAATTAAGAAGGGGGGAGCAGTTACAGAGAAGGCGGTGAACAGAGACGGGGATAAACAGAGACGGGGATAAACAGAGACGAGGATAAACAGAGAAAGCGGGAATTAAAAGGTGATGAAAATGAGAAGGGCGTTTTTTTCTGCGGCGAAGGTCAAATATGAGCTTAAATCCGCTCCCGATTTTTGGCCTGTATCCTGTTTATGCCGTTCCGTGATTTTTTGGATCTGGGCTTTTTGTTACGATTAAGCCGAAAGCAGTTTTCAGGAAGGCGGCCCCCGGGGATTCCCCTTGATACGGCATTCCTCATCATCTGCTTTGACTGTCTTGCCCCGGAAGCGGCCTTTCCGGATCCGGACTTTAATCACCGACTTTCCCTGAGGTTCTTAACCATGAGAATTCCGCGAGATCTGTCTTTTTCAGGTGTTTCTTCCATTATCCGTTCCCTTTTTTCTCTGGCGCTGTTATTTGCGGTTTCGGTTCCGGCTGCGGCGGAGGAGCCGAAGTTCACCTATGAGGACTTCAAGTATTCGGTGTGCGTGGGTAATGGCTGGTACGGCAAGGATATGCAGGCAAAGATCCTGAAATACCTGACAGAAGAGAATGGCGGCAAGGCGGGCAAGGCTCTCCATGATGACTGCGCTCAGGACACCATGTTTTCTGCCATGGTCAGGAGAAGCAGTTCTCCCGATTTTTTTGAAAAGCTGCTGGCTCTGGGAGCGGATCCGGATTACACCGGCAAAACCGGCTATTCGGCCCGCATGACGGCAGTTTCCCAGCGGCGTTATCAGGAGGCGGAACCGCTTTTTCGGGGAAATGTCGACCTCGGCAGGAGAAATCCTCTGGGAGATACTCTTCTTATGGCCGCTTTTTCCGGCAAGGATCCCGAAATGCCCCGGAAGCTTCTGGAAAGGAATATTCCCCGGGAGGTCATTGATGCCCGGGGCGGGGACGGGAACAGCATTCTGGTGAAGATTGCCCGGAGGGAGATTCCCTTTGATGCCAATACCGTGGCGCGGCTTCAGGAGCTCGGAGCCGACTTTAATCAGCTCTCCGCTGCCGGTCTTACGGTACTGCAGGAGGCCATGATAAAAAAGCAGCGCTTAAGCTTCGACCGGAAGCTTACAGAAGCCCTGATAAAGCACGGCGCCCGGGTGAATGTCCAGAATGCCCGGAAGGAAAACGCTCTTCATTTCATGACCCGCTACAGAATGGATAAAACCCTGTTTGACTTTCTTCTGGAGCAGAGTCCCGATGCCGGCGTCTCCCAGCAGGACGCAAACGGCAACACGCCGCTTCTGGCGCTGTTTGTCAATATGCCGGAAACCGGAGACTACGACCGGAGACCTTATGTGAAAAAACTCCTGGAGCTTAATTCCGATGTGAATGCGGTAAATAAGGAGGGCCTCCCGGTACTGGCAGCGGCAATAATGGCGGGGGCGCAGGTTTTCGGATCCCGGGGCGGCGACTTTGTGGCGGATCTTATGAAGGCGGGAGCGTCTGCCGACATGGAAGCCCTTACCGGACATTCCATGCTGTACTATGCCGCCCTGGGGCGTTTCGGGGGCGATACCGTGAAGGCTATTCTGGAAACCAAACCGGATCTTAATGCCATTGACAGGGAGACCGGAGCGCCGCCCCTTATTATGGCCATTCTGGCGGAGAACGAGGCTCTGGCTTCCCGCCTTATTGAGAGCGGGGCTGACGTGAATCTTGCGGATCGGGAAGGGCGGACGCCTTTGATGGCGCTGGCCTTTCATATGCCTGACACCGGTCTTCTCCGGCGTCTTATCCGGGCCGGGGCGGATATCAGGGCCAAAGACCGGCAGGGACACACTGCCGCCGATTACCTTGAGGATTCCTTTTACAGCATTGACCCGCATTATCAGGACAGACTTGAGGAGATGCGCAG
>DFFT01000134.1:0-6562 GCA_002372325.1 Succinivibrionaceae bacterium UBA3769 | reverse complement strand
GCAAGGCAATGAAAGAGTTCGGGAGCGAGAGAGGTTTCAGGGGCATGAAAATAACAGCGCGGTTCGCAAAGAAAATTCTGGCTCTTCTGGTTTGCGCCCTGGTGTCCTCTGAAGCATCTCCTCAGGTAATTACCGTGGAGGCCCGGGGCAAGGATCAGGCCACAGCGGAAATCAATGCCAAAACCGCCGCCGCCCGCAAGATGATGCTGGCCATCACCGATGAGAAGTTTGTGAAGGAGCATACCGCGGAGATCCGAAGCGGGGTTATTGCCCGGGCCGGGGATTATGTTTCCGGCTTCAAGGTGCTCTCCTCTGAGAAAAAGGGAAATCTTGTCAGCATCAGCGCCGAGGCGGATGTGGATCGGCCCCGGCTCACGGCCTATCTTAAGAGTCTGGGAGCCGAGATCCTGCCCTCCTATGAGGAAACTCTGAGCGCCCGGCAGGATTCCGAAAGGGATGCCCTCCGGAGGATCTTCGGAGAGGAGGTGCGGCTCCGGCCGTCCAGCATGTCCCCGAGGCCCCGGAATGAGCTTCTGGCGGTAACGGAGGAGGTGATTCCCGGAGCGGAACTTGTCATTAACAAGAGGGAAAGCTATGAGCCTCAAGAGCTTTTCCTGCTCTACTACCGGATGCCCGAATTTGCGGCGGAAACCAGAAACAGCCGGCTAATCTATCTCACCGTAAACGAACCTGATGTTCCGGCGGACTATGCCTCCTCCCGGGAACGCATGATGTCCGACCATGTCGCCTCCGAAAGAGCCCGGGAGGGGTATTTGCGGGTAAAGGCTCCGGCCCGGGACGGCAGCTACGAGATCCGGTTTTTCAGCGGCGATGACAAAAACCCCGTGCTGCTGGCAAGGCAGGGATTCAAGGTTCGAACGGAGAAGCCGCTGCCTAAGTATTCCATAGCCCGGGATCATTTTCTGCCGGGAGAGCATTTTTATGTGGATCTCCAAAATTACGAAGACCGCAAAACCGCATTTCTGGTAATAGCTCCGGCGGCGCAGGCGGATCGGCCCCGCAAGGAAATCGAGATCGCAAAATCCTCTAAAAATTTCCGGGACTACGGGCTTCCCGGGTTTTCTTTTCAGGCTCCGGATACCCCCGGAGACTATACGCTGCTTCTTTTTGAGTACTGCGAGGGCTGCCGCCGTGATGAAAACAATTACGACATGCAAAGGGCCATGGCGCGTCTTGACTTCAAGGTGGCTCCGGCCGTTTCTTCTCTGAGCGAACCCGCGGCAGCGGTGCCCGCGGAGGTCTATGCCGGCGCCCGCATAGACTATATCTTCGGCTGCGACGGCGAGTGGCAGAAGGAGGGAATTTCCTTTCAGATAAGGAAGAAGGGAGCCGAAAAAACGTTCTACAGCGAAGGGGCCGGATGCGGCAATGCTTCCCATGCTGCCAGGATCACCAATGAAATCTATGAACCCGGGGAGTATGAGTTTTCCGCGCGGCAGGGCCCCAAGGATAATGAAAGGGTATTTACCCGGGAATTCCGGGTGGTGAAGAATCCTGCCGATGAGAACCGGCGGCCGGAGATTGCGGCTGACTCCGCGGTGGCGGAGCAGGACTCCGGCATGACCATGTCCGGGGTGATGCTGACCCACTGGAAGGATCCCTTTGCCGTCTTGGTGCCCAAGGGGTTTCCTCTGGAGGCGGCCAAGGTGCTGGAGAAGTACGCCGACGGGGTTATGGGAATGGGACACCGGAGGACATTCTTTTCGGGGCTTTCTGTTATCCAGCCTCCGGGGGATTACGAGCTCAGGCTTTATGATGCCCGGGATGATTCCGGAACTCTGCAGGCCAGCTTCATGATGCATGTGATGACGGATGCGGAGATGGCCAGTCATAAGAAGGAGATTCGGGCCAGCATTGACCGTTACATCAAGGACGGCGGCCGTGACAGCAATAACAGCGAACAGCAGTTTAAAAAGCACCTTATTGAGAGCTTTCATGTGCCGGAGCCGCCCCGGAGCAATACTCTGAGCGGCGTTTTCGAGCCGCCCCGGCTTTACGATTTCGAAGACTCTGAAGACGTTTTTGCGGACAGCGGATCTGACAGCGCAGCTGATAACGAAGCGGCAGACGAAACCTCTTCCGGATTTTCCTTTGAGACGGTAGCTCTTACTGATGCCGACTGCGACAAGTACATTGACCAGTATATCCGGGAGGCCTCCCGCATTGACATTACTCTGGGCCGGGACGGCGACTTCGAGGGAGAACTGGCCAATTTCGGAAAAACCCTGCTGTTCAACCTGCCGCTTCCGGAAGGATCGAAGCTCAGTGATTTCCGGGAGGGCTTTCAGGAGGTGCAGGAGATGTACGGGAATGCCATCGCCGGCATGGATCAGCTCTCCGAGGGGGAATACAAGGAGGCTCTTAAAAACGGCATGGTCTCCATGCTGAAGATCGGACTCAATCACTGTTCCGATGAGGAATGTCTGGCCAAGCTGCTGACCCGGAACTCCTCAAAGCTTAAGGAACGCATGGCCCGGATGTCGGAGAAGGAATATGCCAAGGTCTATGGCATGCTGGACAAGGCTCTCGGAAAGGGCAAAAGCGGCAAAAAGTTCCTGAAGGGACTTTCCGACTACCGGGGCGAGGTGCTCAAGGGCGCCAAGTTCTTAAGCGGCAAAAAGGATCTGGTGTCCAATGCCCTGGATGTTACCGAGGATATTGCCACTCTGGCGGGCACTATTGCCGGCGGGGACTATACCAACAAGGAGGCCTATGCCAATGTGGCGCTTTCCATTCTGGCGCTGGAGCATCCCATTCTTTCCGGATCCATAAAGCTGTCGTACCAGGCCTACCTCTCCTCCCGGGATTTTGCCCGGGACGTGGCGGTGATCAGAATGTACGGCAAGTGGAAGAAGATAGGGGCGGATACCAAAGGATCCGCCGGCTATGACGATTTCGCCCGGATCTGGAAGGAGGACTGGAAGCATCACAAGGACAGCGTCATGAAGCAGACCCGGGAGGTAATGATCAACACCCTGGGGAACGAGCTCACCAAAAAAGCCCTGAACAGAGTCAACCGGGAAAAGGCCCGGGAGTATCTCCGGATTCTGCAGGAGGAGGGGGATGAAGCAGCCCGGGACTACATGGTGAAAAGCGACTTTATCACCGAGGACGAGGTGTACGATTTTCTGGAGGCTCAGTTTACCGAATGGGAAAAGGCGGAAAACAATAATTCCCAGTTTGCCAGGGATGCCCGGGCCATGAAGGATGAGTACCGGAATCTTAAAAGCGACTGGAATCCCAGCTGTCAAAGGGACTTTAACTCATGGTTCCGCGGTCAGGAGCGGGAGGCAAACGCCAAACTGGGCTGGGGCACCAGAACCAACAATTATCTGGGAGACAGGTTTTCGAGTCTCTGGAACAAGGGCTGTCCCCGGGAGGTAGAGGGCTTCAAGGCCTATTACCGCACCAAAAAGGAAATCGAAAGGGAACTTCTCAAGTGGAATCAGGGCGGCCGCAAGTGTTCTCAGAAGAATCTCAGGAAGGAAGCCAGGGATATGCTGTGCGTGCTTATGGAAAGCAAATCCCGCTATCTTAACATGGTGGCCAATTATGCCTGCGACTGCGGCTGGGATGCACTCTACTACGATAATGAGATCATTGTGGGAGAGGAGCTCAAACAGTACCGCCGGGAGGCTGAAATCGTCAATGTCATGACGGCAGTGGACAATGACGGGGTTCTGGGGTGTCTCTGCAATTACGGCCGGGTGACTCACGGCGGAGCCAGCGGCTCCGTGGGCATCTCGTTCAATCCGGGGGCCACGGGCATGGCTCCGGGCGGAGTCTGCGGCCGGAATCAGCGGGGCGCCTGCTTTGCCAGCGGGTGGAGCTGCTGGCACTTCACCATGCCCACTGATGAAACCGGCCTTCGGAAGTGCGGGTATTACCAGGCCCTCAAAGACGCCCGGGACAAGAATGCTGTAAAGCAGGCCCGGGATGAGGTAAAAGAGTGCAATGCCAACTATGAGGGCATTCTCCAGGAAGCCGGGGAGAAGGAGAAAAAGCGGCAGATGGAGAAACGGGCCCGGGACAGCTCCATCTGAGCCTTATGATTGTTTCTGACTGTTTGATGAAGTACAGAATATGGTGTATAACAGGGGTGATTTAAGAAGTATGGAAATATCATTTTTGCCATGGCAAATGGCCAAACTGAAGGCTTTACTGCCGGCTGAAGGCCTTACTGCTTTGTCTTTTTAACACCAGACATATTTAAATGCAGGATCAGGTTAAATATTTAAGGGGTTGCAGGGCATGTGTAATGCGATGTTAGATGAAAACGAAATGGACAGACTCCCTTTCGGCAGGACAGACTTTTCATCTATCAGAAGAGATGAAAATATTTACGTGGACAAAACGGAAATGGTAAGACGTCTGGCGCGAATTAAAGGCGCTCCGGTATTTCTGTCGAGACCGCGCCGGTTCGGAAAATCTCTCCTGACTTCAACATTTGAGTCATTGTTTTCCAGCGGCCTTGCAGACTTCGAAGGTCTTGACATCGACACCGGTAAAAACAAATGGGCCGATACCACCTATAAGGTGGTGCGCTTTGATCTCTCGGTAGTGGCAAATTCTGCCCCGGCAGATCTCAGAATATATCTTAATAATAAGATGATAAGAGAGATTTACGGCAATAACCATTATCTTATGACTTCCGGTAACAACGAAACCTGCCAGCCGGGAGTTATTTTAGATAACATCAGGGGTGATAAGGATATCGCTGACAAAAGCATTGTGTTTCTTATTGATGAATACGATTCCCCGGTAACTCATCATTTGAACAGAGGTCAGGTTCTTAATGATATTTCGGATATTCTGGATTCATTTTTTGCCGGCATCAAATCCGCAGAACGGATTTTCCGTTTTGTTTTTGTTACCGGCATTACCAGAATAGCCCACATAAGCCTGTTTTCAATATTCAACAATATTTATGACATTTCTGCAGATGATGACTATGCCACACTGCTGGGAATAACCGAAGACGAGCTCCATAAGTACTTTGATCCCTACGTGCGGAATGCGGCGGCGGTTCTCGACATGAGCGTTTCCGATGTCTACGCCAAGATGAAGAGTGTCTACAATGGCTTTCAGTTTTCCATAGGGAATGAAGAGACTGTCTATAATCCCTGGTCTGTTATTTCCTTTCTGAAGAACCCCAAAAACGGCTTCAGGAATTATTGGTACTCCACCAGCGGCGGCACGCCAACTGCGCTGGTGAGATATCTTGAAAATGCCGACAGTCTGGAGATTTTCAATAAGCTCAGCGATTCTGTGAAGGAGGAGGAGAACCGGGATAATATAGTTACCTTTGATGAAATCACGGCAAAATCAGAGTCCTTTCAGATTCCCATGAAGATGCTGCTTCTTCAGACCGGATACTTCACCCTGAGAACTGTGTCTTTCCCTTACGGCAAAATCGCTGTGCCAAACGAAGAGGTTGCCGAATCCCTGATCCGTCTGTCTCTGGATGTCCATAATCTTAAGTCCGATCCCTTTACGGATATCGAGCTTCTGAATTTGGAAAAGCTTACGGACAGCAAAGACATCCCCGCTGTCTTCCGGCTTTTCAATGCCATCCTGTGTGAAAACGTGAGCTCAAATTCCCCGGCATTTAACAATGAAAACTCCATTCGCGATATCATCTATGCCAGAATTCCGGAAAAGGGCATTCTGAAATCCAAGGAGATGAACAACTGTCATGGCTATTCGGATCTGGAAATCAAAACAAAAGCCACAAAGCTGGTCATCGAGTTTAAAAGAATGCGGGACGGGGTTTCACAGAAGGCCGCCATGAAGGAGGCTCTCCATCAGCTTACCACGCATGAATACGGAGCGACCCCGGCTCAGATAGAAATCATCAGGGTCGGCATGGTGATATCCCCGAAAGAACGCTGTATCAAGGCATATGAAATTCTGGAGGAAAAACCTGACAAGTCAGAGCAGGCCCGGGACAGCTCGGTCTGATGCGAGAGAGTTTGCTTACGGCTTTCCGTAAAACCTGACCGCATCCCCGGGAAAGGCGCCGCGGATTATGACTGACCGCCAATGAGCCCCGGGGGTAACGGCTTCCCGGGATCATCACCCCGGCGCCTTTCCCGTTTTTTTGGCTCTTCACTCCGGATCTTCCTTTTTTCCTTCCTTTTCTGCCATTTCTTCCTTTTCCAAATCAGCCCTTTTCCAAATGAATCCTTTGTTTGAGACGACTGATGTGGCATAATCGCTGCGCAGCAAAAATGACGGGATGCAAGGCTTTGGCATCCGGGGACATCTCCCGCGCAAAAGCCCGGCGGGTTTTTCGGCATCCTGGCATTCTGCCCTTGTGTTTTCAGGCCCTCTTGCAAACATTGAAAAAAAACAGCGCTTACTGTTAAAGCGCTCACGGAGATAATTGTAAACTTCTTCAAAAACCGCAGTTGATCTAAATCCCCATTCTTCCGTCGCCATCCTTTAAAACTCAAGCCTTCTATTCGCATTTTCGTATTTTTCGCCGACTTTTAAGTTTTTGTGATTTTCTTTGCATAATTGTGGTTGGTTAATTTAGTTT
>DFFT01000095.1:6112-11866 GCA_002372325.1 Succinivibrionaceae bacterium UBA3769 | reverse complement strand
TCGGCTATGGGAAATCTTGGTCAGCATGATGATAAAGGTTCGCTCATATCCTATTCATCAGGTACCAGGAATTTGTCAGAGTCATTTGAAAGTGAAGAGAACGCTAAAATTGGCGGTGGCTTGGCAACAGGTATTGCAGTTAGTTTGATGATCCCTGGTGCTGGCTGGGTAGCAGCTGGTGTTCTTGCTTTGGTTGGTGGTGTTTTAGGGGCTATGTTCGGACCGTCTCTTGAGGAAAGAAAAGCTAAATCAAAAGAGAATATTGATGAGTATATGGCGAAAATTAGTTCTGGTTTTTCTCAAAAAGTCAGAGAAATGTATGAGGAATATCAAAAAGATATCTCATCTAAACTTGAGTCTTCACTAAAACTAAAAAGAGAGCGATATATTGGTCTGATCAATTCCTATAATGCTAGAATTCAAGAAATACAAACTAATTTTAAAGTGGCTGAAAGTCGTGTAGATAAAATTGTTATGGCGCTGAACATTCATCAGAATAATATTAATAAAGTTATTGGTGAATTGGAGTGAGCTAATTCAATTTTAAGCTTTTGATAAAGAGTTATGTATTTAAATGCAGATGGTGTATTTCATGCCGTTGAGCCACTTTTTTTGTGATGTGGTTAAGGGGGTAAATTCATAAGCCATAAATTTTGTGTTTTGTTTAAAATATTAAAATCTAATTACGAGGGTAATAAAGATGAGTGATAGTATCAGTGAAAGTTTGAAAAAATTCAATGAGAAAAAAAGTAACTGTCTTCAATATATTGATAATGTAGAAGCTGTTTATAATGATTATTTAAAGGAGTTTCCTGCTTCTGCTGATGAGCTTCTTGGAAGAAATTCTAACAAGCCTGATTCTTCTGAATCAAATTTAGATAAATTAGGAATCGCTAATTTTATTGATCAATTGAAGAATTTAAGAAATAAGATTTCTTCTGAAACCCTGAAGTTAATGATTGCAGGTCAATTTAAAGCAGGTAAAAGTACCTCATTGAACGCCATTCTTGAATGTGATGTTTTACCCGCATATAGTACCCCGTGCACAGCCGTTATCACTGAAATCTATTATGCTGAAAAACCGAAGGCTGTAATTGAATTCAAACCTGATATCAAGCAAATTCCTGATGATTTATGTGAAAGTGCTGCAAAGCATATAAATAAGTTCAAACCTAATGTTCCTCCGATAACAATAGAGGCTAAGGGGGCTTCTCCAGATGAAATCGATGATTTTAAAAATGAACTTGAAGACTACCTTGTAATTCCTATGTCGGACAAAGAACAGGAAGATTCCGTAATAGAAAGTCCTTACAAACTCTGTAAGTTGTATTGGCCGTTGGAATTGTCCAAACAGGGTGTGGTGATAATTGATTCCCCGGGGTTAAATGAAAATCAGGCCAGAACTGATACAACTTTAGGTTATTTACGTGAAGCTGATATGATTATTCATGTGCTGTCAGCCTTGCAGTGTTATGGTGAATCAGATAAAAATTTTGTGCAACAGGTTAAAGTTGTTAGTTCTGAAACTCCTCTGCTGTTTATGGTCAACAGATTTGATCAGCTTAATAAAGACAGGGAAAGGGAACGTGTGAAGGAGTACGTTCGCAGGAATGTATCGCCGCAGTGTACTTATAATATGGACGGGGTGTTTTTCTTATCTGCTCAGGAAGCTCTCGATGGAAAACTCGAACATGATGACAATAAACTGCATTCATCAGGATTTATTGAATTTGAGAAAAAAGTCGCTGACATCATCAATCGAGAACGCGGTAAAATTAAATTAGGAAATGTTAAAGTTTTAAATGATAAACTTAAGGCCATCATTACTGATGAAATTCCCAACCTAAGAACACTCTTATCTAAAACAGCTGAAGAACTTGCTCAAAAACTTAAGAAAAATGAAAAGGAATTTAATAAACTTGATGAGATCATAGCGAGAATTGAAAAGACTGTTCTTAAAGGAATCTCTAGAATTGAACATGATGTAAAAATCAGCCTTGATGAAAAACTTTCTGGCTTTATATTATCTGATTTACAATCAGTTATTAACGGTACTAGCTTTGAAATCAGTTTTTGGAGCAAAGATGAAGATAAAGAAAAGGCCAGTAGAGTTATCGGCAAAGCTGTTGATTCTGCTATGAGTAATTTGATGTCTCAATGGACGGAGAACGAATTAAAGCATATAGTAACTGATGAACTTAAAGATATTCAGGAACAGATTGAGTTTGATATCAGTCGTTTTTCTGAAGGAATTATGGTAATTCGAAATGATTTCGATATGCAGACAACCCACTCAGTTTCACTTTCTGAAATTGAGGCGTTTACATCTTTTGAAGCTGGTATTGGCGGAGGTGTCTTGGGTGGTGTAGCGAGCGGAATAGGAGCTTTCGTTGCTACAAGATTATTAGGTCTGATAGGCGGCCCTGTCGGTGTAGCAATAGCTATTGGAGCTACTCTTCTTTCTGGTATACTTGCGATGATGAGTGCTAGCAGTGCTGAAGATGATTTCAAAAAGGCGGCTTATGAAAAAATTCGTGACCATCTTAACTCAAAGAAATCTGAAATTAGTGCTGCAGCTTCAGATGAAGTAAAAGCAAAGTTTGAATCAAGAGCATATGAATTGGTTGAGAAACATAGAGAAGAAATTCAGAAAATCAAAGCTCCAATTCTTAAAGCGTTAGAAGAAGCGAAAAAAGAAGAAGGTATCAGAAAAATGAAAGCTGCAAAACTTGATGTTTATGTTAATCGATTAGCAGAAACTCTCAAAACTGGCGAGAGCCTTGTAAGTAACCTCTAAACTGTACTTGTTGTAAACAGCTGTATCTTTTACTGATAAGGGGACTGACCGTTTTTTTCGGAAGTTTCTTTGTTTGCGCAGAGAGGACAAAACCCAAACGTTTTGTCCTCTTCCTTTATCCAGCTCTTTAACACCAAAAATAACTGAGATGCGGAGCGGTATCAGTACGTTTTCCCTCACGTCACCAGAGCGTGCCCCGACACCAGTGCCCCAGCATTGTTACGACAACACGCTCAATGTTCAGTCCCGCAAAACGGCATGCATCAAACACCAACACCGCTTTAGAGTTTTCTCATGATCCTGATCCCTTCTGCGGAAGCTCAGGAGTTTTCCACTTTCAGGGACTCCCCGGACTGTTTCTTCCGAGCTGTTTTTACAGAGCATTTCTGCTCCACCTTCGCAGTACCAGCCCCCTTTACAGCGTTTTTCCGGCCCGCCTTTCCGGAGCTTCCCCCGGCACACTTCCCTGTGCTTTTACTCCCCGTATTCTTCGCTCCTTTCCCGGAAGCCTTAGTCCCGCCTTTCCCGCTATTTTTCCGGGGCTCAGCTTTCCCGGCATGAGGCTCGGGCCAGAATTCCGGATCGTTAAGATACCGGGTCAGTACCGCCAGGGATCTGTTTACCACGGACTTAACCATTTCGTTATCCCGGGTGGTGATATGTTTTCCGGTCAGCGCCTTCATCACCCAGATCAGACTCGCGGTCTTGGCCATCATGGTGCTGGTAAATATCATCGCCGCATAGGGCAGGTTGTGGTGCGCATTCTGGTCGATATTGGAGCGGTAGCGGGGATTGATTCTCTGAAGGCTCAGAGGGAAGCCGCAAAGACCGAGCTTTTGGAGGGCTTCGAAGCTTAACGCCGGATCCGCATCGGAGGCGCGGAAGTTATTTCCGGCCCTGATGTCAGCCGGATTCTCTGTCAGATACCGGACGCCGCAGTTTCCGTCATTGATGATCTTGTCGAAGAGATGAATGATGAGCTGGTAGCAGCGAGCCTCCGCAGAGGTGGCATTTTCAATAAAGCTGTCCGTGAGAGCATGCTCCCGGCTTATTGACTGCCCCGGTTCGGAACTTACTCTGGCGGTAAACCTTACCGCGCGATTCTTGATCAGATTCTGCCGGGCCTTTTCTGTTAAGGAGGCAAAGATGAGATTCGTGATTCCGGAACGGGGCACGCCGTGGAGGGCCATGTATTCCTGCATGACGCTGGAGCTGGCGGTCAGACTCTGACCGTTCATCAGCATTCGGAGATTGATAATGGTCTGTTCCCGGTACATGGGGAATGTGATGCGGAAAGCCGGCATCATATCGGCGATAACGGCGGTCGGGTCATCGGTGAAGAGCCGAAGGAGCCGGGGATCATCCAGGAAGAACCAGAGAGGAAAGGGCAGCAGCAGAAAGGCATTCCGGGCGGCGGGGATCTTGCTCAGGATCAGGTTTATCAGAACACCCTCCAGGCCCGGCTCATGGACGATTTCGGAAATCAGGAGCTGATTGTAGGCCATAATCCAGTCCGCTCTCAGACTGTAGCTGTTCAGAAGGCTCATCCCAGCCTTGTCAGGATGTTTACCGTGATTAATACCGGAATGCGTACCTGAATGTTTGCCGGAAATACCGGCAGGATCCCCGGAACCGTCAGCGGGAACAACGCCGGGCAGATCGTGCATCATAAGATAAAACAGGAATTTATCCTTGAGGCGTTTCCTTTCCGAAGGGGAGACATCGGGGTTCTCCCGCACAATGAACTCGTTGCACTCCGCGGTATTCTCCAGAAAAAAGCTTTTAAGCTGAATGAATTTGAGATCCCGGACGAAGGGGACATACCAGGAGTCCATGATTTCCAGTTCCCGGAGGCTGGCTCTCTTCCCGGGATCCGGATCCAGCAGGCTGTCCAGATAGCGGTTCATGATGTTCATGTAGGCCTTGGGCTCGCGGCCCCAGTGATCAATGAAGGTCGAGGGGTGCATTTTTTCCAGAAACTTCCGGAAGCGGTTCCGGTAATCATGGATGCTGAACCTCCGGCTGTTCACCCTCCGGAGCCAGGGGAACTCCTTTACGGCGAGGGGAACATTCGTCTGCGGGAATTTCCGGCATAGCTCCTGCCATTCCCGCGCGGGATGTTCCCGGAGGAGTTCCGGTGTTGCCTCGCAGTTCAGGTTTACGGGAACGGCGGGAACAGAGGCGCTCTTTCCGAAAATGGCGCTTACGATGCCGCTCCGAATCGGTTCGGGTTCCGGAAGGGCACTCTCCCTCACGATATCCATTATGGCGCCGCAGTTTTGGATGCTGTCCGAAAGCAGGCTGTCCGTGCTCCTATATTTCTGAAAAAAGCTCTCCGGGAGAAATCTGTTATCTTTGCAGATCTGCATTTTCTGGTATCTCTGATTAAAAAATCACACGGTAACTAAAATCCGCACTATAAAAAAATCACCTGAAAACGCTATGCCATTGTGAGACATGAGTTAGCCTTCAGGTGATTGTCAATGCTTTTAACAAAACATGACATGGATCATATTCTACTTATTTTTGTGATCGTGTGCAAAGTTTTTTTTGGTGGGATTTTGGCAAGGTTTTGGTGATTTTTGTTTTTTACGCCAGCTTCAGGGGAGCTTGACAGGCATCCCGGGGATTTGAGGCGGCGTAAGAGGCGGCGTAAGAGGGGCGGCTTCAGAGTATAGCAGAGGAGATTTTTCCGGCTGTGAAATAAGCCGTAGAGAAGGGCTTCAGGCCTTTGCGGATGCGGGGTTGCGGCATCGGGAGCAGGATTTGTTTCGAAGGGGGATCTGAGCCGGGACGGGGGGTAAGATTACCCTCCGCAAAACAACGGCCAATGAAAGAAGGAAGGTCGCCGGAAAACCCGCCCCGGGAATCCCGGTTTCGGGCAAATTTGCCGAAACCTGGCTCCGGAGCAGGGCGGCTTAAGAATTACTGATCCCGGCGGCGCTTATTCCCGGCGG
>DFFT01000095.1:0-5979 GCA_002372325.1 Succinivibrionaceae bacterium UBA3769 | reverse complement strand
CCCGGCGGCGCTTATTCCCGGCGGCACTTATCACCGCGGTTTTTTCTGAGCACGTAGGGCCCTTCGCTGAAGTGAGACACGTCGCCGCCCGCAGACATGGAGGCATCGGTAACCTTAATGTTCAGGCTGTCCTTCCCTGCCGGGGTGATAATCACCTCCTGAAGCTCTTCAATGCCGTCAAGATTGGTGTTCTCAGGCGCCACGGTAACCCAGTCCGGGACGGTCCGGCAGTAGATGCTCTTTTCCCGGAGCTCGCACTGGCGATCCAGCATAACCTCGGCGCCGCGGTACATGGTGAAGCAGCCCCGGACATGATAGCCCTGATCGTTTTTCTTCAGAGTGACCTCGGCCCGGGGAAGCTCAATGGTGTCTCCGCCGTTCCGGAGATCAAAGTACACATCGGCTCCCAGGAATTTTTTGCCGATCTTGATGACGTAGGTGCCGTCCTTAACGGCGCCATCCTGAGCTCCCGCTGCGGCGGCTTTGTCTGCTCCCGCTGCCAGAGCCGGAGCGGACAGGGCCAGAGACAGCGCCAGAAGCGCCGTTCCCCATGACCTGAGGCCTGATGCTTTCCCGGAAAGTTTTCCGGAAGATGTTTCTGCTGCTTTTTCTGCATTAAATGACATGGCTGATTCCTTTTAATTGCGATATCCGAAGAATCCTCCGGAAGCCCGCCGGGAGCTCCGGAGGGCCGGATGATTTTTCGGGTAATATACCGAGATCCGCTCCTGCTGGCAATGGGGGCGTGATTAAAGATCTCCTTTCACACGAGGGGCGTGTTTGCAGAAGACTTCTCTTTTCGTCCTTGTCCTTTTTTCTTCTTGTCCTTCTTTTCCGGAAGGCTCCATAGGACGCCCTCTCTCATCTCCTTTATTTTCGCCGCCTTTCTTCCCCCTTTATTTCGCCGTTAGCGTCTTCCTCCGGCTCCCTGGTAATTCTGCCATTCCCCGGTTCCCCGAAAATTCTGCCATTCCCCGCCTTCCCTGAAATGCATCCTTTCCCCGGGATCCGGCCGCTCCAGAAGCCCGGAGCTTTTTTCATAACCCGGCAGGATTTTGAGAGGTGTTCAGCCTTTCCGGAAAGAGGCTCACGGCAAACAATGGCAAACCAAAGCAGGTTCATTATAATCTCCTAAAGTCTCCGCCTTTATTGCCTGAAACCGGCGCTTCTCCCGGTTTTTTCCTAAGTTTTCTCAGTTTTGCGTTCCGGTTTCGGAGGCTCCGGATTTTGCGAGGCCCCAGATGAATCACTGTTCAGCCCCGGCGTCAAATGTCCTTAGTTCCCGGAACCGGAGAACCGCCGCCCCGCGGTGTTTGGCCGCCTGCTCTGTCTTTGCCGCTCTTGTTATTGCGGTTTCCGGTCTTTCCGGCTGCGATTTTGATGACAAGAGGGAATATGCCCATTACACCAATAAGGAAGTGCCTGACGTTATCACAGTTCCCTCCTTTACGGTACTGAAACAGGGTGATATCGAAAAGGGGGACACCGAGTTTATTATCATGCCGGGATCGGAGGTGGCGGAGGTCACGGGGACGGATCCGGAATCCGGAGAGCTTACGGAGCTTCCGGACGGTTCCTTCCGTTATGTCTGGACGGGAACCTGGACAGGGGATACCCGGGAGTATGAAGCCCCGATACATTTCAGCGACGACTCGGGACAAAGCCGGGTATTTAAGCTCAGCCTCTATCAGGATCCTCTGCATTACCGGAGCTGGCATTACCGGAATACCGGCACCTTTCCGGAGGATCAGCATGCTCCGGGACTTCCGGGGTTTGACCTCGGCCTCTGGCGGGCGGCTCTTCTCCGGGATCAAAGGGGAGATCCTCTCACCGGAAAGGGCGTCACGACAGTGGTGTTTGACACGGCGGCGGATGCCGTTCATGAGGATCTCCGGGACGGCCTCGTAAGTTTTCCCGATGTTTCTCCCGCCATGGCTCCGGTGTTTTCCTATAGGAATCCCGACGGGGTCTACCTGGACAGCAACGAGGAGATGTTCCAGCATGGCACTGCCGTGGCCGGTATCGTCGGAGCCCGGGCCGGAAACGGCCGAGGCAGCCGGGGCATCGCCCCGGATGCCCAGATGGTGTCCGTGTTTTTCCCGGAGCTCAGCTACTACCAGTCTTTGAAGCACGGCCTCAGCTTCACTGCCTTCAGCGAGGTTAATATCCTGGAGGAGCTTCTCCGGCACCGGGACAGCTTCCGGGTCATTAATGAGAGCTGGAGCATGACCGGGGCCACCCGGGTTACCGCCGCCGGACTCATGGCGCTGGAGGCTCTGGCGGAGTCCGGGGTGTCTGTTTCATCCTCTCCCGGGAATTCCTACAATCAGAATACCTATACCGTGGAGGTCAAAGAGCTTACCGGAAACGGCCCCATAACCCTTGTGGGCCCCTGCCGTTCCTTCGGGGTTAACTGCGGCTTCAATCCCGGCGGCCATAACGGAGTTTCCCCCCACGTGATCCGTTCGGGAGCCGTCACCGCTTCCGGGACAATCTCCTCATACAGTCCCCTGTCCTTCGGGATCTGGATCTCCGCTCCCGGGGGCGAGTACGGCTATCAGGATCGGGAAAGAGCGGTGGTGACCTCCGACGTTTCCGGAGCGGGGGCTGGTTTTGCCAACCGGGTCTCCCGGAAGAACCGGACTGATTACACCATGTTTAACCGGACGCTTTCCCCGGACAACATTAACGGGAACAGCACGGACATCATGAACGGCACCTCAGCGGCGGCGGCCATGACCAGCGGTCTTCTGACCCTCATGTATCAGGCCTATCCGGATCTCAATGTCTGGCAGGCCCGCTATCTTCTGGCCGAAACCGCCCGAAATGACACCGATTTTCCGGAAATGGCCGAGGGGCCGCAGGAGACGGGGACTTTGGGCATTAATCTCCGCCGCCACTATGAGAGAGGCCCCATGCTGGTATGGCAGCCCGGCTGGATCGCCAATGCCGCGGGCTACCGCTACCACGGGAGATACGGCTTCGGAATTCCCGATGCTGAGGCTCTCCTTAAAAGGACGCTTTCCTGCGATACGGATCCCGAGTGCCAGATCCGGGCTCAGCCTCCGGAGGCCGGCGAGACCGGTAAGGTTTCCTGCCGGGCCGCCGCTCCTCTCTTTATGGGAGCCTTCGGAAACACCTATGAATGCGAGCTCCGGGATCTCCGGGACGAATCCGGTTCCCTCATCACAGGAGAAATCAGCCTCGAAACTGCCGGCTTCAGCATTGACGCCCTGAAATTTGCCGTTTCCCCGCCCCCGGATGCCGAGGCGGAGCTTCCGGATGCGGGGGAGATCTCCCGGGAGCTCCGGGATCGTGCTGTGCTGGATCCCAAGCTCTTCTGCCGTGATGCCACCATGTACTTTGCGGAAACGGAGAACGGCGCCATCACCCCCGACAAGTATCAGCAGAAGCTTCCCCTGCAGCTCGAGCTTTATTCTCCCGCCGGGACTCCGGGGATCATCAAGAACTACTGGTCAAACTTCATGGGGATCCGAGGCTACCGGGATAAAAAGGGCGTGATCCGTCCCTACAGTGCCCGCCTCGGTGATTACATCTTCCGGAGCATGAGCTTTTACGGCGAACGGGTGCCGGATCCTGAGAATGCCGTTTTCCGGACGCGCTTCCATTCCTTCTGTCCTTTGGATCTCTCCTACATTAAGCAGCATCTCCGGGTGAGCTTTGATTATTACCGGAGGTAAGACAGGAGATGAGGGGAGCAGGATACCAGCAGAACACCGGAGCAGGATAACAGCCGAGAAGGGGCGGCCCCGGGCCTAAGCCGGCATTCCGGGGCTTTCGCCTGCCGGAGCCGGAATGCCGGGTGCATTACGAGAACGCATAATTATGGTATAATCCCTGCAAACGGGACGGCATCCCCAGGAGAGACCGGCGGTCTTTCGGCGTAGTTCATGCCGTCTGAAGGATTTTCGGGCTTTTTCCGCGCAGGGGAAAGGGCCCCGGGACGCAAATGCTGTCCCCAGCTGTTTTCAGGGAGAGTTCCGGTTTCAGGAGCTTCTCCCTCATAAAATTCACAAGGAACCCGGGAGGTTATCAGATGGCTGGTGTTTCCAGACCGTGTTATATCGTTGACTGGCATGATATGTCTGCCGCTGATCTTATGGAAAAAATCAAGCCGCTCATGGCAGAGCGAGATTATTCTGTTTTTATCGTAAATGACAGAAATTCCGAGGACGAGCTTACCAATCTGAAAAAGATTATCGGCCCCTTCAAGCAGATTATTCTGATCCAGCGTCTCTCTGATTCCGCTCCCTATGCCGCCATTTCCGACGGCTTCCGCGAAGCCAACAGCAGAGGCTTTTCCCATGCGTATCTGTGGGTGCCGGAATGCCAGTTTGCCTACGAGGACATCAAGGCCATGTGGGGACTGGCTCAGGAGCATCCGGAAAACATCATTTCCGGAGTTACCCGCCTGGATGCTGAACCCCGCACCAGAAGAGAAAAGATCAAGCTGAACTGGTACAAGAAGGATCTCAAGGTTATCCGCAATTTCGATTTCGAGGCTCCGGTGCGCATCTATCCGGTGGCCATTGCCTATGAGTGCATGCAGAAGCACGATCTGGGCATGCTGATAAATTTTCATGCCGAGCTCTTTATCCGTCTCTGCTGGGCCGGACTCCATTACTCCATGAAGGTGGCCCGTCCGACGCACATCGCTGAAAGGCCCCCGGAGCCTTCAAAGTTTTCAGACTGCGTGAAGGAGTTCCGGAATCAGTTCAATTTCTATTATGAGAGGATCGCTCATAAGAAGGACGTGGCGAATAAGCAGCTGTTCTGATTTCCGAAGCCGGCAGGGATCCCCGGAGCAGTGATATCGGGTGAGGCTTGCCGGTTTTTTTGTGTTTAATCATTTTGACTCCCCTTGGCGGCATTTGGGGCGGTGTTTCCTGAGACTATGATTTACTGCACGGACTTGGATGGTACCCTCATTCCCAACGATATGTCGGTGACCTCGTTTTTTTCAGTTAACCTGAAAAACCCTCTGATGCTGATCCCCTCCCTGTGGTGGCTTGTCAGAAGCGGTGGCAGAAGAGAGGTGCTTAAGTTTTACATTGAGAGAAGATACGCCTTTGATCCCGCGAAGCTTTCCTGGAACCGGGAGGTTTTGGACTTCCTCAGGGAGCAGGCCGCAAATCCGGAGAACGAGGTTTACATTGTGTCGGGAAGCGCCGATGCTCTGGTTAAGAAGATCGCCTTTTACCACGGCTTTTTCCGGAACGGCTTCGGCACCAATCCCGAGGTCAATCTGGTGGGCAAAAACAAGCTGGCCTATCTCCGGAGACGCTTTCCGGATCAGGAGATCTGCTACATCGGAAACTCCCGGACGGATCTCCGGGTCTGGGAGGGGGTATCCTCTGGCATGGTGGTATCCGATAACCAAAGGCTTATCGAGGAGGCCAAGTCAGTGACCCGGATCGATCGGGTATTCCCGCCGAAATGGGAGAAGCCCGGATCCCGGGGTGCTTTCGCATGAAGCCTAAGATCACCATCACCCTGACGGAACGCCGGGGACAATGTCCCTGTCATCACGGTCATAAGCCCGGAGACTCCTTTGATTTTGACAGGGATCGGGGACGGCTCTGTCCCATGGCCATGCATGTGGCCTTTATCTATGCCGATATCCTCCGGTACGGCGGCCGCATTCCGGGAGAACCCCCGGGAACCGCCCGGTTCTGCTGTCCGGATCCCGATACCATGAACGTCTTTAAACTGGAGACTCGGCCTGCGGGATCCCGCCCCGCCGGAAGCCAGTCCCAGGACTCTCTTAATGAAGCCCCGGAGATAAAAGCTCCGGAAAAGTGAGCAGTATCCCGTCCTGTAATCGCAAATTCCCCGGCTTTCAGGTTCCGGAAGTCCCGCCTCCTGATTACCCGGGCCAGAGAAAATTTCTTCGCCGTATTTGCCATCACTCTTCATGTTGAGACGGTCTGTTTGATGTCAAGGGTCGAAGGAAAATAG
>DFFT01000173.1 GCA_002372325.1 Succinivibrionaceae bacterium UBA3769 | reverse complement strand
CGTGCTCTGTTTACTCCGCTGTCGCATCGTTCTGCTGACAGTATTAATCCCGCAAAACACTTATGTTTCAGGACTTTAAACAACCTGTAAAACTATACGCGATCTTACAGTTGTTTTTTTTTGTACAGTTTTATTGTTCGCTGTTGCCACCAAGTGTGAGCTATATCACAATTTTGGCAGTTGCCGTATGTACAGGCTTTTCTCAAACATGGTCAAACACTGCCGATTTTTCGGATGAGATTTTGCCGGGAAAGAGTTCTGAGTTTGTCCGCCGGCGGAGGGGGAAGGGGCAAACGCCGTCAGCCGGAGCCTCCCAGGGGGATCAGGAATTTGAGAATTGCGGCGGAAGTTAATGAGAATTGAAGGGGTTCTGAAAAGCCTGAAGAGGTCAGACGGGAGAGGTATTTTTCCGGGCGAATCGGTGTGGCAGGGGGCTGGTTCCCCGTCAGGAGGATTATCCCTTCCTCAGGATTTTTCTGACGGGATGTCCTGTTCAGAGGTCAGTCATCTTCCGCCCTGCCGAAAGCTTTTTTGCTCCCCCGCTATCTCTGGAAAAATATCAGAAGCTTCAGGAAAATTATGAGAGCCGCGCCCCCGGTATAAATCAGACACCGGCTGTGCTTCTGACAGAAGCTTACTCTCTGAGCTCCGGCCACCGCCTTTCGGTATCTGTCCACAGCCCAGGAGGCATATACCCGGTAAAGCCCCGTTCCCTTGTCCATGGCCAGTCCGAAATCCGGCAGCTTGCCCACGGCATGCTTCTCAGTCAGAAGCAGAGCTCTGGTGGCATCATCGATCTTTTTCAGGAGATTCAGGTTTTCCGGGGTCTGGGCATGGCTGAGATCGCTGAAAAAATCCGCCCCGGAACGATCATCCTGAATAAACCGGGGAATGATGGTTGCCGCTTCCCGGGGATCTATGAAGCAGACCCGGGATTCCGCAAAGGAAAAAATCACCGCAAAGCTGATTTCATCATCCTCCCGGAGATAATAGCAGTCCATCATATACGGGAAGCTTTTGCCGAAGCAGCGCAAAATGCGGGGAGAACCGGAGCCCTCAAGTTCAGCGAAGCCGAAATTCCGCATAAGAAAGCCCCGGGCATAGCGATTCCCTTCATAATACTGATAGAAGCTCAGCCGCTGATACTGCTCAGCAGTCATAAAATAACGGCCATAGCCGGCATTCCGCATAAGATCGTAAAACAGGGTGCCGCCGGCAAACTCTTTCCTGAGTCCCTCATAATACGCCGCATGCTTCCTGAAGCTGCCGAACACCCGGTCAGAGTACTGACTGAGATCATCCGGAGTAACAGCCTCCCATCGCTTTCCCTTAAGCACCTGATAGATCATAGCTCACCGTCAGCAAATGCCAAAAAACAGAAATGCCAGAAAACCCAGCGGCAGCAGGAACCTGATGGCAAACGTTTTGATGTCAAAGCGGCCCCTTTTGGAGGAACGGGGCCGGATGGAGAAGCTCCGGGCCAGTTCCTCCGCGTCATCGGAAAAATCCAGTCCGGCTCCGGTACCGCCTGAATCCATGGCCCAGTAATCACGGATCTTCTGAAAATACAGTTCCTCCGGAGCAATATCAGGAAGATCCTTTTCAAGCCGGTTAACCCTTTCCCGCAACCCCGCATCCTCCCTGAAGCGAGAATCCTGAAAAACTCCGTGAAGATCCGTGATCACCTGATGCCGCTCTGATGCTTTAAGTCTGATGCCGGGACTGTTAAGCAGCGTTTCCGCCCTCTTAAAAACATCCTCCATCCCGCGGCGGGCCCGGTCGTCATCCGACCAGATCCGAAGCCGCCGAAACCGGAAGCAGGCCGCCAGAAATGCCGTAAGCTCCCGCCCGCCGCCTTTCGTTCCGGAAGCCGTAACCCCCTGCTTGTCAGTCATGGCATTTTCCTTAATCTTTCCCTGTTCTGCAGTTTTCCGCGGCGTCATTCATTTCCGCCGCGCCCCTCCCGGCTCCCGGAGATCTATTCCGAAATTCTGCTCGTATACCGCATCTCCGGCTTTCCGCCCGGGCAGTTCTTTTCCGGCCCGGAGCTCCCGATGATAGGGAGTGAAGCGGATATCGATTCTCCGGTTCATATTGTCAGATTCCGTCTCCGCCGGAAGATCCTGAGGACAGCCGCTGTCCCGGACCAGTTCTTTTTCCCTGATGCCGGCATTCCGGGCATACCGCCGGCCCTCCAGAGAGCACGGGGCCGGCCGGGATTCCGCATAGCCGCTTACCGAAAACAGTCTTTTCCCTTCGCTGTTGGTATAGTTCTGAAGCTGCTCCCGGGCAGACAAAAGCTCTTCCCAGAAGGAAATAGCCCTCATGGCGGAAAGCCCCCAGTTGCCATGAAGAACCTTGTTGTCATAGAAGTTCTTGTCCGTATGCCCTTCAATAAACACGGTGTCGATGTCCGCCCGCGTCTCCCGGGTGGCCAGTTCCCGGGCCAGCACGCCGGCGATGCGGCGCACGGTTTCCTGATAAGGTTCCGGAATGTCGTACTTGGCGGATTCAAACTGCATCAGAGTGGAATCAATATGAATGGTTTTGTTGGCCTCGTCCAGGGTTACCCGCACCCCTTCCGCCAGAAGCCGTTCATAGATCCTTTTCATCACCTGTCTCAGCCGGTTATCGACCTCGCTGAATCGGTTCAGCTCCTCTGTCAGACCGGCATTCTTCTTCTGAAGATCCTGATTTGCCGCATCAAGCTCCTGGTTTTTATGATAAAGTTCCTCGTTTCGGATCTTAAGCCGGGCGTTTTCCTCCAGAAGATCCTTCTTATCCCGGTAGGAGTTCATGGAAATCAGCATGACGGAACATACAATGATAATAAAAATAAAGAGGAGCGCCGTCATGATATCCGTGTAGGACATCCAGAAGCCCTGCCCTTCGGAATAATCCGCATCATTGTCCCGGAAATCCGGGGTGTAATTGTTATTTAGCATCAGTACTCCGCCTTAATCGTTCTCTCCGATCTGACTCCCAGCATTAACCGGTTCCCCCGCCCTGACCGTCTCCCCGGAAAGCGCGGTTCAGAAGCTTCAGGCTGGTAAGATTGAACACCTTTCCCAAAAGAACCAGCGCCGCATAATCCCGGCTCGGAAAGAGCCCGCTGTACAGGAAGGAAATTCTCTGTCCGCCGCGATCACTGACATAAAAGCGCAGGGAGTCATACTCCAGCACCGCCAGCCAGGCTTCCGTCAGGGGAGCCTGAGGATTGGCCGACATATACCATTCCAGCCGGGATCTGTCCGCATAATAGTCCCGTAAATGCTTAAAGAAAGCCGAGAGGGAGGAATCCTGTCCTGTAAGCTGATTTCTTTTTTCCATAAAGCAGTAATAGCGGCATTCCCCCGGACTGGGATAAATCTTCAAAAACGAACTCCCGTAAAGTTCGGGAATCTCCGATGATACTTCATAAATGGCATCCGGAGTCCGGAGCCGGAAGGTACCCCGGGAAATGGCAGCTCCGGAGAGATCCAAAAGGCTCTGGTAATCTGAGACCGCCCGGAAGATCCTGAAAAGACGGCGGTTTTCCGTCTGGCCCAGAGCTCCCGAAACCCCCGGGCCCAGGAGAGTGTTCTCGTCCCGGAACACCCGCTCCAGAACCGCCCGGGCATCCGGAAATGTTTTCCGGGGAAAAATCCGATCCACCGCGCTTCCGGGGCGTTCCCGTTCCGCGAGGATCTCTTCCAAAGTCTCCAGAAGATCCGGACAGGATACGATTTCGTACTTGAAAAAGGCGTAGCAGTAAAGTCCGTGCCCGGTGGCAAAGGCCTGAATAATATGATTGTTTATCTCCCTGAGAGCGCTGTCAAGAATAAGACCGCCGGCGCCCTCGGTTTTGCCGACGAATTTCCCGAGTTCCCTGATATAAAAGACCAGCCGATCCAGAAAATCCCGGATCATGGCCTGAGTATCCCGGTTCAGCCAGTAATTAAGGAGGAGCGGACAGCGTTCCCGGGGACAGGAATTAATTCTGGCAAAAATGCTGTTCACCCGGAGATAGAGATCCCCCTTGACATAGCGATCGCAGAAATCCTGACAATAGCGGCGGCAAAAGTTATCCGCCAGGATGCCGGGATCCAGACTGCTGATAAGAGGAGCGCCGTCACCGTTTATGAGAAACTGCCAGTAATGATAGCCGTCCCGGCCGGAAATAATCTCCCGGAGATCCCGGAGAAGTTCATCGCGATAGCTCCGAAGCACCGCGGAGACAGCCTCGGCAATGCTCCGGAAATTCCACAGGGGACTTTGGTTCTGGGGATGAGCGGAATTCAGCTCCGGAATCTCCAGCGTCAGCGCCGCGGAAAGCTCCCGAATGAGATCCATCATCTCCTGAAAGCCCTCCGGAGAGGAGAGCCGGGCCGGCTCCTCCCCGCCGCGTTTCCGGAATTCATAATAGCCCGCCGAAGCCAGAGTAACATCGGAGCAGAGGCCGGAAAGACCGTCATCATCCGTCAAAGCGCCGGCCCGCAAAAGCTCCAGAGCCTCCGGATAGCCGTACGGAGAATCCGCCTCCTCCTTTCTGAGATGCACAAACACCGGCACGGGACAGGGCTCCCCGTCCCCTTCCCGCCCCCGGTAGGAAATGCGGGAATGCTCCCATTCGCTGTTTATGAAGATCACCTGCTCCCGCACATGTCCGGCGGGATCGGGAGTCCGGAGCAAAGCCTCCAGCGCCGCCGTTCCGGAATAACCGGTAAGAAACGGCGGAGAAAACACGTAATAAACAGGATAAAGAGCCGCGGTCATGAAAGCCCCCGCATAATTTCCAGGGCTTGCTCCCGGGAGGCGTATTCCAAAAGCGCAAAGACGCCGCTGCTCCTGCTGCTCCCGCTGTTCCTGTTATCCTCGGGGTCATTCCCGCTGTTCTTGCCGTTCCCGGCATAAGCTCCGCCGGTTCGGCCCGGAAGCCGGGGATAAAGCGCAAAATAACGCCCCTCCGCCTGAAAAATGCATGCTTCCGCTTTGGAATACCGCACATGACCGAGGTAGGTAACGCCCAGCTGCTCTCCCAGAATACGGCGGAGACCGGGAGAAATATAAAGCTCCGGCTGTTCCGCCGGGAGCCCGCTGAGGGTCTCCCGGAGAGCGGGAATGCCGCTCTCCGGAGTTTCCTGAAGGCCGTAATAGCTTACGGAGACATCAATAAAGGCCCTGAGCAGGGCAAAATCCAGAAAGGCGGCGATATTTCTCTTAAAGGCGGCGTTTTTAACGCTGAGAGAACTCCCTTCCCCGGCGCCGTATTTCTCTTCCCGCTCCGGATCCCAGAGTCCGGAAGCCGCCTTGAAGCTTTTATATTCCGGAGACACCAGTTCATAAACCCGGGGGTTCTCCATCCAGCGGAGAGCTTTGAGCCCCGCCGCCTGAAATTCCTGAAAAAACGCCTGCCGGCTTTCCGGATCCTCGGCCGCCGCCCCTGCCGCAAAAGAGCTCATCCCGGACAGAAAATACGCATCGGAAAGACAGGCTCCCAGATCATCCCGGTTCTTCAGCCATGCCGGGGTCAGCCCCAGAAGTTCCTCCCGGTTCCGCGGTCTTTTAAAATAGGCGAGACAGGCTCCGATAAGCCCTTCCGCCCGCTCCCGGTCATAGGAGAGGGGCCGGAGGAGTTCCCCGAGAGCCTGAAGCAGCAGACATTCCATAAAGCCGGAACAGATCTCCCGGACATTAAATACCTCAAGCCCCGTAACACCGGGATCAAACAGACGGCCCGCAAAATCCCGGGCGTCGTCAAAGGAGCGGATCCTGACCTCCCGCCCTTCCCAGCGCAGGCTGATCTCCGGGGAACCGAACACCCTTGCCGCGGGTTCCCCGAACACGTATCTCACAAAAGGTTCCTTCCAGACCTCATTCCGCACTTCAGCAAGATTGCAGAGCTTGATAAAAAGCCGGCCCAGAAGAACAGCGCGATCCTTCTGACTCCGGGAGACCGGCCGTTCCTCCAGGGTGCCTTCCTCATGTCTTTTAACAATGCCCCGGGCTTCCCGGCGGAGAAAGGAAACGGCCTTTTTTTTGAAATCCACCCCGGCCAGAAAGCCGTAGCGCTGATTGCGATCCCGGGCGGTTTCGGGATCATTCACAAACATGCCGCCGAACTCCCGGCCGGGATCTCCGGCCTGAGAGCGGCTCTGCGGCAAGGATCTCCGGCCGCCGGAAACGGGAGCCGCAAGACCGCCCAGAGATTTCCTGATATAGTCCCGGTAATTGAAGTCCCGGGCTCCGGCATCATAACGGCAGTTATCCGTGGCTTCGTCATACATGCCGGCGATTTCCGCATCCTCCACCGGGGCCGCCTGGGAAAAGGTGATCTTATGCATGCTCCGGTTGAATTCGCTCCACTGTCCGGAGAGATCCCGCATAAATACATCAAAATTAAAGGTCTCTTTCATAGATCCGGGGATCAGCCCTCCCGCATGCTGCTGATGGCATTGCTGAGTTCCTTAACCCCGGTGAGAATGGTTCTGTTGTAGGCCTCGGACCACTGCTTCACAAAACCGGCATTCTTAGCCAGCATCCCGTCCAAAGACTCGCTGATGCGGGGCTCGAAGCCCTTAAGCTCCTGAATGCCCTTTTCCAGAGCTTCGGTGGCTCTTCTGAGGGCGGTGATTCTCTCGTCAAAATGCCGGGTAAGATCCGAAACCGCATTAAGCCCCTGCCGCACGCTGACCTCGTTTTCCCCGAGCTGCTTCACCGCGGCATTGAGAGCGGCGGTCATTTGTTCCAGAGCCTCCCGGTCGCTCCGAATGGCGGCCATGGAGTCCCGGAGACTGCCGTTAAGATCCTGGCAGAAGCCGCCGAAGGTCTCCGAGGTTTGCTGCCAGGCGGCCACGTTAGCCGCAATATCCTTATGGTAATTATCCAGGCTGCTCCCGATCTTTTCATACTGGGCGGTGATAATGCCGGTGGCGGTGCGGGCGGAATTCACAAACTCCTCCCCGGCGGTCTTCACAGTTTCGGTCTGGAGGGAAATAGCCCGGTTAAGACGATCCTCCAGCTTGTCCAGGGTTTTCAGGATAACGTCGGTGGTGCGATTGTCCATGTCCCGGATATACATGGTGATCTTCTGGGAAAGTTCAGTGGTCATGCGCTCCGACATGCCGTCAAGAGCAGCGACAATCTCCCGGGACATGGCCCGCACCGCTCCCTGCACCGAGGTGTCCTCCGCCACGTCGCTGATGCCGGAAAGAGCGGTCTCGGAGGCAATATTGGGCGGGAAATTAAGATCGATCATCTTGCAAAGTTCCCGGATCTGATTCCGGCACCAGCTATGAAAACCTCTGATAACAGCGCCGGAAATCATGCTGAAGGTTATGCCCCATACCGAAGTAATAAAGGCCATCCCCGCCCCCGAAAGGAGAGCGCCCAGCCGGAGCTTGATCTCCTCCTCGGGAAGTTCCCCGCCGGCCCCGGTGATCCAGTCGCTGACCCCGGAATCATTAAGACCGTAAAGAAGTCCCACAAAAGTGCCGAGAACGCCGATGCCCGTAAGAAGTCCGGGAACGAAGGGCTTCCTATGAAACATTTCGTAGCCGAGGGTTAATTCGTTAAACACTTCCCGGGCCTGACCGCGGTTACAGTAATGCCAGGAGCCGTTTGCGGGATAACGGGTCAGCATGTTTCTGAAAATTCTGCCCGTATGCTTAAGCTGCTCGTTGCCGTCCATGGCATTCAGAAATTTATCTGTTACCTCGCAGCGATTATAGAGAGACTGATCCCCTCCGGAGGCTTCCCGCAGGGATTTTTTAATGAACGAAATTTTTTTTGCCACCTGACGGCTGTGCCAGAAAAGCCAGCCCACCAGAATTACACCGATACCCGCAATGCTCCAGCAGATGCAGACGGACAGCAGGTTGTCCCCTGCGGGCACCAGCGCCCAAAAAAGTCCTTCCCCTCCCGCGTCCGGATCCGCAGGGGAGCTTTCCCCCTCCGCCGCCAGCGCCGGGACTCCGGAGATCAGGCCTGAGAGAAAGGCAGCGCTTAAACAGGAGATAAGCTTTGGCAGGCAGGCGCCAGGTATTTCCAAATATTTCCGCATAGCAAATCAGACAACCGAATATATAACCAGGGCCACCAGGAAAAGCACAATCACCAGGATAGCCAGATCAAAAAAGCTGATAAAGGAAAGAGCCGAGGGTTCCTTGTAGCCCCCGGTTCTGAAGGTTCGTTCATAGGGCTCCGGCGGCCGGGAGACATCTGCCGGAGCTGTCCCGGGAACGCCCTCCGGAACTTTCTCCGCCCCCTTCCCGGGAGCGTTATCCGGCGGCGCCAAAGGAGCTGAGTCCTCCGGGGCCGGAGCAGGGTTTTCAGCATCAGTTTTCTCCCCTGATGCTGTTCTTTCCTCAGACTCAGTTTTCTCCGGAGCCGCAGGGTTTTCTGCCGGAGCTTCCCGAGGAGACCGGTTTCCCGTCCCGTCCCGGCCGTAAATAAAGGCCTGGGCCCGCTCCGGATCAGGATAGTCCTCCGCCCGGTTCACATCAAGGCCGGAAGACGACACCTTCTGAATGGCCAGAAGCTGGCCGGACTCATCATAGAGAGCAAAACGGAAGCTTTTATGGCTGCATGCCGCAAGAGAAACCATCTCCCGGGACAGCTCCAGAATATAGATCCCCTCCAGCGGCATCCCGGGATAGTCGCAATGCGCCTGCCAGCGAAACTCTGACCCCGCTGTTACGCTGCCGCCGGGAGCGACATAGGAGGAGCCGTCCAGATTCATAAGAGAAAAGCTGATCCCCGCGGGAGAGACCCCGTAAAACTCCGCCTCAAAGGTTCCGTCATGAGAGCACGGCCCCAGACGGCAGCGCTTCTTTTCAGCCATGACCGATATTGCTCTCGATATTCCGGTATTCGTTCACCAGGTTTTTCAGGGCATCCTCAAGCTTTTCAGAAAACCCGAACCGGGACTGATAGCCGGCGTTTTCCACAAACACCCGGGACATGGCCTGAGCCCAGACCGCCAGCGGGGACTTCCGGTTTTTGTCCGGTTCGTCGCTGAGACAGCTGTCCAGATCCGCCACGGTCTCCACGGCTGGCTTTTCCTGAACGGCCGTGCCGTTAAGGGTGTAGATAAAGTCCGACAGAATGAGATTCACCACCTCCGGCACCTTGGCCCCGGTGTCCCGGTTGCCGCTGTCCATGCTGCTCAGGCGATCCACCTGCTCAATAAGCACCTTCCGGAGATCCGTCCGTCCCGCAAAATTCACGATCTCCTGCGCCGTAGTCGCCACAAACTCCGGGCTCAGGGGCAGCATGCGGCGATTCCAGCTCCGGGATGCGGCAAGGCCCTGCATCCAGTCCACCCATTTATTATAAAGCTTTTCACTGTCCCGAAGCCGGAGGGAGCCCGCCCCGGAGGTCTTTCCGGAATTATCCGGATCCGGCGCGGCTTTGCAGTCCTGAGCCTCAGATGGTTCCCCCAGAATATCAAAATCGAGATCATCGAAATCGGGAATCTCCTCCGGCTCCGGAGCCGGAGCTCCGGCGGCGCCGGAGCCGGACTCCGGCGAGGATTGCTCCTCCTCCGGCCGAAAGCGGATCTCGTTCAGCACCTCATCCCAGGCATTTTTGATTTCGGAGAGGGGCATATTAAACACGTTCACAAAATCCCCGAACTGACAGGCCAGAAGATCCTTTCTCTTCCTGACCTCGGCGTAGAAGATCCCGGCAAAGGCCTTTTTCTTGGCCGCCTGCCGTTCATCCTGGGAGGAATTTACCGCATTCCACTGCTGGAAAAGAGGGATCAGCCGCTCCCGGAGCAGAAGAGAGAGGGCATTCTGCACCGCATCCTTCTTAATGGCGCGGATATCAATGGCCTGAATGCTTTTCACCAGATTGTCCAGACCGCCGTCATTCACCTTCAGCACCGCATCCCAGGCGGCCTCGGGATTTCTGACATAGGTTCTGATGTCGCTGTCCCGGCAGAGCTCCTGCTTCATAAGATCCAGCCGCTGCTGATAGCCCTCCCGGATCCCCCGCTCCCGGCTGTCCGCCTTGTCAATGAAGGAGCAGTCCAGACCGGGCTTCCGCACCAGAAAGATATTGCTGAATGGCCTGGGGGCATCCTCGGAGCCGTCCCAGTTTTTCAGCCATTCGCACTGGCCGAACTTTTCCAGCACGGTCTGCTGCAGAAGACCGCCGCGGCCGTAGACCCGGTTCTCCTTGTCCAGATCCTCGGCAATTCTTTTGTCAAACTTGGTGAGAGCCCAGAAAAGACCGCAGTTATGCCGGGCCCGGGTCTGGGGATCGCCCCCCTGGGTCTGGCGGATCCAGCGGGAGATCACGTCCTCGATTCTGGGGGAATTGATCTGACTGTCGGCGGCGGTGCACAGGATCAGGGCGTTAAGGTCATAGTTCTCGGTATATTTCTCAAAAAGGTAGGCCACCTTGCCCCGGAGGAAGGCATCCGACATGATTTCCCGTTCCGCCGGTTTGTCCAGAGCCGAGAGATCCCGATCCAGCCGGCCCCGGTACCCCGGAAAGTCCAGGACGTCATTGTTCTTGATAATGTCGAATTTCGGGTTCTCCACAGGGATCCGGATCTCCGCCGTAAGAGCCGCCAGCTCGCTCAGGCGGATCTGCTTCACCCCGCTCATGGTCTTCACAAACACCTCGCTGTCATCCGGAGACTCCAGCTTTTTCAGAGCGTCCACATTGATAAGGGAGATGGAATCCCGGGCTACCACCACCGCCCTTATGGGAGCCATGACGGTTTCCAGATGATCCAGATGCTCCAGGGTGCCGGCCAGCCGGAGAAAGAGCTCCCGGAAGCGGTTATTGCCGCCCCAAAGCACGGAATAGTACCGGGCCCGTTCCGCGGTGTTAAGGTAAACGATCCGTTCCCGACCCAGGGTCCAGAACGCTTCCCCGAGAGAGGTGTTAAGAACGCCGTGGCGGGCTTCGATATACTTCTCAAGGGAGGTGATTTCGTTTTCGGGAATGCGGCGCCCCGACTTATCCGCGGGGATCCGGCCCAGATCCTCCATCACCTGCCGGGAAAGCTGCCGGATATCGCCGATGCCGGTGGCCGTATCCGGAAAATCCGAATAGTAGGAGTTCACCAGAATTTTTACGATCTCGCACTCCGCCAGAAAGGTCAGCCGCACCGGATAATCAGGATCCGCTTCCTCGTCCCGTTCGCCGTACATGGTAAAGCGGGTGACAAGACCGGTGGATTCCTTGCCGCTGCCCTGAGGGTTGATTTTCTGGACAAAGTCATAGGTCTCCCGGCCCAGTCTGGTAATCAGCCGATGCTCGTCATTGGAGGCCATGGCCGACACCAGATAGGACTTGCCGGCCTGGGATTCCCCGAAAAGACCGATGCCGGGCTTGTTGCGGGCGGTGCGCCGCATCACCGAGGCCTGATAGATGGCATCATAAAGGGAAGCCAGATGGCGGTTCTGCCCGGAGGCCACCGCCGGACTCACCTTGGCGGCATCGTTAATCCACTTAATGGCGCTCTGGGAATTCTTCTCGGTTCTTTCCCAGAGACGGGACAGGTCTGCTAATTCTTCGCTGCTCATAATCCTTCCTTCTCCTGCTATCTCCGGCACACCACGCCATTATCCAGCCAGTAGTCATTCTCCCCCAGCTTGCTGTCCGGGAGGGTGCAGAGCTTCAGGAACACATTGGCGTTCTCCCCTTCGGTAATGACCTCAATGCTGTCCCGGTTGCCGCCGCTCACGCCCCGCACCCGGGAAACATCCTTCAGCACCAGCCGATCCTGCTCCCAGCGTCCCGCATCCTCGCTCTCGCTTTCGGCCCGATCCAGACAGAGCTCGATATAGGATTCGTTAATGCTGGCAATGCTGCGGGAAAGATCCTCGCTCAGGGTCAGCTTGTAAAGCGGCGTGGCCGGCCAGCGCTCGATTCTCACCGGCCGGCTCCCGATGGTCATGCGGCCGCTCACCCGGAAGGAGCCCTCAAACTTATAGGAGCTGTTCTCCTCCAGATTGACCCCGGAATAGAACAGGGAGGTATTCAGTATCCTTCCGGAGGCATCCAGAGCTCCGATGTAGTGAATATTGGAGCGCAGCTTGCAGGATCCCACCTTGAGATAGAAATTCTCGATCTGGGAGATCTCGCACAGGTAGGCGATCATGGCTCCCACGGCCACGGCGGTCTTGGGATCCCGGATCCGGCCGCCGCTGGCAAAGGGATACCAGTCCCCCACCCGCACGGAGGACATCTGGAGAATGCGGGACGGAGCCAGATCCACCTTGTTGCGGAAGGCGGAAATTATGCCGGGGAGCGTGGAGGGCCGGCCCGACAGAAGCACAATGTCGCAGCGGTACTGGTTTATTACCTCGGCAATAAAAGAAATGGCCTTGCTGCAGATATCGTAGCGGCTCTGACAGGTGGCCAGACGTTCATGGAGGAGATGAATGTCCATGTTCAGCACCACGTCCAGAATGGAGATGCTCCGGGAGTCCTTCTTAAGCCGGAGCTCATCGGAAAAGAACGCCTCCACCCGGGCAAAGGTGCTGTCGGAAGCAAGATCCCGGCCGGACTCCTTCAGGATCTGGGCAAAGGTGCGGCCATCCAGATCCCGGTAGTTCTCGGCGCCGTAGTTCTGATAGGAGTTGATAATGGCCACCGCTATGGGATAAAGCACCTGCAGTGTCAGCTGTTTTCTGCTGGTGGAGTGCTGCACGGAATTGTCATGCGGCTCCGAACCCAGCCGCTCCGCGATGTAGTCATCCGCAAAGCTTTCGGAAAACCCCAGTCTTTTAACAAGATAGCTGCGGATCGAGGGGATGACATAGGTCTGAATGATATCCAGAAGCAAATCGTCTCCGGCCACCTTGAAGCTCTCATGGAAGCGCTGCTCGGGAATGATGCCGCCCCCCTGACCGTAACGGTAATCATTGATAACGAAGTCCGTGGTGCCGCCGCCGATATCCACGGTGGCAATGGTGATGCGGCGATCCTGGGAATCCGGATTCCTGACCGCCTCCAGACTGTTAACCCGCCAGAAATCCTCCCAGTGTCCGGAATACTTGCTGGTGACCTCGTTATACAGAAAGACCGCCTGACTGCAGAAGGCCTCGTCCCACTTGATTTCGCAGCCGGGGTAGGGAGGCCATACCGCCTGAGAGGAAAAGTCCGGCTTCTCATGGGCCGGGGTGAGATCCCACTTCATGGCCCGCCAGTACACTGCCACGGCATCCGTAAGATGCTTCCGAAAAATCGCCACCTCCTCCAGAGGCATTCCCGGGGGCACCGTGAGAATGATATTGCGGAGCACTCTGGGGGTATCCCGCTGCTGGCCGTTCCAGCGGAAGGAGATGCTGTTTATCTGCTGCTCGGCCTGGGCAATTATCTCCATAAGAAGCAGCATCATAAGAGAGCTTCTGCTGAAGCTGGCATCCATGGCGGCATAGGAATCCGGCTCCCGGAAGAGGGGCACTCCGGCGCCGTTTACCAGATTGGCGATGCGGGAATCCAGAAGACTGGGCTTTCCCGAGGAATCCGTATGGGGATTGCACTGCCAGGCAAAGCGGGCCCGTTCCTCATCCCAGAGGTATCTCTTGGGGCTGGACATGCCCGAACGGGATTCGTTTCCCGAAAGCATCCAGGAAAGATGCAGGGCCTCGTCCCCGGCGCGCACCAGGGAATGCCACTGAAAATTCGTATACCCGAGCTCGGCCAGCTTCAGGGTAAAGGACGGAGAGGCGAATTCCACGTTGCTGGAAAACGCATTTCGGTACACATGCTCCGGCCGGGACAGATCCCGGAGCTCCACCGAACGGGAGCTTTTAAGGCTTTCCCGGCCCTCCAGAAGAAGTCCGCAGACCCGGGAGTTTCCGATATCCAGCACCATGGTGACGTCAATGGCGGCGTCGCCGAAGCGCTTAAAGGGCTTCACCAGCACGGCGGGGCAGCCGGTAAAACGGCGGCCGTTCATCTGGGGGCTTCCGGTAACGGATTTATCCAGAAGGGTGTAAATCAGGGCCTGATAGCAGCCCCGCCAGAGGCCGGAGGTCAGGCCGGTCTCGATTTTGGCGGGAGAGCGTTCGGCCCTTTTCATATAATCTTTCCAGTAGCCGATAAGGAGAGATTTCAGAAAACCCTCGTCCAGGAAGCCGAAGATCCGGTCAAAGCGGGAGCAGAGACTGTAGGATAGTCCGCTGGCCACGGCGGAATCGCTGAGGTAGTGCTTCTCGGAACCGCGGCCGGACTGATCCCCTGAGCTCGTGGCGGTGTCGAAGGCCAGCACCAGACGGTACTTATGCTCCTCCCGCTTTTTAAGATAGCCCCGGCACCAGTTCAGAGGAGCGCAGGATTTATCCATAAAATAAGGGAGGGGCACCCACTTTTCTTCAAAGATCCCGAAAACCTCATCCAAATGAATTTTCTCAAAATTTCCCTGCGGCAGCGAAGCTCCGGTGACCAGATCCCTGATGCGGCCGCGATCCTTGGAGAGAATGCAGTCATCCTCGTTAAGCTCCCGGGGGGATCTCAGAAGGTGCATCTCCGGGGACAGATGGAAGGTCTCCAGAGCATCCCGGGCATCGCTGTCAGAAAGATCGATGTCCAGATCCAGAAACTGCACACCGGTATTCTGGAATAAAACCAGCTTGTCGTTTTCAGCAAACTTGGGGGAATCAGGTATCATGGCTTTTCCTCTGACAACTTAACGTACTGAATATAACCCTTGCGGGCCCCCTCCTGGGGCACCACCCGGCAAAACTGACCGTCGGAATCGTGGCAGATCATTTCCCGGGGGAAGTCCGCGGGATCGCAGCCATTGCCGACTCGGGCGTTCTTGTCAATGAAGAACACCCGGCCCTGCTCCCATTTGGACAATTTGCCCCGGAGAGAACAGCGGACGCTGTTCTTTTCATCGGTAACGGTATAGCCCACCCTTCTGTCGCCGTTTGGCTCCGCCCCCAGATCCCGGTAGGAGATCTTAAGGTAAGCTCCGCCATCGGACGGCATGACAGCGGCGGACTGCCCTTCCGGAGATCCGGAACCGCTCTCCGTTCCCGCAGTCTCGCTGCCGGAACCAGTCTCCTTGAAATCGGCAGCGCTGCCGGATTCCGGCTTCAGAAGGTCACCGTCGCTTCCGACATTGGGGGCGAGGGATCCGGAATCCCCCTCTCCCGCGCCGCTGCCGGTACTGTCAAACTCCGCATTGTAGAGGGCAGGATCGCTTCCGGGATCGGAAGAGGCAGGATCTGTTCCCGGTGCTGCGGTTCCGGAGGCCTGAGAGTCCGGGGAACCCGGATCCCCGTCAGGAGATCCGGCAGATCCGGAGCTCACGCCCTCTCCGACACCGGTAACCTCTCCGGATATCACCTTGCCGGAAACGATCTCGCCGGTGTCAACGGTAACGCCATCACCGCTCCCGCCGCCGGAAATAACCGGAACCTCGGTATCTCCGGAGCCTCTGGTCTCAGTTACCGCCGGGATCTCCCGCTGCCAGGGCAGCATGGCGGACAAGGGCTTCCCGGGATTCATAAAGAACCACAGGAGCGCAATCAGGATAATAATGGCGAGAGCGATAAGCACCACGATAAGCAGCCATTTAACAAAGGGCGGGAGTCCGGTGTCACTCTTCTCGGCTGTTTCTGTATCAGAGGTGCTGTTAAGAGTGTCATTAAAGGTATCATTAAAGACAACTGTATCCTCCGGCGGTGGATTCTTGTCCGCGTCATTCTCAGGGGGAGTCTCTTCCTGTAACCCGTTAGCCCCCGGATCATATTTCGCAAAAACAGCCTCCTCCGGGGGAGCCTCCTTTGCGGGCTCCGGATCTGCGGCATCTGGAACGGGAGTGTCCGAAGCAGCCTTGTCGTCAGAGCCGGCGGCAGCAGCGGCGCTGTCCCGGGGCTTTACCAGATCCTCCGGAGTAACCCGGTCGCTCCAGTCATAGCCGCAGGACTTATAGGCGCCGTCATCATTTCCGGGAACAAACTGCTCCAGGGGATGATGGTATCTCCAGTCCTGATCGGTGTCCTGTACCGGGGCTTCCGCATCCGGCTGTTCTCCGGGAAGAATAATTCCGCCGATGCTCCGAAAGGGATTAAGCCGGTAGCCGTACAAGGCCGCTACCGGGATATTGCCGTTAACGATAAAGATATTGTCATCAGAATCCGGGAGATGCAGAAAGGCGCCCAGACCGCCGGCAAATTCCGGATTATAGAAAAAGCAGCAGAAACGCCGAAGATCCGGCTTGGGGTTTCTCTTCTCGAGGATTATCCGCGCTTTGGACGACAGGTAGGCAAAATCATAGGCAATCTGTCTCTTAACCTCCGCCTGCTTGTCAGCGGGGAGCGCGGACATGGCCATCACGGATTTGATGTCTGTAACGGCATCGGGAATAAAGGCGGTAATGCAGGAATTGGCCGCATCCTCCTGCTGCGCGGCAAAAAGCTGACTGAAATGCAGCTTAACGGACTCGGACTCGTTTTTAAGAAGGATCTCGCCGATGCCCTTCAGAAGACGGGCTTCCATCCCCCTGACGTTATACCCGTGATCTCCGACACTGAGATATTTGTCCTTCTCAAATCTTCTGAGGAAATTGACACTGTTCGTATCCATGAAAGCTCCCCCGCACAGTCCCGCCTTTGCCGGTAAAAAGAGGCCGGGCATAAAAATCTTTAAAATCCCGCATCAAAGGATTATAGAAAGCCCTTTTCTTAATAGTCAAGGAAACCCCCGGAGGGAAATGTTTTTTATTGAATCCGCTTGAAAATTTGCCCGGAGCGCCAGGGCAGGAACCAGCGCGGAAAAGGGAGATACACAGGGAGATACAAAGGGAGCGATAAATGGTCGGGGGCAGAAAAAGGACAGGACCGGAAAACAATAACCGAAGGCGGCACCGGAGCGGAGAAATGCCGCCCCGGCTCTGTCCGCCCGGAGCGGATTATTTTCCGGCGCAGGCTCCGGCGTTTACCGATTTAACCGCCACCGGGAAGGTGAAGTAGGTATCGGGGTACGGTTCATCATTCAGGGTGAAATGCCACCACTCCTGGGAAAGGGGCTTAAACCCGCGCTTCATCATGGCATTCCGGAGGATCATGCGGTTGTCATACTGAAACTTCTTGATTTTCGTATAGTCCGGATGGCTGAGCCTCCCGAAATAATCAAAGGTGCCCCCCATGTCAACCTCCTTTTCGGTTTTCATATCGAAAAGAGTCAGGTCAACGGTGCTGCCCCGGCTGTGTCCGGAATGTCTGGCAATATAGCCCTGGGGGAACAGCGAATCCTTCGGAAGCTCGGGATAAAAATACGGCTTCATGGCCGCGTCATCATTGTCCTGCGCCCATCTCACAAAATGATCTACCGCCATCTGCGGTCTGTAGGCGTCGAAGATTTTGAGACGATAGCCCCGGGTTATCAGATCGTCGCTGACCTTTTTAAGAGCGGCCGCGGCCTCCTTTGTCAGGAGCGCCACCGGTTCCTCATAGCCGTCCACTCGGGCGCCCACGAAATTGTAGGTGGAATAGTATCTGATTTCCAGAATGGCATCCGGCACCGCCTCGCTCAGGAGCACAAAGTCCCCGGCATCAGCGGAGAGCCGAATGCCGCTTTTCTTTGCCTTTGAGGGAGCGTCTTTATCACCGGCCCCGGCTTCAGGAGCGGCTGCGCCGTTTAAGTCAGCGGATACAGCGGTGCCGGGGCTGGCTGTCTCGGACATGGCATTGTCAGGGACAGCGGCATCGTCTGCGGCGGCCGGGACAGCGCCGGCCGGAGTCCCGGTTATAAAAAGGACGGCGGCGGCCAGTGTCAGAATGCGTTTCCGGGGCATTACGTTATTCGCCAGGCCGGCGATAAGGTCTGCGCCCGTGTTTGCGGTTTTACTATCAGCCATGATCATTTCTCTTCTTTTCCCCTTCATTCTTTTCCATCTTTCTCATCATTTCCGGTTCAGCGGATACGGCATCCTTCTTTGCCGCTGCGGTCAGGAGACTTGCAGGACATGTCTCATCTTTTCAGTTGTTTCAAAGGCGCCGTCAGGGTGCGCCACCGGGCATACCTTTTGATAAATCTGGCTGTATACTCGCTCTTTGCCCTGGTATTTTTTAAGGCTGAGCCGTAAATGTCCGCCATTGCCGCGCAGAGATAATAAAGATCTCTTCTGCCGGCGGATGTCGCGGTGTCGGCATATTTGGTAATGAGTTCTTCCGTTTTCTCCATCATGAGCTCGCGGTTATCCGCGGAAAGTTTGCTCACCGTCCTGACCTTTTGCAGCGCCTTCCATAAAGATGAGCCTGATCTGTCAGGCTGAATTCTCCTGTGAGCATTTCTGGGCATTTCCTTTTCATTATCGCGGCCGGTGCCTCGTTTGAAATCAGCGGAAACAAAGCTGATTTCTTCGCTGAGCCTATTCACAAGATGGTCAGCGGAGGATCCCTCGGCGCATTCAGCAGCATCAGGCAGGAGCAGGAGCGTCAGGAAAATCATTCCCGGCAGAAAGTTAAAGGGATCCCTGCCGATTATATCCATGGCCTCCGCTGCCCTTCCCTGCAGCAGCAGACAAACAGAATAGCGGGAGCCCTCCCAGAGCGGGAAGTCGCGGGCGGAGTTCTTTGCAAAGGTCTCATGCTGCTGCGTCAGAATCCGGTCAAGCCGATCCCGGAGATCCGGGGTAAATTCCTTAAGGCCATGGAGAATCCGGAGATAATCAACAAGATCTCCTGATGCCTTAAAGGCTTCCATCCGGCAGTCCAGGACGTCATCAGGCTTATCAAGAAGAAGCGCATAGTCAGCCGCATAAAGGGCAATCTCCCTTCTCCCCCGGGAGGAAGCAACGCTTTCGAGAGCTTTGCAGCAGAACTGATACATCTCACCGGGCTCCTGGGTAAAAAGCCCGTTTTTTAAGTACTGCGCGCAAAGATCCGGATAAGCCTTCTCATATTTGATCGCATATTCACGGGCTTTTTCGGGAGCAAGGCGGGAATAAGCCTCCCTTACAAGCTCCTCGGCGCATAACGACATTCTCCAGTGTTCCATCTGGTTCTTTTGGATTTGGACAAGACAGTCAATCCAGGATGCCAGAAAAGCATCAAAATCAGGGATGCTCCCGCCGTTCAAGGCCAGCATTTCATCAGGATATATGCTGCGGCTCTCTGTCAGCAAATCTTCAAATCCCGCAAACGCCTGAACCCGGCTTCCCGTATTGCGGTTGTTCATGTAGCTTGTCAGAAGGATCGCCGGAAAAACCGTCTTCTTCGCCGTGGCTCCGGTGTTTTTAATAACGTCATAGCCGTAGAGATCCCAAAAAGAAAAAGGGGACTCGTCGCATTCGCCGGTAACCTCAATCTCCAGGGAGAGCAGCATTTTCAGGAGCTTTCCGCCCAGCTCAAACTCCTGGTTCTCCGCGCATTCGATGAGAAGCTTCAGGGCCTTCTTTATGTCTGCCAGAAGCCCCTCGGGATCCTCAAAATCAAATGCCTGATCTCCCCGCTGGGTTTCCAGCCACTCCTCCCGGTAATCTGATTCCAGACACCGGCCGCCCATGTTAAGGTCGCTTATGACCTCCTGAACCTTCTTCTCCAGGAGTTCAGGCTTCATTTTTGATTTGGCGGAGCTTTGGGAGAGCCTGGTCAAAGACTCCGGGAACACGAGCTTCGCAATAAACTGCTCCCGGAGGTCTGCCGGAACCTGGCCCAGCATCCATTTGGTAAAGGCGATAAATTCCTTCTTGCTGGTATCAGCCAGAATTTTGTCAATATCCGGATTAAAAGGCATGCAAAGTCCCCTCTGTATTACATCATGGCTGCATCATGACCGACAGCACCATGACGACTGGCAAAACCAACAAGTTCCCCGAAATTCTGATAATGCTCCCCGATCTTAAGAGAAATACCCCCTCTGCTATGATTTTTTCAAGCTCGCCATCAGCGCTCCTGCGTTAAGCCAGGAAAGCGGTTCCCCGGATGCTTTGTATACTCATGACAGTTAATGAAGTCTCTGAGAGAAGATATTCGGGAGCGTTCCATTCAGGTTGTTCTCTGTCGCATCCAAAACAGCATCTCTGTCGATAACCGCTTGCCTGCGAAGTCAGCGGCAATGCTGTTAACCGCATCCCGCTTCATTTCCGCCAGAATTTCGGAAATGCTGTGTCCCGCATGGCAATCCCGGTCTCTTTCGATGATATCCGGAATCTTAGCCAGAATGAGACCGAGCTTTACATAAGAGCTTCCTTCGCATTCATCCTGATGAATCATAGCCCCCGAAAATTAAGGGGTCAATCAAATTTAATTCTCTGAAGCTGTTTTATCCTTTGAAGAAAACTCCGGCAGCGCCAGGATATACTTGCCTTTCCCCTTACCCTGTACAGTTTTAACGGCCCTGTACAGTTTTAATCAGGCCAGTATCTTCCATCATTTTCAAAACCTGTCTGGCCTTGGTGGTCTGACAGGAAAGGAGTCTCATTACATCGCTGCATGCAATCACATCCTGAACGCCAGAACCTGCGATTACTGCCTGCATGTCGGCTTTAGCTCTGACCGACAGTTTTCCGGCATCTGCCATTTGATTCAGTTTATCGATAAGCGCGTTCTTTCTCTGAATCGACGCGTCTTTCCCCTGAATCGACGCGCTTCCATCAATTGCTCCTTGAAGGACGCACTCGTAACCGTTGTCTTAAGAATGAACGTGCTGTTATTGAAGATCGGATCAGGGAGGCCGATGTCCTCCAGTTCTCGGCACATCCGGTCAACACCTTCTCCGAATTCTTTAACATAGCCGTAATCCTTCGGAAAAGCGGCGATTTACAGTGAAGAAATCTGATCTGCTGTCAGTCCTGTATACTTGGAAATCAGAGCCGCATCCATGCCGTTATTCTTCATACGTCTGGCACAGTCACATGTTACCTGCTTTATTCCCTGCTCTATTCCCTGCTTTATTCCTTCTCTTCTGCCCTCTTCCTTTCCCCTTCTTTCAGCTGCGGCTATTATCGTAATTTCGTCCCTTCGAGCATCCTCTCGCATGCGGATTTTTTCTTTCTCTGATGGATTTGACATGATGAGCTGCATTGTTTTTACCGCCTCTTTTATGCTGTGATTTTTAATTTTGCCGACCTCTTCCCAGGAATCAGCTTTGAATGCCATTGCCCACTCAACAAGCCCCTGTTTCTTCTGGTCTTCATTTGCCGAGCCGATTTGCGTGAGATCCAGAACGATGAATTGCAGCTTGTCCGTATAGGGACAGCCATCATCATCCCTCGGAACATAGCTGCTGAAGAAACATTTATGTTCAGGGAATAATGAACAATCCCTAATGGAAATCTGTATCACAGGTTCAAGCTTTGACGGCTCAGGTTTTGAATAGTCAAAATTACCATGTACCAGCTCTGGATACATGGTAATAACATCTCCTTCAGCGAAGCTGAGCTCTTTTGCAGGATGCTGCGGGTTCCGACATCTTATACCGGACAAGCAAAGCTCTATGAGAAATATCTGCTGAATGCCAGCCGAAACCAAAATTCCCGAAAATCTGCTTCTGATCCATGCTGTCAGCATTTCATTTGGGTAAATACCGCACTACCTGTCAGTTAAATATTCAAATCATTCGAACGCCCGAACCATACTGTAAAAGCTCCCACATGTAACTCATCAGAAAGGCTGCCAGGAAAACCGCCTTCTTCGCCGTAGCTCAGCAAATGTTGAAGCTCCCGCTACATAAATTGACAATCTTTAAGTATCTTCTCTATGATTTCCCAGATCATCAGCGATGGATTCTCCTTGTAATACGAGTATCCTCTGTATTGGTGCAATGTATAACCGTTCTGCTTATTGATCTCCATAATAGCCTTTGCTCTTTTAACAGCTTCGATCACATCCCTCAGAGTCAGTTTTTTCAGACACCTCTTAAAATTTGCCTCACGCTTGAAATCTTCCATGTTCTCAAAGTTTTCGTTGTAGGCATTATTGATCGGAGTGATGTATTGCTTTCTGTGTAAAAACGATCCACGGCAATCCATCTTATGAAGAATTATCCAAAGATCAAAGGTAAAGTTACTGTAACCAAATCTGTAGGTTATCTGTTTCTTAAGGCTTTTTGTGGCGGCCATACGATCCATGGTCTCTTTAAACTGCTTCACATGAACCTCTTCTGAGCTTTCATAATCAGACAGATGCCAAATTTCAACCTTGTCCGTTATTGCCAGAGACTTAGCTCTCCTCAACGGATCCTTCTGGATCTGTTTGTTAAAGGAGACTTTGCTAGCAGCCTCAGGAGAATTATTAATCTGATTCTGAAGCCATTCCAGATACCACTGTTCTGTTTCTCCCTCCACGCTGAAGTAATACTTCAGAGTACTTTTGCACTTAATCATTCAGTCACCTCCCTTGCGAGAAGTTCCTCAAAGATCGGCGTAAAGTCGATATCCTTTATTGCACCATAACGACCAGCAAAATAGTTCTTCATATAATCCTCATGCTGCCTCACTCCCTTATCACCCGATGTGCCAAAGTCTGACAGCGTATAAAGGATGCTATTGTTAGTATCTTCATCACGCTCTATAAATTTAATCTCATCCCTCCGGAAAATATTAGAGTTTAAGAAAATCGGATTGTGCGTATTAAAGATCAGCTGAGCATGTTTAACATTAATGTCATCATTGTGAAATACATTGATAATGCTGTTCAGTGCCATGGGATGAATCGATGCATCAAATTCATCCACGATCAGTGCCGCACCTGTAAGCAGGGCTTTTATAACAAGCGGAAAGATCGTGATAAATCGGATCGTTCCATAAGATTCAAAAACTTCTGCGGCTATCGCCACATTCTTCTTGTTTTTCAACCCCTTGAAGATTGAGCATAACTTTGTTTCAGACTCGCCGTCTGCAACCACGTATCCGACCGCATTAGAGTTGATGCCAAATATCTTGGCCGCATCATTTGCGGTCTTCTCAATATAGACCGTAGCCTTCTGCGGATCTGAGAACCTTTTGATGAGCTGCATGGAATCTGCCCGGCAGATGATCATAAACTTATTGGAAAACCAATCGATGATCAGCTTTGCAAAGGATCCTGAATAGATAATCCTGAATCCATTAACAAGGAACAGTTCTTCCGGATTTAAACCGCGTTCTGCAATATCCCGCAAATTATCATCAACATTATTCTGTACATGATCACTGATAGACTTAAAAGTCCCGACCTTAAGATGATCATTTCTATCAAAAACCATATCTCCGTTTACTGTCAGCGTCTCTTGAAGAACTCTTCTCTTTGCATCAGCCTCCAAGAATGCGCCGACATAAACAATAAGCCCATACCTTATCCTGTATCCCCCCTCCGTGAATTCAATCATAAACTCCACAGGTTTTCCTTCGGCATCCTGGTTATTCGGAATAAGTTCCAGATTGGCCGCTGCCGGATTAGGCATCATCTGCTCTTCCGTGTTCCGGATATTTCCGCGAAGCACAAGCGATCTCAGCACATCCATCGCACCGATAATATTAGTCTTGCCTGACGCATTGGAACCGTACAGCACCGAGGAGCTAAGACCGCGGATTTCTTTACCTTTGATCTTTTCCCTGCATAAACTATAATCAAGCCCCCTCTGTTTCGGAACTGCCATCATAATAAGATCAGCTTCCTCGGAGAAGGATTTATAATTCTTTGTCTTGAACTCCAAAAGCATATATCATCCCTATTCTGCAAGTTTTCTATATCACAACCATTACCTTAACTTCTTCAGATTTATGGCATTGCAACAGAGCCTGAAAAAGCGGAGAGCCTCGGGAAATAGCCGGCCGAAAGCCGAAGTTCCCCAAAATCAGTCTGCCCGGGCTTCCTGCTACCAGCGGCGACCATAATCATAATCGCTTTCAAAATCAGACTGGTCGGTACTGCATTCATATTTAACCAGCTTGATGCCATTATCTTTAAAAAACTCTTCTATCGCATCCCGGCAGTCAAAATCATCCATATACGGCTCATAATAAGAATCTCCGGTTACATAGTCATCAAGATAGTTTTGAATAACATCGTCCAGTTCATCCTCGATGATTTTGCAAAGCTCTTCCGCCGTGGCAAAAGGGTTAACGTCCAGAGCTTTTCCCACCAGCATCAGCGCCTTGTCAGGATCCTGAATCCCGTAAACAAGATCAACATCGCAGGAGCAGTCCACATGACCACCGTTAGCATGCCAGGTACTATCCCCGGAATACTGGTATTCCATTTCCTCGGAGCAAAGCTCACGAAAGCCTTCAAGGGCGTGCTCCTGCCATTCACTGAGGTTGCTTTCTGAAAACAGCGAAAGGTACACAGCTGCCAGAAAATCCGCAATTTCGGCATTAAGAAAGCACCTTTCCCGGATGTCCGCGGCAAGGGTCTCCTGAGACAGTTTATTTACCCCTTTCTCAGCTGCTTTTTTCGTGCCCTGTTTCGCCTTAGCCTCCGCATCGCTGTGAATATCAGCCAGTATCGTGCTGAGAAGAGATCTGGCCAGAGGCGGAGATACCTTATCCCGCAGCATCTCATCATAAACGCTCAGGGGCTGCTCTGAAAGATAGCCCAGGCCCTTCTCGCTGATAATGTCACAGAGGCGGTCTGCCAGCTCTTCAGGAGTGATGGTCATCTCTTTTATCATCTGTTCGGTCATTGATTATTTCCTTCTTCATTGCTGATGATTTATGCGGTATCAGCTTGTTTGCAGGCTGCTGCGAGCTGTCGCCGGAGAGTTTTTCCTGTCTGCCGCCCCCTGACTTCCATTCTCGCTGCGGTTACTGAAATTCTACCGTCTCAGCCCGGCTTCAGAAACTGCTCCCTCAGGTATTCCGCGCCGGGATCACAGACCGTACCCCGGAATACGGAGCCGGAAAATCTCCCGCAGGGCGCGCTCCGCAGCAAAATTACCAGCGAGCCTCAAAATCCTCTTCGAAATCAGATGCGTTGGTGTCGCAGTCATACCTCACCAGTTTAAGGCCATGCTTTTCAAAAAAATCTTCTTTCACCCAGCGGCATTCACCGGGAAAATCATCCCTGTCTGGCTCATAATAAGGATCTCCTGTTACCCATTCGTCCAGCCGGTTCTGAATAAGCTCGTCCAGATGGCTTCCTATTTCCGCGCCAAGCCTGTCCGCCAAACCCCCGGGATTATCATCAAGGAGATGCTTTAAGAACAGCTTGGCTTTGTCCGTATCCTGCACCCCGTACACCAGGGCAACCTCACAGGAGCAGTCAATATGAACCCCGCTCCGCACCGCGCGCCAGGTGCTTTCGCCAGAATACCGGCACTGCCATTCTTCGGAGCATAATTCCCGAAAGCCATCGTTAACGTCATCATCTCGGTACCTCAGGCTGTCATCCGAATACAGCAGCAGGTACATTTCCGCCAGCAAATCCGAAATGGCAGCATTGAGAAAGCACCTTTTGCGGATCAGGCCGGAAATCTCCTCCTTATGTTTCCCCTCCGCCTCCGGATGGATGCCGGCCAGAAGCGTGACCAGCGCAGATCCGGCAAAATCCGGGGTTATCCCCTCATCTGTCAGGCTGGTATAAACGCTGAAGGGAGCTCGGGAAAGAACATCTCGGCCCTGCTCGCTGATTATGGTTCTAAGACGGGCGGCAAGATCCTGAGGCCGTACATCCTAAACAAGGTTTGGTGCCTGATCATGAACAAAGCTGATCATGAACAAAGCCCTGAGCAGTCTTCTGATCTGATATTTTCATGGGAATGGTCTCCGCTGATTTGGGCAGGCAGTGTTTTTTGCGCCCCCTGCCGAAACGGCCGCTCCCGAAATTTTACCGTTTCAGAAGCCTTCCCGAAAACAAAAATCCCGCAAACCTGCGAAAGCGCTCATCTCCCCGGCAGATTCTCCCTGCTTGTTCCGGCTTTGCCGGACACTCATTTTTTTTCCTCCCTAAAAGCGCAAAACCCCCGGGATATCCGGGGGCTTTTAAGATTCTCTTAATCAGTCTGGCGCAGAGCACGTTATTCTCCGCGTTATTCTCCGCATCATTTCGGCTTATCCATAATGGCGACAGAGCAGTTTTCAAGAGCGGAAAAATTCAGCTTCTTCACCTGACCATAGGGATCCAGAACAATGAGAGCATCCTCATTGGGAGTCATCCCCATAACAGATACGGCATGTCCGGGAGATATGCCATTAGCCAGAGCCTTAAAGACTCCGCCCTTATGTCCGACGGATACCGGCTGACCGTTTCTGATGGCTTCCTTGATTTCGTCGATATTGTTCTCGGGAGCAAGAAGCACCGCGACATCAGTGCCGTCTCCCATAAGCGCTTTGATGCCCAAATTCATGGACTTCATACGAATATTCACGCTGTCCGAGTCATCGGGAAGCCGGCTGATACTTTGATCATCAGCGGTAGCCAGAAGATGCATCTGCATGGCATTTTCCAGCGCCACTACCCAGTTGGCACTGTTGCTGCCGAAATTCTCTGAACCATTGGTGTAGCGTCCCAGAGGCACATCGTACTGTTTCTTTCCCAGTCTTATGAGGACATTGCCTTCTGTTTCACTGTGAGAAAAAAGCCTGGTAATGCTCTCAGTGCCCTGAGTATTGAGAACAGAGGCTATAGAGGACAGGAACCAGCAGTCCTGCAGCTTCGGATTCTGCTTGATGTCGCCAAGCCGCGGTTCTCCATGAGGGAACAGCTTCTTTTGGAGATGTTCGGTATTGCGATCCTCTTCGTTGTCATAGGATGCAAAGGGAATCAGCCTGACATTATTATTCCCCAGACCGGTAAGACGCCCCATCTGCTCCGTATCCATGGAAATGGGAACGGTTTCCTGAGGCAACTCTGGTAGTTTTACAGGGCGCATATTGCGAATGGCATCCGTGCGTTGCCGGAGAACTCCGGAAAGATCCGTTCCGGAAAACAGAGATCTCACGGCATTAAATCCCCTGACCAGGGAACGGCCGATGCTCGAAAACAGATTCGATAAGAATCCGCGCGTCTTTGGGGCTTTCATATTGTCAATGGCGGCAATCTGTTCCAGAGAAAGTCCCTTGCAATTATGAATCTTTACGTTTCTGAGCATGTTATCCGGCAGCTTAACGCCCTTTGGGGGCATTTGGCTGATAATATCGCCCGCATCCACGTCTTCAAAATCGTTACCGGTAACACCAGATGCGCCTGTCCCTGTCGCAGGAGACAGATCCTCGAAGGGCTCATCTGCGGTATAACCGTTCTGCAATGGTATTAACGCCTGTCATTTTGTATCTCCCTGCTGTCATCAATGCCGTTATCACTGCGGAAACCGGCATTAAAGCATCAAATCGCTAAAAAGTTCTCCTGCACGACAGCGGCGGCATCGGCTGAACTGTCAGCCTGTTCCGCCTCAGCGCCCAAATCTTCTCCGTAAACCAGGATCCTCATGCGGGCGACTTCGCGGGCAAAGTTGTTGAGATGGAAGGCCAGATCATTTTCCGTAAGCTCTGCAAGAGAAAACTTAAACTGCGCGGTGAGCATATTGTTGTCCCCGGAAAGAGAGGCTGTAACGCCGTTGGTCTCGGAAAACAGATACTGCCGCTGCATGAGCTCCTTCAAAATCCCGGTCTCCCGCTCAGTCTCAAGAATGCCGATCTCCGCAAAAAACAGCATGGAATTGTCGGAATCAATGTAGACAATGTGCACGGGAGGCATCCAAGGCTGCTCCAGCGTAACGGTGCACATGCCGTCATCTCCCATAACATCCCCCGGGACGCCCAGCATTTTTGCCAGACCGGTCATCAGAATCTTTGCCTGACTGAGACTCATTTTTGTACCCTCGCTTAGTGAAAGAAAAAATTGCTGTCAATCACTGCAATATAAACGGAACAGATCCGAAAAGGTTAAAAAATTGTAAAAAAAAGAGCTCACGCATACAAAAGCTGTCAGGAATAAGGCGCAGCCGGCCCCGATACCGTCCGCCATCCGCAAAACACTTTCCTTTCACGCCAAAAGAAAAACGGCGGAAACCTGCTCTCGGGAAGACCTTACCTTCTCAAAAAAGTCTATTATGCAACTGATTTTAGTTGCTTTTTAATCTCATCTACGCTATTATGACAGCGTATGGAGGTACATATTTTGGGTCAAAAAGAAAAACTCATCGCCAAGCTGAAGTCAAATCCTAAAACCTTCACCTTTGATGATGCTGAAACGCTTCTGGAGCACTTCAATTACTGCCGAAGCAACAAAGGGAGGACAAGCGGCTCCCGTGTTATGTTTACGAATGACAAACACAAATCGAAAATCTTGCTGCACAAACCACATCCACGTAAAGAGCTTCTGGAATATCAGGTTAAACAGCTCATACGGCAGTTAGAACAGGAGGGATTGCTGTGAACATTATTAAATACAAAGGATATGTCGGCAGTGTTGAATTCTCTGAAGCCGATAATATTCTCTACGGTAAAGTACAGGGTATCCGTTCTCTGATCTCCTATGAAGGTACTTCTGTTCAGGAACTTATCGAAGATTTCCATGGGGCTGTAGATGATTATCTTGCTTTATGCGAAGAAGAAGGTTCTGAACCGGAGATCCCTTACAAAGGAAGTCTTAATCTTCGCTTTAAGAAACCCGATACCCACAGACGAGCCGCAATCTACGCCATCACACATAATCAGACGCTAAACAGCTTTATCGATGAGTGCGTTGTAGAACGGCTAGACGCACTGCAGGCATAATATTATCCTCGCCGGGTCTTTTGAACCGGGAGTTTTGTCAGATAGCCGGTTAGAATATCCACTTGCTGACTAGTAGCTCCCGGACTTACATCATTATCACCCTCCTGTGGCATGTCACTCCCGACTCATAGCAGGGAATCCAAACCACAAATGACTATCTCAGGCCCGTACCAGCTGAACATCAGGGGCGTCATCCACCGTAATGACCAGCCGTTTTTTTAGCTGCTAAACGGGCTCCGGACTCCCTCCGTCCCCCGTAAAACAAAAACTCCCGCCTAAGCAGGAGTTCCCGAAAAAGCTTTATCCGTCAGGATGTTATGAGCCAGATCCCGTGCTTAAGAGCTGTGAATCATACACCAGAATGGGATCCCGTCCGTCCGTTACCACATCCTTGTTGATGATCACCTTGGCCACATCGCTGTTGGAAGGAAGCTCGTACATGGTATCCAGGAGAATGCCCTCCATAATGGAACGGAGCCCCCGGGCGCCGGTATGCCTTTCAATGGCCTTGTCTGCCATGGCCTCCAGGGCGTCATCGGTGAATTCCAGCTTGACCTTGCCCAGCTTGAACATGGCCTCGTACTGTCTGGTAAGAGCATTTTTAGGAGCTCTCAGGATGGTAACCAGAGCATCCTTGTCCAGCTCGTCCAGAGAAGCGATAACCGGCAGACGGCCGATAAGCTCGGGGATAATGCCGAACTTGCTGAGGTCGTCAGGCTCCACCGCCTCGATTCTCTCGGAAAGGCTCATCTTGTTGCTTTCCCCGAATACCTCGGCGCCGAAGCCGATACCGGAGTTCTTTTGCACGCGGCGCTCCACGATCTTGTCAATGCCGGCAAAGGCCCCGCCGCAGATAAAGAGAATCTTGGAGGTGTCAACCTGCACAAAATCCTGCTGGGGATGCTTTCTGCCGCCCTGAGGAGGCACGGAGGCAATAGTGCCCTCGATAAGCTTCAGGAGAGCCTGCTGCACGCCTTCGCCGCTGACGTCCCGGGTGATGGAGGGGTTCTCGGATTTGCGGGCGATCTTGTCGATTTCGTC
>DFFT01000125.1 GCA_002372325.1 Succinivibrionaceae bacterium UBA3769 | reverse complement strand
GGCAGCGGCAAGAAGTATAAGAAATGCTGCGGGAGATAGGACTGGACAGTAAAATCATTCCGGACTCTGTTTTTTGATGTTTACGGCGGTTTTGCGAGGATGCCGGAACTTCTTTCAGAAACATAATTCACCTCAAATAATTGCCGGGGGCGATCAGTTATATTTCAACTGTTCGTCCCATTTCTGACAGTCAAACTGACAGTGCATCAGCAGCATTTAACATTTGTCAGTAAACAGCGCCGGAGTATTTATGTCCGAAACTCAAATCAATGCCTCTATTGCTGAAAAGCTGAAACGCACCAGAACCAATACGCAGAATTCCTCGGCTCCTGACATCACCGGTATTGCCCTGGGCGACTTTCATGTTGACAGCAGAAGGGAGGTAACGTCCGGAGAAGCCGACATCTATCTTTGTTCCGGCCGGGGGCAGTATGCCGGGCAGCGCTTTATCCTGAAATACTACCGCCGGGAGCATGCCGTAAAGCCTGAAGTGATTGAGAAGCTCAGGCATCTCCAAAGTCCCTGTGTGGCTCCCGTTGTCAGCTTCGGAGAATATGAGGGACATCAGTATGCCGTCCTTCCTTTTTACGACAATCCTTCTCTTGCCGAGGTGCTGGCCGGCGGAGACAGGTTTTCTGAAAACGAACTCCGGAGCTTTATCATTCCTTCGGTGATCTCAGGTCTTAAGGCTCTCCATGATGCCGGGATCCTCCATAAGGATATTAAGCCAGGGAACCTGATACCGGATGATGCCTGCGAGCATGTGGTTCTTATTGATTTCGGCATCAGTTCCGATGCCGGAAAAAACACCATTCTGGTAACCCGCACCGGCATGACTCCGGCCTATGCCGCGCCTGAGGCCGTGCAGGGCATGTTCCACCGGGAGACTGATTACTACGCTCTCGGCATTACCGTTTTTGAACTCTTCACCGGCTTTACCCCCTTTCAGAATGAAGGTCTTTCCCCGGAGGAGAACTCCAGGCTGGCCGCCATCAGCAAAATCAGCTTCCCGGCAGACTTTCCGCCCCGCCTTAAGGATCTGGTGCTGGGACTGACCTACAAGGATCTTTCCAATCGTCATGAGAAGGATAACCCCAACAGACGCTGGGGCTATGACGAGGTGAGAAGGTGGCTCAGGGGCGAAGACGTGCCGGTGCCGGGGGAAGGCTCAGCCTCGGAAGCGAAGCCGAAATTTCTCCCCTACATCTTAGGCGGGGTGAAGCATCAGACTCTGGAGTCTCTGGTTAAGGCCATGCTTAAGGATCCCGCCGCCGGAATCCGGGAGGCGGGAAGAGGTATTCTGACCCATCACTTCAGTCTCTTTGCCCCCGATCTGGAAAAGATCTCCCGGGAAGCGGAAGCAAATCTTCAGAAGAACACGGATGCGGCAGCGAGCCATCAGGTCTTTTACCGCCTGATGTATAAGCTTCTTCCGGAACTTAAAACCATCTTCTGCGGCGGGCGAGAATTCGCAAATCTCACGGAGCTTGGCGAGGCGGCTGTGACTGCAGCGGTAACCGAAAATACCGGTTTTGCCAGATCGCTCCGGCTTTTGCAGAGCACCTTTCTGGACTTCTATGCGGGAGTCGTTATTAAGAGCGCTGCTGCCGGCAATCTCCTTCAGAATGTCGCCTTGCAGATCTCCCGGCAGCAATGTTCGGATATGCAGGCGGCCTGGATACTGGGATATGCATTGTCAGACAAGAGAAATATCAGGATAGGAGATAAGGCCTTCAGTTCTCCCGCCGAACTTCAGGGATACCTTAAGAAGCTGGAAAGCGAAAAAGGTTTTTCCGGTTACATCAGGTACATTGAAGAGCACCGCGGGGATCTGGAATTCTTTGCCGCCGCTATTCCGGAAGCAAAATCCCGGGAGGCTTTAAAGCTGGTTCTGGAGGATCTGGATCGGGCTGTATTCGGAGAGGGCGAGCTTCAGTTCAAAAACGCCCGGGCTTTTGATGACTACGTGGGGAAGCTCCTCCGGGAAAAGCAGACCTACCGTCTCAGCAGCCTCCTTAACACCTATGACGCCGCTCTTAAGGAGGTATCCGAAAAGGTCTGGCATTCTAATTCCTACGATAATCTCAAAAGGACGGTTTCCGGGTTTGTGAGTTTTGAAGAGCATTTATTCCCCTCAGTACCGGATCTTAAAGCCCACTTTGAGAAGCTGCTTCAGGACAACCGGGACACCCCGGAATTTTTCCGGAAATTTGTGAGCTCTCATAACAGCGCTCTAACAGCTCTTGAGAAGAACTCCGCGCTCTCTCAGGTTATCGGAAGGTTCCGGTCTTATGCCAGCTCCGATTCCGGCAAACAGGCCGGCATTACCGTAAAGGGCATCAAATATCCTACCCGAAAGCCCTTGCGGGTCAAGGTCGGGGAGTACGTTAAATTTGGCAGCTACCCTCAGAACAACGGTGATGCCAAAGAGCCCATAGAATGGCTGGTTTTGGAGGTTAACGGCGATGAGGCTTTCCTGGTGAGTCGTTACGGCCTTGACTGCAAACAGTATCATCATGAGTACGTATCCATGACCTGGGAGCAATGTGATCTTCGGAAGTGGCTTAACAGCGAGTTTCTGAAGGCGGCTTTCTCGGCTGAGGATCAACGCAGGATCAAACTTTCAGAAGTAGTAAATGACAATAACCGGCAGTACGGCACTAGCGGCGGAAATTATACCCGGGATCATGTTTTCTGCCTCACCCTTGCGGAGGCGGAACGTTATTTTAAGAATGACAGTGAAAGAAGGTGCCGGCCTACGGCTCATGCCCGTAACCAAGGTGCATGGGTGGATAATAGTAATGGCTGTTGTTATTGGTGGCTGCGGTCGCCGGGC
>DFFT01000064.1:3765-15216 GCA_002372325.1 Succinivibrionaceae bacterium UBA3769 | reverse complement strand
GTTTTTACGGGCTGTGAATAGTAACTGCGGAATGGCCCGTAATTCCGGACAGGCAAACAAAATCAGCTTTTTATGCTTTGAAGATCTCCCCTTTGCGGGTATGCTGCTCCGGTTTTACCATAACCTGCTGAGAGTGCTTTCTTTATGACCGCCGATACCGCCTCCCCCGCTAATGAAAAAGATGCCGCAAAGGCTCGTGACAATCTCATGAGATTCATGCGGAAAAAGTTCAAAGACATTTTTAAGGACACTAAGAATCCTCTTTTTACCCTGACGGGCGCTCCGGAGCTTGTCTCCGAGTATCTCGGCTTTGCCGGAATTGCCGCCGGAACCATGGATTACCTGGGACTGGATGCGGCCTTAGACCGGGCGCTGCCCCCGGAGGACGCCCCCGGAAGCATTCCCGGAAGCGCCCTGCTCCGGGCTCTGGTGACCGAGCTCCTGTCCGCAGATCCCGCTCCGGATTTGCGGGATCCCAGAGAATACTTTGCCAAAATGACCCTGGAGGCCTTTCTGAACCGGGATATTCCAGCATCCGCCCTGACAGAGGATGCCATCTCCCGCTTTCTTGACCGGGTTCAATCATCCGGCCCCGAAAAGATCTTTACCGCTCTTTCCGGCACTGCCTTTAAAAATGCCGGATTAACCGTTACCTCCTGCCGGCTTGGCAGCGCTGAGTTTGCTCTGTGGGATGACCCGATAACAGGCAGCGGTCAGGCGCTCATGGCTATCCGTGAGGGGAAAAGAAGCAAATCTTCCGAAAGCGGCGATCTGACCCTGCTCTCCCTAACGGACGCCCGCACCCGGATTCCCCTGTTTGCAAAGTCCGGAACCGCCGCCGATTTCCAGCCTGAGAAGCTCCCGGAGTTTCTCAGGCTGGGACTTCCGCTCCTTAAGGAGCAGTTTCCCGATCTCCGGTACCTCACTCTGGAATACCGCGTCCTCACCCCGGAAATTCTGGCCGCGGCGCAGGAATCCGGTTTATGCATCCTTATGAAGCTCCCCAATACCCTGAAATGCGTGAAGTCCCTCCGGGAAGCAAATTTCACTGACGGCTTTGTCAGCATTACCGAACCCGACCGGAAAATCTGCCGCGCCCGGTTCTCAGGCACGGCGGAGATCTCCGGAATAAAGGTTCAGCTGATTCTGGCGGAAACGGAGGAGGATGCGGAAAAGACACCCAAAGTCTCCCGCTTTGTCATTGCCGCCGCCGGAACCGCTGACCATGCAGCTTTGGCGGAGATGCTGGCTCCCTTCACCGAATTTCCGGCAAGCCCGGACATGTGGCGCATCTCACGGGATCCCCGGATTTTTGCCGGAAGTCTCCTGCTGTCAAACCCGGATCGCCGGAACGCTCTTCTCATGATACTGGCCGCGGGGATACTGGTGGCTGACTTTAGGGAATACGTCATGAAAAACGCCATGGAGCGCGAGAACTTAAAGATGCCGGCCCCGGATCACCGCATGAATCTGGCTTCCCCAGGCATTGCCAGATTTAAGGAACTCACAGACAACTCCCGGATATTCATGTTATTCTTCTTCAATACCGGTAATTTTATGCTGTCTCAGGTTCCGGACATATTTGCCAGCATTGTCGTCGCCATGGGAGAATGCTGGCTCCGGTACTATCAGCCTAAGACCTATGCGGACTTTTACAGCGGTCTTGCTGCCGCAGAAAATACAGCGAAACAGGAGGCGGGGTTAAAACTGCGCCCCGGGGAGCAAACACATGCAAAGTGAATCAAAGACGCTCACTCTCACTCCCGAAGAGATTCAGGAGCTTAACGATATTGTTGCCCATGGTAACCCGGATCGCGCTTTACGGGCCCGGATCGTCCTGGCCTGCGCCCGGGAAAGCCGGATCATGCTGGTGGCAAAGGAGACCGGAGTAACAGAAGGCACTGTCCGGAGATGGAAGGGAAGATACCTCAAAGACGGCGTTCCGGCCATTAAAAACAGCTATGTCCCCAACACCTCCCCGGCAGCGCATAAAAATCCCGAATCCCTGAAAATCATGAGAATCATGACTGATGAGAAAATCAAAAAACAGCGCTGGCATATCGTCGGTTTATATCTGACTCCGAAGGCCAAAATCATCGTTGTCACGGAATTTCCGGAAGACTTTTACGGTCTCAGAAAGCTGGGACATTTAATCCACACCAGCCCGGGACTCGTCATGCTGCTTACAGGAAGCCAAAGAAGTTCCCTGACTAAGTATCTGGATCTTTTGACTGAATGCGAACCCGGCGACTCTTCGGCCATAAAATGGACGCCAAAGACTTTTCTGAAGGAAATCAGCGGCCGCCAGTATCTGAATGGGGTATTCGGAGAGCTGGTGGTTTTTCAGTGCGGCGATTATGACATCGACGAATATCCGGAAGACCACAATGTCGACCTGCTCCAGACGGAATCAGACACGTCTGTAACCGAGTGGTTTCAGCTGTTCAGTTCCTGGCATGCCCGGATCTGTCCGGAAGAAAAAGGCCTGCTCAACCAGGTTAAAAAAATCATGACCAAGTCTGCTCCGAAACTGATAAAGCGTAAGGCAAGAGTTATCTGGCACTACAGCTCAATTAGCTTCTTCTAGGCTTCAGCGCCAAGTTAGCAAGCCTGCCCGTAAAAACATCAGGAGCCACCTCTTATGAATCCCGTTATTGTCCTTACCGCCATGTCAAATGCCATCTCCTCCGGCCGGCTTGACCTGATTATGAAGCTCCGGAGGCTTCTGGAGCGGGAAGGATTACCCGCCGCCTGCGGGAGAACACTGACACCGGATCCCCGGGGCCTCACCCGGACAGACCTCAAGGTTCAGGAAATGACTGAACTCAGACGCAATCCGGATCTCCGGTTTATTATGGACGTTTCCGGGGGCGATACGGCTAATGAGCTTCTGGCCGGAGTCTGCGATCTCGTGCCGGGAGCTCCCCTTCCGGACAGCGTCCTCCCCGGAAAGGACGTGATCTTCATGGGCTACAGCGATCTCACCGCGCTCCTGAACGCCTTTTATGCCATCGGGGGACGCCGGGGCGCGCTGTTTTCCGGAATGAATGTCCTGGGGGACACCACCGGAAACCGGCTCCGGGAGCTTCTGGATTTCCTGAAGAGCCCCTCCTCCCGCTCGCCTCTGGTTACGCCCCGGGGAGGTTTTCGGAGAGGGAAAAAAATGCAGGGAACGGTTATCGGCGGCAATATCCGCTGCTTTCTCAAGCTGGCAGGCACCCAGTACATGCCGGAGCCGGACGGCAAGGTACTGGCGCTGGAGGGACTTAACGGAAATCCGGAACGCCTTATAAGCTATTTCGCCGCCCTGAAAACTCTGGGCCTCACCGCCAGGGTCTCCGGAATCGTTCTGGGAACCTTTACCGAGCTCAAAGCCAAATATCCGGACACGGATCCCCTGGATCTGCTTCTCCCCTTCATCCCCCGGGATCTCCCGGTATGGGAAACCCCGGAAATAGGACATCATCGGGAGGCCCGGGGCATTATGATCGGAGCGGAATACGTCTTTACGGAAAACGGCTGCTTCGGAACGGGAAACTGAAAAATCCAGAATCGCAAAGGCCGGAAGGCGAAAGCGGAAAGCGCGAGCCGGTGAGAAAAATGCTTGAAGCATGAAGATGCGGGCCGGAAGCTTCCTTCCTCACCCCTGATTATCAGAAGGCGGTCTTATCATCCGGGGTTGCTTTGTCCCCTGAGACTGCTTCTGCGGAAGCGGCTTTTTCGTTTCCGCCTTTTTCATTTACAGCTCTTTCGGAATACTCCTCCCAGAAGTCAAAGAAATTAAACCACTGGTACGGGGCCTTAAGAAGCAGCTCCTCCAGAAAACGGGCGTAGTTCTCCACATATTTCCGGAGATCCTCATTGCGGTTTTTCCGGGAGATCCGGATCTCTCCCACCTCCTGAAAATACAGGTGATACTTTCCATGAATCTTTACCGCAAAAACGGTATAGACGGGCTTTTTGAAAATCGCGGCCAGAAGCCAGGGCCCCAGGGGAAAACGCGCCTTTTTTCCCAGAAACTCCACCTCGCAATAGCGCGTATCGCTGGCCAGAAGACGATCTCCCATAATATAGATCCACTCTCCCGCATCCAGCTTCTCGCTTAGCATCATGCCAGTGGCGGGAGTAATCTCCTCCGCCATAATAATGCTGAGATTGCTCTGGGAGTTTAATGATTTGATAAGCTCCATCAGGCGGGGAAACTGATGGGCAAACATGAAGGAGGTGATTTTCTTCTGAGAGCAGGAGGAGTTCATGCCCCGGAGCATTTCAGAGTTTCCCGCGTGAGCCCCGATAATCACGGCTCCCTCGGGAAGCGCAGCCCGGGCCAGCATTCTCTCGTGGGCATTATCCTCTGAAATCAGCCGGTCAACGGTAAGACTGCCCTTCCAGGACAGCATTCTCTCAAAAAAATTAACGGAAACGGCGTACACATGCTTTCTGGTGCTGAGCCGGCCCAGCCTGACGCCCCGGGCTGCGGCAAAGGAGGAGATCCGGCGGAGATAGTGCCGGGAACTCAGCCGGAGCTCCGGGGAAAACAGCCAGATCCACAGGGAAATAAACCAGACCAGAATGAGAGCCGCCCGTTCCCCGAAAATATCATGCACCTTGAGAACAATCAGGATGCCCAGGGGAAAGGTTTTTTCCGGCTCCTGACGCCAGGAGGCCTCCCGGACGGCGTCTCCCTCCGGCTCCGGAGTCTCATGCGTGTTAGCCGGGTTTTCAGAAACCTGTTCTGACATAAAGTCCTCTTCTTCCTGCTGCTTTCTTTCCTGCTGTTTTTCTATGCTGCTGATACCCTTTCATGCTGCTGACCGGCGCCGGATTTTCCGCAGCGTCAGAGCTCCCGGAGGAAAATGATTTTGCCGGAGGCATGCATCGCCGGCGCTCCGGAGCTCCCCGGTTCCGGATCCCCCGTTATCTGAAAGGAGCACTTCAGTTCCGGAGCATTCCAGGAAACGGAAAGCGTCAGGGCCGCTCCCGGAAACACCGGTTTCGGAAACTTCATCTGGGGAATGGTCATAATAAAGCTTTCGCTGTCAAAGCCGAAGAAATGCCGGAGACTTCTTACCACGAGATCCAAAGCCGCCACTCCGGGATAGACGGGATTACCCGGAAAATGTCCGTTAAACCATACCATATCCGGCTCTATCCGGCATTTCAGCGTCAGCGCGCTTACCCCGTCCGGATGGCTTTCCAGCATTTCCGGAACAGCAGCGTTTATCACATCCTGAGTGGTTCTGGCATATCCGCCGGGAGCATTATCAGTCATACCGCGTTTCCCATTCATCAAGCATTTCATCCGGGGAAAGATCGGTTTCCAGCTCCCGGGCCCGGGCATTAAGCTTCACATAGTCGGTTTTGCCATTGGCATTAACCGGCATGGCCGGAAGAAAAATAAATTTCCGGGGCACGGCCAGAGGCAGCATATGGTTCCGGAGAATATTCCGAAAACCGATTATCATCTTTCCGGCGCTGGTGGCAGCCAGTGTCCTCAGGCCCTGCTCATTCAGCGTGACAAATGCCAAAGTGCCCTCCCGGCCGTCCTTGTCATAGGAAACCACTGCCGCATCCTGAATCTCGGGAATAAAGGAAAAGCCGGCCTCCACCTCATCCAGAGAAACACGGTTGTCCTCGATTTTTATAAGCCGCCCCCTCCGGCCCAGCAGGGTCAGGAAGCCCTCCCCGGAAATGCTCACTGCATCTCCGGAAGCAAATACCGGGATCTTCCGGCCCTGGAACGCTCCGGTAAGAGCGGCGTTTTCCAGATAAGGGGATTCTAATAGAAAAAGCCCCTCTCCTGAAGCTGTCATGAGAATAACTTCGGTGCCGCTTTCCGGAGTATCCCTGGCCGCCACATAAAACCTGTTCCCCGGCACCGGACGCCACAGGGCAACGCTGTCTCCGGTGTAGCGATAGGCCATGGCTCCGGTTTCAGTGCTGCCGAAGATTTCCAGCACCTCGCCCCCGAAAAAGGCCTGTCCCCGGACTCTGGCCTTGTCGGTAAGACGGCCGCCGGCGGAAATAAGGAGCCGGCAGTTCCTGAGTGAGCCCTCAGCGCTGAGGCGTTTCAGAAAACCGGGGTTGGACACGGTGTAATAAGGGATCCCCAGACGTTCCGGCAACGAAAACTGTTCCTCGTAACGCAGCATGGCATCATAAACGGGAATATCCATGGCCAGAGGGAAGAAGAAACGGAACATTATGCCGTAGGCATGATAATTAGGAACGGTGGAAACGCTGAGGGAAAGGAGATCTTTTCTGATAATGCCGAGAGAATCCAGAGCGCTGACCTCCCTCATCAGGCCGGCCAGGGTGCGGCCGATAACCTTGGGTTCGCCGGTGCTCCCCGAGGTAAGCTGCAGAAGCTCCAAAAGGGAGGGATCCTCCAGGGAAAGATCCTCCAGGCTCATCCGAAAATCCCGGCGGCGCTCCGCAATTGAGACCTCCCGAAACTCAGGATCCCGGGAAAGATCTGTGATATCCAGTAAGGCAGCGGAATCCTGAAACCCCGGAGAAACCTCATTTTCCCGGAGGATGCTGCCTTTGCTCACAATGATGCTGCCAAAGGCGGCGGCCTTGCGGAGGGCCTCTTCCCGAAAACCGTTGGGAATCATGGGAACGCCGTCCCAGATCCAGACCGCCAGAATGCCGGCCAGAAGCTCCGCGGAATCATCCACCGCCAGAATCACGGTATCGCCGGCGGCGGATTTCGGGAGATGCACGCAGATGTCCCAGGCCATGACAAAGACCTGCTCCAGGGAAAGCACCGCATCATTCCGGAAAAAAGCCGGCCGGCAGCTTCTGCCGGGCTTGAGAAGCTCCGCTACAAAATTAAGAGGCTCTCTTGGCATCAGGCATTTTCCTGCAGCCGAGCATAAATAATTTCCACCACATCTCCCACGGTTTTAACCGCCTTGAAATCTTCCGGGGTAAAACGGCACTTGAGCTTTCTCTGAAGCTCGGCAATCATGTCAATGGCATCTATGGAGTCGAAATCCAAATCCGCTCCCAGGAAAGCTTCCCTGGTAATGCGATCTCCCTCTATCTCAAAATCAGTCTCAAGCATTTCCTTAAGACCGGCAAATATTTCATCCCGAGTATTCATTCCAGTTGAGGCTCCAATTCGCTTAGATGCAGATACTGTAACAGAAAGAGCGTATTTCAGCAGGTTTTTCCGGCCGCAAAACCAGTCATTGCCGGCACCCTTAGAACATTGCTGACACCTTCATGCCCTGTTCCCGTTATTTTATCATCCATAAGGATCCCGGTAAATTCAAAGACAATATGCCGCAGCTGACAATGAGCCGTAAGCCACGATCATCTTTAATCCGGCCCCGCCCGCCGGACTACGACAGCTGCTCCACATCTCTGTCAGCCCGGCAGTCATAATCCCAGGCATAGTAATCGGCCTCTTTCTTAAGCATCAGAGCGGTCTTCTTACGCTCATCCCACAGCGCGTCCTTCATGACTGAAAATCCCAGGCCGCACCAGAAAACTCCGAGAATAATACCGCAGGAAATCAAAGTCTCCCAGAATTCATAGGCATCAAGAGTGATCAGGAAAGCGAAAACGCCCAGAATCAGTAACAGCGCTCCGGATATCCCAGAGCGGATATTGGTTTTAAAAAGATAGGGCACGCAGACAAACTGCTGAAAGCACCAGGAGAGCATAAACGGGATGCCGTAGATAATGCAAGCCGCAATCTCACTGTCCACCAGCTCCGCTTCATAGGCCGCAATGAAGGGATAAGAAACAGCCATGGAGCAGAAAAACCAGGTGGTCAGGGAACATGTCCACAGCTTAAAGCCGGAGGTGGGTATGTTTTCAGAACAGGCGCCGGTCTGTCCGTTCATGGCAAAAAGACAGGTGCCGCCCTTCCATCTCAATTCCATGGTCCAAATCGGAAAAAGGGCATAGGATATTTTCTTCGGGGTGATCTCATATGAGCTTTCCAGCACCTTATACTTGGTATAGCTGTCAGCATCCACAAGATAGCTTTCCATGGAGGCGCGCACTCTGGTCTTTACCGGTTCAAAGCTGGCCCGGTTATCCATGTTGAAAATCCGGGCATCCAGACCGGAAAGCCAGGAATAGCTGAAGGGCTGAGCCTTGCCGGTATCATAGGGCTCCAGACTTTGGGAGATTTCATCGTCAACCTCGCTGGTGGCATCCTGGGGGATATTACGGAAGGAGCGGTGGCCGGAGGCTTTGCCCCGGAACTTATGGGTAACGGTGCGGGATCTCCCGCGCTCCTCGATATGCTCCACCAGTTTCGCCTCGAAGGAAAGACTGCCGTCCGCGGAAACATCATAAAGCCAGAATGGAACATAACGGGCCTGAATGCGTTCCGGGGCGGCCTCCGCCATATAGCTGTCCGGAACAAAGCGGGCTTTCCCGAGAAGCTCCCGGTATTTATCCATCAGCACTGTTTTATCCAGAGCGAAAGGAATGATCATGTCCGGTTCCCGCTGCCGCCGGATTTTGTCGGCCAGCACAATGGCATTGCCGCAGAATGGGCAGGTATCCGTGGCCCCCAGAATGCCGGGAGTAATCTCGCCGCCGCAGGAGGAGCAGGCATAAACGGCGGGAGCGGCAGTTTCCGGGGCAGCGCTTTCATGGGGCTCATGCGGAGCTGCTTCCCGGGAGGCTTGATCATTCCCGTGATCTTCCGGAACTGAAGCATCATCCTCCGGGACTGCCGCGGATCCGGATCTTTGGGACATGAGACGGTCATACTCGGGAACAGGATACTTCCCGCCGCAATGAGCACATGTCAGAGCCTGAGCGGATATATCAAAAACCAGGTTTCCGGAACAGCCCGGACAGGAGCAGGAATCAGCGGCGGACATTACATACTTCTCTTAGATAGCGAAAGCGATGGTTGTCAAAACCAAAAAAAAACAGACAGGCCAATACCAACAAGCAGCTTCAGGATCTTAGCAGAAAACACTCAGAAACCACCTGTACCGGTATCACAGATAACAGATTCCGGAAGAAATTCCGAGAGGCCGCCGCATTCACCCGTACTCCGTATCCGGCCATAGTCATCCCATGCCTGCCCTGCTATGCTCTGTTTTCCCTATGCTCTGTTTTCCCTATGCTCTGTTTTCCCAGCTCTTATCCCCGTTAGCAGCGCTGCTTCATAAAGCAATTTCGGGCCAGATACCCGATAACATCATCATTTTCCTTTTTGTAGAAAGGGGTTAACCGCTCTTCAAAACCGGCATATTTGTCTTTGGGGATAATTAGCAGGTCAAAATCATGCTTCAGTAATTCCATATTGCATAAACAAAGCGCGGTTCTTTTATTGCCGTCCCAAAAAGGCTGCAATCTTGCCAGATTACAGAAGCATTCCGAAGCAATCAGTTTATAGTTATCTGAAGAATTGTTTTCCGGAGAACTGTGAGCCGCAGAAATGCTGTTTAGTTTAGCAATTTCCTCTTTAACTGTTTCCTCTGCAGGCACGGGAATTTGCCCGATGCAGGGAATGGAACAAAATCCGTTTCGCAAAGATCCGGTAAATAAAGCCTGATCCATGGCGAGCAGAGAGTTTAGCTTTATAAATAAATCCATATCAGCCTTAACCTTTGAAATATCCAGAGACTGCAAATAGGTTAAAGCATTAAGGACATTATTAATAATGAGCGACTCTTCTTCTGAAAACTCAGGTATTTCCAGGCTTTCATTAGTTAAGAGCTTCTCAGTTTCCGCATCCGTGAGTTCTACGTCCTCAAATCTTAAAAGAGACTGGACTAAAGGAATCTTTATCGCTCTTTCGAATTCATTGAGATTGGCCATTTTAACACCTCGGCAATAATTATCCTAAGTTATGCCAGGACAACCATATCGGGATTTGTTTTATAGTATGATGCTTTTGAGATTTTACTCTTCTCAAGATAATTGTTATTTTCCAGATTAGCAAGAACGCGCTTTCTAAAGTATGTGGAATCGCTTATTCCCAGATGTGCCGCAATTTCCGAAGCTTTACGGGCCTTTGCATAACAAAATGATAATACTTTCTCGTCGAAATCCGTGCCCTGAGGAACCGGCGCAAAATTCAGCACAGGAACGCTTGTATCCGCAACTCCCCGCTCATAGGTTAAATCAGGAAGCACCAGGGTAAAATGATCTGATGATGAGTACACATACGGCTTATGTTCACTGTCAGCATCGGCATAATCATGCATTATTTTATCAAAACCGGTACCGACAGCTTCCATTACTTTGCAGGCCACCAGAACACCGGCAATAAGTTCATTTCTTCTCTTAGAAATAACTCCCGATAAATCATAAGTCTTACCTAATTTTTCAGCTCGGTAAAAACCTCCCGGCGATGATATTTCCAGGCGATCCTTAAATATATCAACCTGTATCTGCGTACCATCCAAATAGTAATCGCGATGAACTACAGCATTTATCACCCCTTCAAATAAAGCTCTTTCAGGATATGAATCTATATTAATTCTCCCGTCATTTAATTTTATAAAAGAATGATTCATTCTTTGAGTCACAAAATTCATTATGTAATCAATTGTAGAGGTTATATTTCCGCTGAATTTATTTACAGTAACAATTCTTTCACTTCCTTTATGGAATCCGGAAAACACCGAACACTGCACATCAGTTTTTCCTTCATGGTAATTATCCAAAAACAGCACGGCGCCATTTAATAAATAGCCATCATTATTCATAAAACCCAATGATTGTAATGCGTTTTCTTTAAGTCTGGCTCCTTTATTATGACGTTCATAAAAGGAGCTAAGATCCGACAGTCTGGAGGGGTCATATTTTACATCTGATACCAAAACATCATACTGCGTTTTCTTGCTTTTAATGGACATTTCTATAATTTCTTCATACGTAGCACCATTCGTAAAACCATCGCGTCTCATATAAATTGCCGGTATATTTTTATATTTGAGAATCACTGGTTTTACCTGTGATTCCGCAATTCTGATTCTGATTATAAAGCGTTCTTTTCCGTTTATTTGATATGGAACAAAAGAAATATTCATTAATGGTCTTGGGGTTAAATGTTCATTCACCTGCTTATTAAAAAAATTTCTTTCGTTATCAGCCGCTTTTCTGTCAAAACCAATCAATTTATTTGTTTTGTCTTCCACGCCAATGTAAAAATCTCCCCCGCCTGCATTGGCAAATCCGGCAATGCTTTTGAGCCAGCCAACAACATCATTATGATTTAGCATGGCTTTGGCTTCAAACCTGTCATTTTCCAGCTGCGCGTCTTCGATAATCTCTTCCAAAAACATTGCGGTCGTCTCCCTTTTTTGAACTGCTTCAATAATACTTCAATAATACTTCAATAATACTTCAATAATACTTCAATATCAACTTCAATATCACTTCAAACAAACTTCAATTTACTTTGAAGTCCTTTCCTGCATGAGTGTCATACAACTTCGACATCAACTTCAACATCAACTTCAA
>DFFT01000064.1:0-3686 GCA_002372325.1 Succinivibrionaceae bacterium UBA3769 | reverse complement strand
ACTTCAATGTTACTTCAAACAAACTTCAAGACAACTTCAAACAAACTTCAATTTACTTTGAAGTCCTCGCCTGCGGAGGTGTCTCAACGGAACAGATCTGCTGTAAACCAAGTTGCCGTTCATGCCTGAAAGCATCGGTGATCCCTCCCTTTCTTTCCATGCTTTGCTTTCCCGGCTTTCGCCATTTTGCCACAGGCAAGAATCTCCCGATCTTCAGGTGTGTCCGTGATTGGCATTGTCAGTTCGATTTGACTGGCCCCGAACACAATGTATCAGTCATCCCTCAGAGATTGATGCTCTCTGGCATGCTGCATTCCAAACCAAGTCTCCTGAGTCGTTTCCGCCCCTCTTCTCCCCCGATTGCCTGCTCCTCCGCCCCCTCTTTCAAAACAGTCATTGACAGATATCACAAAATGAATAACATAGCCAAATATAATAATTTGTTAACATTTAACCATCGTTAGAGTGCCTGCCATGCGATGCCAGAAATGCGGCAAAGAAATAGCCGCTGATTCCAAATACTGCTGTTTTTGCGGAGTTCCCCGCAGATGCGAACACCCCCGGAACGGATCCTTCGGGAAAAAGCTTATAAATGCCGCCATCATTGCGGGCATAATCGCTGCATCCGGTACCATACTTGCGCTCATCATGTATCAGAATAAACTGAATCCGGTGCTGAATTCCCCTGAGGACATCACCGACAACCTCATATCTGACATTATTGCAAACCGTCTGGAATCCCTGACCATCAACTATGAATTTGCCGGCTGCCCCCTCCCGCTTGAAAAGACGATTTCCAGGAATGAATCTGACTACGAATGCGGTTCCGTCATTAAGTCGATAAAATTTATCAAATGCAATTCGCTGGAGGAATGCGAGCAAGCATGGGGAAGTGAAACCCCGCGTGAATGTCCGCTCGATGATGACGACGAAGATCTTTATGCTGATGATAACTACAAAAATGAACGGCTGGCCAGGAATCCTTTCTGGAAAGCCCACAGCCGCACTCCGCTGAAAGATATCCGCTTCCGGGTTATTCTCACCCCTCAGGTAACCTCTCTGGCCTGCGCCTTTGAAGGGTTCTGGAATCTTGAATCTGTAAACATTGCAGTCGGCCCTGAAATCAAAGATTTTACCCGTACGTTCAGGGATGCCTTGAGCTTTAATGCTCCCCTGGCAGACTGGGATGTCTCCGGAGCAGTCAGCATGAGACAGATGTTCCGAAAAGCCAAGTCCTTCAACCAGCCGCTGAACAGCTGGAATACCGGAAATGTTCATGACATGCGGTCGATGTTTTATCAGGCTAAAAACTTCAATCAGCCCATCGGGAACTGGAATACCGGCAAGGTAAAGTTTATGGGCGGCATGTTCCAGGGGCTTCATCTTTCAATCAGCCCATCGGAAGCTGGAACACCGGCGAGGTAAATGAAATGACGAATATGTTCAGAGATGCCAAAGCCTTCAACCAGCCTCTTAACGACTGGGACGTCTCCGATGCCTTTAACATGGAGCGCATGTTCGATAATGCCCAAGCCTTTAATCAGCCTCTTGATAAATGGGCCTTCCGGGCAGGCGTAAACATGAGAAACATGTTTGACGGCGCCAAATCGTTTAACCAGCCTCTCAGCTCCTGGAAGATTCCGAAAAATGCTGACATATCCGGAATCGTCAATAATGCCAAAAGCTACACCTACCCGAACCCCGAAGACGAACGCTCTAAGTAACAGTTAAGTCCGGAGAGATGATGAAAGGCTTGCATTGAAGCCAGGGGAGAACTGCTTATTTGCCCCCGCATGAGCGAACTTGCAGAGCCTTATAACACGGCAGCGGTCAGGCAGTCATGCGGCATAAGCGGATAATCCGAGATCCGCCATGCGTAAACGCGGAAAACCGGGATCACCTGAGTCTCCCGGTTCGGTTCAGTAAGGCTTACTTCTTTCCTGAAGCCTCAATGAAGTCCTTCAGGGTCTTAACGGAATAGAAGTGCTTCTTCACATCCTCAGACTCCGGGTTAATGGTGACTCCGAAGGTGTTCTTGATAGCCAGCCCCAGCTCCAGAGCATCGATGGAATCCAGCCCCAGCCCTTCATTGAAAAGCGGAGCCTCGGTATCAATGTCCTCCGGGGCAATATCCTCCAGATTCAGGGAGGAGATAATCATTTCCTTGATTTTAAGCGTCAGATCTTCGCTCATATAACCTCGCATCGTGAGTTAAAAAATTCCGTGTTCATTCCATAGCTTTGCGGCTCCGGATTACCCGAAAACAGTGTGTTACTGCTGATTTTGGCCGTTACGGCAGTTTAACAGCCATTCATCATACATGGTTTCCAGCTTTTTTGTCAGATGTCTTGCATTTACCGAAGGGAGCTTGTCCGGTTCCAGAAAATCCTCAGGCTGCATCAGTTCCCCCTTCCGGATGCAAAAACGGGGCACATGCTCGGGCACCTTCAGGGACATAAAGCCCCGGGAGAGATACCCGGGAGCGTCGCAGTAAATATATACGGGCTGAATGGGCATTTTGAAGCGAATGGCCAGATTGGCGGCTCCTCTCTGAAAGGAAAGAGCCTCGGGATTCCGGGTTCTGGTGCCTTCCGGAAATATCAGCAAATTGTCCCCCGAAGCTATCGCCTCACGAATCTCCTCCAAAGAGGACTGATTGTTCACATAGCCCAAGTGCTTAATGACGTATTTCATAAAGCCCTGAGTAAGAGAATTCTTAACCATGGTGATGGCATGCTCATCAAGGCAGCAGATAATGATAATAAAATCCACCAGGGAGGGATGATTGGCGATGATCACGGCCCCGCGGAGATCCTTGAGATCTCTGATGGCACTGTCAACATACCGGAAAACCCCCAGAATGCCGGACAGAAACAGAAAAAACTTAAGGCCGGTTTTTACCGCCTTCCGGAGAGCCAGCTGCCGTTTCCGGGGATCCCTGATCAGGATTATCAGAAGAAGGTATACCACCGTGCCATTAAACACGGCTCCTCCGGAAAACACTCCGTAAACCAGAAGAGTGGTAAAGCTTCTTAAGGCGCAAACTAATTTTCCCATAGGTTTCGCTGATCTTTCCAAACCGCCTGTACTGTATTTCCCTGCTTCTCAGCCTGAAGAGCCCCAAAATCTTTTATCAGGGCCGGCCTCCTGTCAGATCCTGTCCTTAAGCTCCCGGGCCAGGGCATCCCCCAGCTCCCGGCCGGAGAGACAGCGATCCCGCTCCTCGCAAAACCCGATCAAAGTAACGCCGTGAAGCCGCCGGGTAAAAAGCCGCTCTGCTGATTCCGCCCCTGCTGGAAGCTCCTCCTCCCGGAACTCCTCAGGACAGCGGGACAGCGCCAGAGCCAGAACATAATCCCCCCCGAAATCCGGCACCTCCGTTAACACCTCCCGGCAGTTCTCCAGGTTTTCTTCGGATACCGCGAGAAGCACCCGGTTAACCTCCGGCCGGGCTTCCAGCGCGGCCCGGGCTTCGGTAAGCCCGGCCATAAGAGTGCTCTCGGCCCCGGCTACGGCGGTAACCTCGCCCTGATACTTCCGGATAATTGAGAGCACCCCCGCATTCCCGTTGTGCACGCAGGAGGCAAATTCCATGGGTGAAATGCCGTTTCCCGCCAGGATCTCCTGAAGAAGCCGGAAGCACCTCACGCTTTCTCCGGTGCGGGAGGCAAAGATAATCCTCGCCA
>DFFT01000058.1:13656-14364 GCA_002372325.1 Succinivibrionaceae bacterium UBA3769 | reverse complement strand
CCATCCCTTTTCTGTCTCTAAGAGCGCCCCGATGTGAATGCAAAAGCGGCAAGAAGAAAGCGTACATAGCCTCTGTCTCACCGCATGCATAAACAAGGAAACACCTAAAACCGGAATCGCTGTCAGGTCAAAGCCAGCCCCTCATTCTTCAGCATTTCCTTGTATTCCTCGTACTCGTTTTCAGGAACGCCGACAACGGCCATCGCCCGTTCCCAGGTGCACCCCAATTCTTTTCTGGCGTTTTGAACGCTTCCAAGCCGAGCTATTTTGATCCCTATCGCCTCGCCTTTCGCCTCGCCTATTTTGATCCCTTTCGCCTTGCCTATCTCAATCCCTTTCGCCTTGCCTATCTCAATCCCCTCATCCAACAAGGCCTGTCCCAAATTGCACATGTTGTCCATCCCTTTTCTGTCTCTAAGAGCGCCCCGATGTGAATGCAAAAGCGGCAAGAAGAAAGCGTACAGAGGCCTCTGTCTCACCGCAGGCATAAACAAGGAAACACCTAAAACCGGAGTCGCTGTCAGGTCAAAGCCAGCCCCTCATTCTTCAGCATTTCCTTGTATTCCTCGTACTCGTTTTCAGGAACGCCGACAACGGCCATCGCCCGTTCCCAGGTGCACCCCAATTCTTTTCTGGCGTTCTTAACGCTTCCAAGCCGAGCTATTTTGATCCCTTTCGCCTCGCCTTTCGCCTCGCCTATTTTGATCC
>DFFT01000058.1:0-13529 GCA_002372325.1 Succinivibrionaceae bacterium UBA3769 | reverse complement strand
TTTTGATCCCTTTCGCCTCGCCTATCTCAATCCCTTCATCTAACAGTGCTTGTCCCATGTTGCACATTTCGTTCATCCTCCCGGTATCTTCCTTTGTCATGCTGATGCCAAATTCATTTTCCAAAATTTTCTTCCGTTCATCAACTGTTTTTTGCCGTGAAAAAAGGTTTCCCAGCATTTTTATGACCGGAGTTGGGCTATCCAGCTGATTATTGGCAACATAGATAAAAATAATTTCCATCAAATCGTGCTGATTCTCCTCTAGCAATGTCTTCATCAGCTCATCACTCTCGTCAACATATGTCTTATTGTTCTTGAGCGCTTCTTTGAGCGCCTGATACGGCTGAAAGCGGTATCTGAAAATGCGATTGCTCGTTTCATTTTTAGGATTGGGACAAATCCAGATGGAATAGACCTTGCGCATCTTGCTGTAGTCAAAATCCTTGATCATGCGCTGCTGCCTTCCAATCATCCGGCAGATATAAAAAATAGCCCTGTTTATCAGGGGATAGTCCGGGCTGGTATCCTGCTGGATTTCCAAATTGAACATCAAAACAATTTTTTCCGGCTCATCAGAAGAAGAGGCGGAGTCTTCGTTGCCTGAAGCCGCAGCATTCTGATGCCCCTTTGCCTTCTTGCGGCGCCGCCTGTTATTCTCGGTTACGGGCACCTGAGCTTCAAACAGGAGATCAAAGTTTCTCTTGCCCTCGAGTATGGTGTTATCTTCAGTATTGAGTCCGATAATGCTTTCAGCGCCGACGCTGCCATCATCCGGCGCATCCCAGTCAACGGAATACTTGTCAACGCTTACCCCGTCCAGAAGGCACTTGTCCCTGATGAATTTCCTGTCAAACTCCTGAAATTCCGAAACGCACTCTTTCAGAATGTTTGCCAGAACATCCTTGTTGCTGAGCAGCAGTTTGGCTGCTTTGTCATAACTCGCCTGTTTTTGGGCAGTTGATAGATTTCTGGCAATGTCCGTACTTACCTGTGTCATGAAAAAACCTCAATTCAATGACTGTTAGTGAAAAACAACAGCCAAAGTATAGATTATCAATATAGTTTGTCAACGAATTTCGTTTGGGTAACCCCGAATTTTTATGAAATGGCTGATTTTGGGAATCTGTGTGACTAAAAAACAACCAAAATGAAGATTATTGCAAAATCACATGCTGAAATATCATCATGAAAATCAATGGAGATGACAGTAATGCTTTTGCATTATGTCTTTTTCAGAGATGCTTCATGATATTTTGTTCCTGAAAATGTTCCCGGCTTCATGAAGCATATGCGGAGCATGGAATTCACAGCGGAACAGCCTGTTTATGAGTGACATCTGTCAAAATTCCCTGCTTAATTAAGGTGTTTCACCACCATAAAAAAGTAAAATTGCGAAGATCAGTTTTTTTGTCCGCCGGGACTTCGGATACTCCCCCGAACCGGTCGGAAGTCTTTTTAATCCTTTTTTACGGCGGCAGGCAGCCACCAGGTTAGCCGGTTTCCTGCCCGGACTTTTCTTAACGCTTTTACGGTAATCCTATGGAACAGAAACATGAGCTGAAGAACACTCAGCGCAGCAAACTGATAACCAGTTTTCTGTCCACCTTCCAGAAAAGAGTGGTGGCCAATCCTCCGGGGGTCTGCTGCATCTCAACTCACATCGCTTATCTCCGCACCGCCCGCAGCCAGACCTGCGGCAAGTGCGTGCCCTGCGCCAAGGGCCTGGAGCAGCTGGAGAACATGCTTCAGAAGGTGCTGGACGGCAGCGCGGACATGGATATGTACGTGGATATGCTGTGGCTGGCGCAGACCATCAAGGAAACAGCAGACTGCGCCATCGGCTACGAAGCTGCCTACATGGTGCTGGCCAACATCAAGAATTTCAAGGACGAGTACCTTTATCACATTAATCACCATCGCTGCCAGGCCAGCGTCTCGGTAAAGGTGCCCTGCATGTATAACTGTCCGGCCAATGTTAACATTCCGGGCTACATCGCTCTTATCAAGGACGGCCGATACTCCGATGCCATCAATCTTATAAGAGAAGACAATCCCTTCCCCACCGCCTGCGCCTTTGTGTGCGAGCGTCCCTGCGAATCCCAGTGCCGGAGAACTCTCATTGATGCGGAAATCAATATCAGAGGCCTCAAGAAGTTCGCCGTGGATCAGATTCATGCCGACAGGATTCCCCCGGCCCCCCGCATGGTGGATACCGGCAAGAAAATCGCCGTGGTGGGAGGCGGCCCCTCCGGCCTTACCTGTGCCTACTTCCTGTCCCGGATGGGGCACTCCGTAGTGGTTTACGAGGCGAAGGAAAAGCTGGGCGGCATGCTGCGCTACGGCATTCCGGGGTACCGGCTGCCCAAGGATCGTCTTGATGAAGACATTAAGGCCATTCTGGCGGTAGGCGGCATCGAGGTGCGGCTAAATGTCAGCATCGGCGCCGATGTCACCACGGAGGAACTGGAGAAGGAATATGACGCGGTCTATATCGCCATCGGAGCGCAGAAGGGCCGGGTAATTCCCATCAAGAACTATGACAACCCCAATGTGGCTTCCGCGGTGGAGATGCTGGATCGCATTGGCCACGGAGATATTCCGGACTTTACCGGCAAGAACGTGGTGGTTATCGGCGGCGGCAATGTGGCTATGGACTGCGCCCGTTCCGCAGTGCGCTGCGGCGCAGCTTCGGTAACTCTGGCTGTAAGAGAACCGCAGGTGGACATGACGGCGCTGCCTTCGGAGATCCAGGGAGCCATTGAAGAGGGCGTGGAGCTTATGACCATGTATGCGCCTTCCGAGATCCGGGTGGACGAAAACGGGAATATTAAGAGTCTTATTACGAAGCCTCAGATTACCAGCTTCTATGACAGCAATACCGGCATGCCCATGGTAAGAGACGCTGACAAGGAGGAATACGAGATCCCCTGCGACGTGATCTTCATGGCCATCGGTCAGTCCATTGTGTCTGACGGCTTCTCTGTCTATGAAAAGAATACCCGGGGCTGCTTTATCACTGACACCACCACGGCCATGAAGGATCATCCGGGAGTGTTTGTGGGCGGAGACTGCGTCAGCGGTCCGGCCACTGCCATTCTGGCCATCGGGGCCGGGAGGGTGGCCGCCATGAACATCGATTCGTATCTGGGCTACCACCACCATTACCGGATGAACATCGAAATTCCGGAAAGCCGCGGCAACATGAGGCATCATATGGGCAGAGTTAATCTTACAGAAAAGTCCGCCCGGGAAAGAAAGAAGAGCTTCTGCCCGGTGGAGAACAGCATGACCCATGAGGAGGCCATGCAGGAGTGCGGCAAATGCCTCCGGTGCGATGTGTTCGGGAGCGGCACCATGAAGGGAGGTCTTTTATAATGAGTGATAAGATCCGCATTGTCATAGACGGCCGGGAGTTTCAGGCCGCGAAGGGGCAGACCATTCTGGAGGTGGCCCGGAGTAACGGCATTTACATTCCTACCCTGTGTCATCTTAAAAACGTCAACGAAATCGGCTCCTGCCGCATGTGCGTGGTGGAGGTTGACGGCTCAGACAATCTGGTGCCGGCCTGCAATACCAGGATCTGGGATGGCATGTCCGTGCTCACCGCCACAGACAAGGTCAAGCTGGCCCGGCAGATGGTGCTCCAGCTCATGCTGGCCCATCATGATGTGCGCTGCTTAAGCTGCAGCAAAACCGGCGACTGCGAGCTCCAGAAGCTGGCTCAGGAGTTCGAGCTCCCGCTGGAAAACCCTTATAAGACCAATGAAGCGCAGAAGCTGCCCAACAAGACGGAGCATCCTTTTCTGTCGTACTACCCGGATCTCTGCATCGGCTGTCAGCGCTGCGTCAGCATGTGCAGCCGCGTGGTGGGAAACGGGGTGCTCAACGCCTCCAAAATCGGCACCAGAACCTTTATCGAGGCTCCCTTCGGCAAGGACTGGAAGGATACCGCCTGCGAACTTTGCGGCAACTGCGCCGCAGCCTGTCCCACCGGAGCTTTGGTGGCCAAAAACATGCGGAAGTATCAGACCAGCAAGGTAAATAAGGTGCTGACCACCTGTCCGCACTGCGCTACCGGCTGTCAGTTCTATCTCCTGGTAAAGGACAACACCATTCTGGACGTCATGCCGGCCGATGGCCCCTCCAATAAGGGCCTTTTGTGCGTCAAGGGCCGGTTCGGATCCTTTAATTTCGTGCACTCGCCGGAGCGTCTCCGCTACCCGCTGATTAAGAATCAGGATACAGGGGAATTTGAAAGAGCCACCTGGGACGAGGCTCTGGATCTTATTGCCAGAAAATTCACCGAAATCAAAACGGTTTACGGTTCTGATGCTCTGGCGGGCTTTGCCTGTTCCCGCTCTCCCAATGAAGACTGCTACATGCTTCAGAAGATGGTGCGCTGCGCCTTCGGCACCAACAATGTGGATAACTGCGCCCGGGTGTGTCACTCTGCCTCCGTGGCCGGTCTCGCCATGACTCTGGGGTCCGGAGCCATGACCAACCCCATCTCTGACATTACTACGGATGTGGACGTGATTTTGCTGGTGGGATCCAACCCCGAAGAAGCCCATCCGGTGATCGGCATGCAGATCCGGCAGGCGGTGATGAGGGGAACGCGCCTGATCGTGGTCGATCCCCGCAAAATCGCTCTTTCGGAAAAGGCCGACCTGCACCTGATGCTGAAGCCCGGCACCAACGTGGCCTTCGTGAACGGCATGATCAATATCATCATTTCCGAGGGGCTGGAGGATAAGGAGTTTATTAAGGACAGAACCGAAGGCTATGAGGAACTTAAGGAGATCGTGAAGGATTATACCCCGGAGAAGGTGGCCGAGATCTGCCATATCGATGCCGACCATCTCAGAGAGGCCGCCCGGATGTACGCCACAGCGAGAAAGGCTCCTATTATCTACTGTCTGGGGGTTACCGAACACTCCACCGGCACTGAGGGGGTAATGTCTCTTTCCAATCTGGCCATGGTTACTGGCAAATTGGGCAGAAGCGGCTGCGGCGTCAACCCGCTCCGGGGGCAGAACAATGTGCAGGGAGCCTGCGATATGGGCGCTCTTCCCGGAGATCTCCCCGGCTATCAGAAGATTACCCGGGATGACGTGATTGAGAAGTTTGAAAAGGCCTGGAATGTCAAGCTCAGCAGAAAGCCCGGACTTCATGCCACGGATGTCTTCCCCGCAGCCGTTAAGAAGGAGGTCAGAGGACTCTTTATCTTCGGCGAGGATCCGGTGATTACCGATCCCGATCAGGGGCACGTGATCAAGGCTCTGGAGAGTCTGGACTTCCTGGTGGTCAGCGATCTTTTTATGACCAGAACCTGTCAGTATGCCGATGTGGTGCTGCCGGGAGTAAGCTATGCCGAAAAGGAGGGCACCTTCAGCAATACCGAGCGGCGGGTGCAGCGCGTCCGCAAGGCGGTTACTCTGGACGGGGAAATGCGTCCCGACACGGAGATCTTCATTGATCTCATGAACCGCATGGGTTATCCGCAGCCTTTCCTCCGGCCCGATGAGATCATGGATGAAATCGCCAGTCTGACTCCCAGCTTTGCCGGCATCAGCCACCGGCGTCTGGATGCGGGGGAAAGTCTGCAGTGGCCCTGTACCTCCAGGGATCACCCCGGAACTCCCATTCTGCACGTGGGCAAATTCACCCGCGGCATCGGCTGGTTCTATCCTGCCCGCTACTGCGAGAGCCGGGAGCTTCCGGATGCGGAGTATCCTTTTATCATGATGACCGGACGCATCCTCTACCACTACAACACCATGGCGATGACCGGAAAAACCCGGGGCCTCGTGGAGAAGGAAGGGCATTCCTTTATTGAGATCAATACCGAGGATGCCCGGAGGCTGGGCATTGCCGATCGGGAGCAGGTGAAGCTGACCTCCCGGAGAGGTTCCATTGAGTCTCAGGCTCGGGTCAGCGACAAGGTATCGCCGGGAGAAACCTGGATGCCGTTCCATTTCCCGGACGGTCTCGCTAATATTCTGACCAATGCCGCTTTGGACAAGTATGCCCGGATACCGGAATACAAGGTCTGCGCTATCAGGATAGATAAGCTGCCTTAAAGACGCCGGGAAGACTTGAATGAGAAATACGGGTTAGCGAGGATCCGTATTTTTTTTGTTTATGGAGAAAGAGGCGCAAATGAACAGGAAGAGCAGCGGGTTCCGTTATTGAGAAGGAATGGAGGCGTGAGGGAATGGAGTTATGAGGGAATGGAGTTATGAGAAGGCCGGATATGACAGCATGCCTTCTCAAAAAAATGAGGAAGCTTTACCGAACTTGAAAAACTCATGCGGGGCATAACAGACTGACGGAATTTTTGCGCGTTTTGTTAAGCCCCCGGCAATCCCCCGTTCATTTTGCTCTTCAAAAGCTTTTTGTGCTTATACATATTGCTGTCGGCGCGTTTTATCACCGCTTTAATGTTTTTGTCGGTTTTCGGATCAAAGCAGGAATATCCGAAGGCAACGGCCATATCTCCTGTTTCGGCGTGATGCTTCATCATCAGGTCGAATTCTCTGAAGATTTCTTCCCGGCGTTCATAATCAACGCGTTCCAGTATGGCCACAAATTCATCCCCGCCGATGCGAAAAACCGGGCTGTGACTGAAGTACTGGCAAATAATGTGAGTTGCTTTCCTGATATAGGTATCGCCGGCGTTGTGTCCCTGAGTATCGTTAACGAGTTTAAGATTGTTGATGTCAAACAATACTGCGGCAAATGCAGGCTCTTCCGTGCCGGAAATGCGTTCATCCATCTGCTGGCAGGCTTCATCATATGCATTTTTGCTTTTTACTCCGGTAAGGGGATCCCTGTAGGCGATCCGGGTAACCGATATCAGTTTCTGCTGCTGTTCATTGATCTTGCGTTCGGCGCGCAGTTTTTGAATCAGCAGAAACTGGATTAATGAAAATATGGAAACAATGAGGATAATCACGGCGATCCAGTGATTTTTCAGCACTTCCATTACCGATACCTTGTGGTTGCGGTACGCATAGCTGGCTATGACATACTGCATATCATCTGCGGATACCAGATGAATTAATTTGCTGAGCACGGCATAAAGCTCCGAGGCATCTCTTCTTACGGCAAAGGACATGCCCATGGTTTCGCCTGTATGCATATGCACGAGGCCGTAGTCATCGGTCATTTCCTCGAACTGATTCAGCCGGTAACTGGGGACAATAAGGCTGTCTGCTTCGCCTTTCTTTACCGCCCGAAAGCATTCCTCCACCGGGGAGCAGGTTTTTATATTCCAGTTCGGAGCGTTGTCCTTGATAAAATTTTCATAACTGGTGTTGCCGGCGTTGATGGCCACGATAAGATTCATGTTCGGTAAACCAATAACCGGGTTGTCCGGCCTGACGAGAAGCGTCATCTCTGTGTTAATAAGCGGGGAAATGGGAAATAACCCATGTTTCTCCCCGTCATCAGAACTGATATTAATGGGAAATATGGTGTCCACTTCACCGCGTTTCAGAGCTGCCAAAGCTTCTTCTGTGGTGGTAAATGGCACGGTTTTAAAGTGAATTACGGCATTTTTAAGCCGGGTTGCTGCTGCTTCCAGATAGTCCTTCAGGGCTCCGGTAAGTTCTCCGGTATTCTTGTCCTGACTGCAGAACGGCAGGAAATTATCCAAATACCCGATGGTGATGGTGTCATGGTTGGTGAGCCAGGCTTCAAGCTCCGGGGCGATATAGGCGTTTGTTTTGGTAAGAAGCAGGTGTTCGTCAGTCAGCCGGTGGTTATAGAGAGGCTCCTCGTCATGAATGGCGAACATGGCTCTGTTTAGTTCATTCAGAATATCCGGGCGTTTTTTGCTGACGGCAAAAAAGAAATCGGAGGAACCAATCTTGCTGACAGGCTCAATTTGATACCGGGCGCCGTAGCCGTCCAGAGCAACCAGGGCGTCCAATTCTCCCCGTTTCAGTCTGTCTACGGCCTCGTCTCCGGTATTGGTGATAAGTTCGATATTTATGTCAAGTCCGTTTCTTGCGGCCCAGTCTGTCAGCATCCCGGACTGGATGCTGTTCTTGTTGACTCCGACATGCTTTCCATTATAGGTGCTCAGATCCTCAGGGCTGATGGAGGCATTTTCCGGAATCACAAAGGAGTAATACGATTCAGTTCCCATGGGGAGATTGCTGAATAACATATGCTCTTCGCGTTCCTTGACGTAGGAGACGTCGCTTAAAAGGTCGATTTCTCCGTTTTTCAGCATCTGAAACAGATTGGGCCAGCTGCCTTCGACATATTCGTAGACCCATCCTGTGTGGGCGGCGATTCGCTGCTGGTATTCATAGGCAATGCCCCGGCGGCGCCCGAAGTGATCCTTGTAGCAGTAGGCCGAATCATACCAGCCGACACGCACAACCTTCGATTGATTTTCGGCGGCGAGCGCGCCGAGAGACATCAGCGCGTTAGCCAGTGCTGCAACGAGCAGAAGGGCAGCCATCCGGAGGATTCGCTGCTGAAATCCTGCCGTCGCTGTCTTTATGAAGCGCGTCTTTAAAGAAAAGACGGCCCCGATGCGTAAAAGCGAGTGTATTCTGATAGCCATTCTGCCCATAGTTAATGTTAAAGACAATCAGTAAAAATCCGATTCGTAAACAATTATTTATTGTCGGCCGATAACAGCGCGGGAACAATTTATCATAACGGTATTCCCTGCGGAGTTAAGCCTTACTGGATTGCCGGCTCCTGCCTGTTTTCAGCAGACAGGTGAATTCATTCGATATTTAAAACATGGCAGAAAAGCATGCCTGAGGCACGAGGGATGACATCAGTAAAATTTTCCATTCCGGAAAAACCTGCGGCCGGGATGGTTATCGCCTTCAGCGCTTTTCCTTAATGCCCCGTACATTCATAGCATTAAATCGACTTGAAACATAATTCCGAATATGTCTGACATCGGAATGGGCAATCAGCTATCCGCTATTATTATCATTTATGGGCCCGTTTCTTTTTTTTGCCGCCTGGCGGGGGTAAATCAGCGAGCGGCTTTTATGGCAAAAACTCTCTAACGGGTACCGGGGTTCGCCATCATACCGAGACAAAACCCCTTGTGCAAATATACTAGAAAAGACTTGAAGGAGGGAAAAAGAAATCTTTTTATGTGCATTAAATCAAGAAATTAGCTATTATTCGTCCGCTGGCAGGCTCTCTCATTGTTTAAATTAATTCGTTATATGAGAGCTTTTTATGGATTTTGCATTAATTTGGGGCATGGGGAACAAAATGGTGCAGATCAGCCTAGCGGAAATCTGCTGGAGAAGGGACAAAACAAGACAGCCGGAGCATGAAAGCTCCGGCTCAGGGCGGTCAGGGTTATTCTCGCGCAGAACGGATCCGCAGGGCGAAAACAACGCTATAAGCGATTACTTGATAATAGTTACAAAATCAGAAACCCCGGTGAGATCCAGAATCTCCATTACCGGGGTGGTAACGTTCTTCATGATGAGCTTGCTGCCGCGCTGCTTGAGCTGCTTGTAGATGCTGATAATAACGCGCACGCCGGCAGAAGAAATATAGGTCAGAGTTCCGCACTCCAGTTCATAATCGCCTTCGGCCGGCATTCCGGCAACGATCTTTTCCTTCCACTCCTCTGAATTGGAAGTTTCGATTCTTCCTGTCAATTCCATGATCATTTCTCCAAAGTTAATTTGCAAAGATCCTTATGCTCCGGGATTTCAGGAGCTGCAGGGTCTAAATGCTGACGGTAAAAATATTGCGGTTCCCTTCCCGGCGGTAGCTTACGGACTTCATCATCTTCTTGACGATGAAAATCCCCATGCCGCCTTCGCCGCGCTCCTCCAGGGGAACGGAGGCGTCGAACTCGGCGGCGTCTTTTACGGGATCGAAGGGCTTGCCATCGTCAATATAGGTAATGGTGCACACCGGACTCTCGCCGCTGGTGGCCATTTTCAGGGAAACATACTCAGCTGAACTGTATTTTATGATATTAGAGACGATTTCATCAGTGCAGATGTTGAGCTTGGTAACGATATTCGCAGGAATATTGCTTTTTTCTGCGGTCTCGCAGATGAAATCCTGAATCTCATTCAGAGACTCTGTTTCCGCTTTAAACTCTTTTTCAACTATCATAAGCATTCTCCGGTTATCAGATTTTTCTGATGGCCAGCATGGTAATGTCGTCAAATTGCTTGGCGTCTCCGCGGAATTCCTCAATGGATTTCATCAGAGCATCGCACATTCCGGCCATGTCCCTGTCCCTGGCGTTGTTCAGCGCGGCGAGGGTTCTGTCAAAGCCGAATTGCTCATCGTTTTTATCAGTGGCTTCAGGGATTCCGTCAGTATACACGAAAATAACATCTCCCTTGCCAAGAGTAAGAGCGTTATCAGTGTATCTGACATCCTCGATCTCTCCAAGAACAAACCCGGTTTTATTTTGCAATAATGTGAAATTTTCGTTGTTTACGGACACAATGGGGTGGTCATGACCGGCGCTGGAGTACTCCAGAACCCCGTTTTCCAGATCCAGAACGCCGCAGAAGACGGTGACGAACATATCCGCGCGGTTATTGCGGCAGATGTCGTTGTTAGATCTGGTGAGAGCCGCCCCCGGAGACAGTCCGTCCTCCATGTTCTTCTGAATGATCACCTTGGAAATCATCATAAAGAGGGAGGCGGGGACGTCCTTTCCGGAAACGTCCGCAATGACAAAGCCCAGCTTGTGATCGCCGATTTTGAAGTAGTCAAAGAAGTCTCCCCCCACCTGAAAGGCCGGCCGGGAGGTGGCAAAAAGATCCGCTCCTTCTACCTTGAGGGGTTCCGGCAGCACGCCCCGCTGGATATCCCGGGCGATGCCCAGCTGAGTGGCCACCCGGGTCTGCTCCTGGGAGATGGCGGTCAGCTTGTTTACGGATTCCTCGATTTTGTCGGAGAAGGTGCGGAAGGACTCGGCCAAAAGGCCGATTTCCGACTGATAATCCATATAGCGATCGGCTACCGACTTGATATGCCGGATTTCCTCGGCAATGTCCCCGTATTCGCCGAAGTGCTGTCCGATGGCGGAGAGTTCCTCGATGGGCCGGGAGATCTGGTTTTCCACGCTGCGGAGCACAATCAGAGTGGGCCAGAGGCAGACGTAGAGGGTGGTGCCGCTGATGAGGTAGAGGTAGCTCCACATGGTGGTCTGGTCATACAGCTTATAGGAGGAAAAGAAGATATAGGCCCCGGCGGAGACGATAAGGGCGATGATCACGGAAATCAGCACGAAGAAGAGGATGAACTTTTCATTTACGGAAAAATGAAACTCTTTTCCCTCAGAGGGATTGTCTTTGAGCTTTTTCTTTTCCAGATAATAGGAATAGCCCACAAAGAACGGGATGCCCAGAATCACGAAGAAGATCAGATGGTTGAGCAGGGTGCTCATAAAGCCCATGCCGAAAAGAGGCAGATTGTATGCCACGTTCAGCAGAGTCCAGACCATGACGGTGAGCACGACGCTCATAAGAAGAATAATCAGCAGGTACTGAGCGATTTTGGCAAACTTGTCCAGGCGGAAGATGTTGCTGTCGCGCCGTCTCAGATATTTCCACAAAAGGGAGCCGCCGTAGCCGTAGATGATCTGAAAGCTGAAGCCCAGAGTGTAGATCCGGTAGTCCATGCCTCCGTAGTACATGTCGGAGAAGATATTTCCGATAGCGGTGCCCAAAGCTCCCGAAAAACCGAAGAGCAGCGAAAAAATAAAGGGCAGCACGCAGTAGGGGCGCACCTCCGTGGTTTCCGAAAGCTGAAAAAATTCAATAAACGGAACGGACAGGACAAAGTAGAAAATACAGCAGGCAGCTGTTATCGGAAGCTGATGTTTCAGCCAGTTCAAAACTCTGTTCATAGTTAAAATTCAAAAGGCGCCTTTGCTGACCGGGAGAAAGCCCGGGGAATTGCCGGAAGCCCCGGAGCGGCATCAGGCTGCTCTGTTCCGGGCTCCTCATCAGCGGATCACGTAAAAAACCTCTGCATTTTATCACGAGGCCGCGATTTAGTCAGCCTGCGGAAGATTGATCGCCTGCCGGCTTTTTTGCGGTGTACCGGTTTGCTTTCGGGAGAAGCCGGCGGTAAACTTTAGCTGTGTTTATCTCCAGAAGGATTGCAAGATCATGTCATTTGTCAACAGCTTCTCGAAACAGCTTTATGCCATGATGAGAACCACTGCTCTGGTGCTGGCCGGCGGGCGGGGCTCCCGCCTCCGGGATCTCACGGACATCAGAGCCAAGCCGGCGGTTCATTTCGGCGGAAAGTTCCGCATTATTGATTTTGCGCTGTCCAACTGTCTTAATTCCGGCATCAGAAAAATGGGAGTGCTCACGCAGTACAAGTCGGATTCGCTTCTGAGTCATATTCAGGACGGCTGGACATTTCTCAACAATAATCATATGGGGGAGTTCGTGCGGGTGCTGCCGGCCCAGCAGCGCATTGACGAGGTGCACTGGTACCAGGGCACGGCCGATGCGGTTTACCAGAATCTGGACATTATCCGCGCCTATGGCACCGAATATGTGCTGGTGCTGTCCGGGGATCATATTTACCGGATGAACTATTCGGTGATGCTGATGGATCATATCAGAAGTCTCTGTCCCTGTTCCGTGGCCTGTATCGAGGTGCCCCGCCGGGAGGCCTCCGCCTTCGGCTGCATGCAGGCTGACGAAGAAGGCCTGATAACTGATTTCATCGAAAAGCCGGAGAATCCCCCGGCGGTGCCCGGCAATCCCGAAGCCACGCTGATTTCCATGGGCATTTATTTCTTCGAGGCGGCGTTTTTGAAGGAGATTCTGGAGGAGGATCATCAGGATCCCGCATCCTCCCACGATTTCGGGAAGGATATTATTCCTAAGCTGGTTAAAAGAAGACTGGTTCATGCGCACAACTTCGAGATGAGCTGCGTCAGGAACCGGAGCAAGCAGCAGCTCTGCTACTGGAAGGATGTGGGCACCATTGACGGCTTCTGGAGCGCCAACCTGGATCTGACCCGGGAGCATCCGGATCTGGATATTTACGACACCATGTGGCCCATCTGGACCAATGCCACCCAGCTGCCGCCGGTGAAGTTTATCCGGGATGACAATGACAACAAATCAGTCAGCGTGAACTCGGTGATTTCCGCCGGATGCGTGGTGTTCGGCTCTGAAATCTCCAATTCGGTGCTGTTTGTTTCCGTGCGGGTGGATCCCGAGTGTCATCTGGATCAGGTGGTGGTTTTTCCCCAGGCCTTCATTAACCGCGGCTGCCGCATCAGAAGGGCCATCATTGAAAAGAAATGCGAAATTGCTCCGGGGCTGGAAATCGGCTACGATCCGGAAAAGGACAGCCGTTATTTCTACGTGTCTCCCAGCGGGGTTACGCTGGTGACCCGGGCTATGCTGGCGCGGATGAAGGAAGACCATCCCGAGCTTTTTGCCGGCTGCGCCAGAGAAGAAGCCGGCAAGCTATGGCCCCTGCTGCCGGACATTCATTGCATTCATTAATGCTCCCGGAATCCTGATAAATTC
>DFFT01000144.1 GCA_002372325.1 Succinivibrionaceae bacterium UBA3769 | reverse complement strand
ATAAGATGAGGACACTATGGAAGCTGATAAGAATTTTTTTGATGCCGTCATTGTGGGCGGCGGCCCGGCAGGACTTTCCGCGGCCATTTACGCCGCTCGGGCAAAATACCGGGTGCTGGTGGTGGAAAAGGCCGAGATCGGCGGTCAGATCACCATTACCTCCGAGGTGGTGAACTACCCCGGAGTGGAGCACGCCTCGGGCCGTTCCCTTACCGCCGTGATGAGAAAACAGGCTTTGAATTTCGGGGCGGAGTTCCTGTCAGCCGAGGTTACGGGCTTTGCCTGCGACGGCGACATTAAGACCGTGCGCACCTCCCGGGGCGAGTTCCGGACTCTGGGCATCATCATAGCCACCGGGGCAAATCCCCGCCGTATCGGCTTTGCCGGTGAGCAGGAGTTTCAGGGCCGGGGCGTAGCCTACTGCGCCACCTGCGACGGCGAATTCTTCACCGGAAAGGAGGTGCTGGTAATCGGAGGCGGGTTTGCCGCGGTGGAGGAAAGCATCTTCCTCACCAAATATGCCAGTCACGTGACCATTGCCGTAAGGAAGAACGAGTTTTCCTGCGCGAAAACCGTCTCGGATCAGCTTAATGACTGCGACAAGATCACGGTGCTTTTCAATACCGAGGTTACGGAGGTTTCCGGCGATGGTCTTTTGGATCGGGCCGTGCTCCGGGATGCCAAAACCGGCGAAACCCGGGAATTCCGGGCTCAGGACGGCGGGAACTTCGGCGTCTTTGTCTTTGCCGGCTATGTGCCTAATACCGCCTGGCTGCCGCCGGAAATCGCCCGGGACGAAGCCGGCTACGTGATCACGGATGCGAATCATAAAACCTCCGTGGACGGGGTATATGCCGCGGGGGATCTCTGCGTCAAGAATCTCCGGCAGGTGGTTACCGCAGTGGCCGACGGCGCCATTGCCGCCACCTCGCTCGAAAAGGTGGCCGAGGAGCTCCATCGCAAATACGACCTTCCGGATCTCACCCGTTTTAATGAAAACGCCCCCGCACCCAAGGATCACGGCACTGCAAGTCCTAAGCCTGAAGCTCCCGCTCAGGAGGAGGAAGAAGCCGCCGCAGCTCCGGGAGAGCTTTTAACGCCGCAGATCAAGGCCCAGCTTGCCGGGGTGTTCGGAAAGCTCACCGCTCCGGTTACGGTACGGCTCTTCAGGAATGACAGCGCTCTCTCCCAGTCCATGGAGGCCTTCCTGGAGGAGCTTAAGGGTGTTTCTGAAAATGTTAAGACCGAGATCGCCGCTGACGCTCCCCCGGAAGGACTTATGCTGCCCTCCTTCGAGATCGCGGGGGAACACAGCCCGGCTTCCAATATTCACTTCCACGGCGTTCCGGGCGGGCACGAACTAAATTCCTTTGTGATAGCCATTTACAATGCCGGGAGCTCCGGACAGGCTGTTGACGGGGATACCCGAGCTGCTGTCATGGCGGTGGATCATCCGGTAAATATCCGGGTATTTGTCTCCCTGTCCTGTACCATGTGTCCGGAAACCGTAATGTCGGCGCAGCGGGCGGCCACCCTTAACAGCAATATCACTGCGGAAATGTTCGACCTCGCCCACTTCCCGGATCTCCGGGCGAAGTACAGCGTTATGAGCGTGCCCTGCACCATCATTACCGGAAAGGACGGCGAGCTTAAGCCGGTGTTCGGGAAAAAGAACCTCGCGGAAATCGCCGCGATCCTGAAGACTGCCTGAGTCCCTCTGTTCTGAGAACCTGAAGAAACCCGCCGGCCCTGATCTGAGCGGGTTTTTGTTTTAAGGCGCGGTTCCCCTTTCCGGGATTTTCTGCCCTTTCCCGGGATCCCATTCCGTCCCTTCCCGGCAACTTCCGCCCGCCGTTCCCGTTCCGCCCTTAAGTCTCTGTATTCCGCCTGCAGCCGCTTCATTCCTCACAGCCTCTCCTGTCTGGCGGCAGGAGCGCTTATTTCCGGACGGCAATGTCCCCGGGGCATAAACCGAAGCTGCGGTAATCATTGATTTTTTGGGGATTTGATAGTAAAACAGGGAACGTTTTCCGGCGGCCGTGCTATGGAAAGGCCAGCGTCGTCGTAACAGCGCTTTCGCGAAGCCTTTGAAAACACCTTTACTTTGCAGCGAGACGATTGAACTTTAACGAGGATAATCATGAAATTTAACAAACTCACCGGAGCCCTGGTGACCGCCGGACTTATGATGGCATCATCTTATGCGTTCGCAGCCAGCGCCCCGGCCGCTCCCAGCGGCAAGTTAAGCGGCACCAGCGTGGTCATTAAAAACGGCTATAACGATGACGTGGCCAAGGCTGTTGCAGGGGCTGGCAAGCTCCCGGCTGACAAGCTTTCTCTGGATCTCAAGGATATCAGCGATGCTGATCTTGAAAAGATTGTGAAGGCTTTTCCGGCAGTTAACAATTTCTCTGTAGACAGCAAAACCCTTACCAGCATTGCTCCCCTGAAAAATCTCACGGTAAACGGCAATGTTAGGATCAATGCCGAAAATGTTAAGGATCTTTCGCTCCTCAGCAAATATACCGGCGCCAAGCAGGTTAATGTGAAGTCCAAGGCCATGGACAACATTAAGTGGCTGGCTCCCCTGACCAATCTTACCTATGCCACCATTACCGGTTCCATGAACGTGAAGTCCATTGAGGGCGTTCCGGCAGCTCCGAAGCTGGCCACCCTCCACCTGAACGCCATGGATATCGCCGATCTGTCTCCCCTGAAGGTTCTCCCGGCCCTGACCACTCTGGATCTTACCGGATCCAAGATCGCCGACCTCTCCCCGCTGGCGGATCTTCCGAAGCTGAAAGATCTCAGCCTCTACGGAGCTACCGTGGCTGATTTCACCCCGCTTGCCAAGGTTCCGGCCCTGAAGAAGCTCAAGGTATATGCTTCCAAGGGAGCCAATTATGACACCCTGGGCGCGCTGACTCAGGTGGAGGACATCACCACCGGCCTGACCGCCATTACCAGTCTGGACTGGGTTAAGAACGCCGCCAAGCTGAAGAAGCTTACTGTTTTTGCCGAGGAGATCAAGGATTACTCTCCGGTTAAGGGATCTTCCGTTGAGGAGTTTATGATCTGGAGCATGCGCGCTCCGGTGGATTTCACCCAGCTTAAGGACGCCACCAATCTCAAGACGCTGCTCATTCACAGCTGCGTCAAGAATCAGCCGGTAACCCATACCGAGCTTATCGGCACTATGACCGAGCTTGAAAAGCTGGAGTTCAACTTCTGGAAGTCCTGCGATTATGAAGCAGACGGTTCCTTTGCCGTAGGTCTTAAGAAGCTTACGGAGCTTACTCTGGAAGGTCTTCTTAACATGACCAACACGAATAACCTCAAGGAGCTCTCCGCCCTTAAGAAGCTCCGCATCAAGGAGGTTAATCCCGGCAAGGCCCTGGATCTGTCCTTCCTCTCCGGCATGAAGGAACTGACATCTCTGGAGCTCACCTCGGTTACGGTCAGCAACTTTGACGCCATTGCCGCCTGTCAGAAGCTCCAGTATGCTGATATTTCCAAGGCTGAAGGCATTACCTCCATCGAGGGACTCAAGAGCATTCCGGGACTTAAGAATCTCGTGGTGAAGAAGGGAGCCTTCACCGATGCTCAGCTTAAGGGATTTGCCAGCGCCGGAGTCAAGATCACCCAGAAGTAATCGCTTTTTCGGGTGAAGTTCCGGCAGTAATTCAGTAATCAGAATGAGCCGGAACTCCGCGATATCTGAAAACAAGGCATTGTGAAAACAGTGCCTTTTTCAGTTTCTGAAGAAGCGTCAGGCAGTTTCCGCTGTCTCGGCAGGATGATTCCCCCGGGCCCGGCGTCTTATGAAGAGAAGCCCTCCTATGAGAGCTGCAAGGGAAACAGTCAGGCTTAAGGAAAGACTTCTGGTGAATCCCGCCGTCACATACCCTAAAAGGCTCGCTCCGGCAATAAACATGCAGTAGGGAAGCTGAGTGATTACATGGCTCACATGGTCGCAGCCGGCGCCGGCGGAGGAAAGAATGGTGGTATCCGAAATGGGGGAACAGTGATCCCCGAACACCGATCCCGCCAGAGTTGCCGCCAGCATGATGTACAGATCCGCAGGATTTCCCGGAAAAACCGCCTCGAAGATGCTGATGATGATGGGAATCAGGATGCCGAAGGTGCCCCAGGCGGTACCGATGGAAAAAGACAGAAAACCTGCCAGCATAAATGCAAGCGCCGGCAAAAGCGATACTGCTAAATCAGCCGAAACCAGAGAGGCGATAAACTTCGGGGCCTCCAGAAGCTCCCGGGTTATTCCGGAAAGAGTCCAGGCCAGCATCAGAATTATGATAGCCGGCAGCATGTTCTGCGCCCCCCTGACAGCATTCATCATGAAATCCGCCATGGTGGAGATCCGGCGGGGAATGTATTTGAAAAACGCCGCCAGAAGTCCGGCCAAAGCCCCGAGGAGCAGGGAAAACGAGGGATCCGAGTTCCCCATGGCCAGCGCCGCTTCATGAAAAGCTTCCCCCTCCTTCCAGAATCCTCCGGTGGACAGCATGGCCAGGACCGTGGCTGTTATGAGGAAGCCAATGGGGATCAGAATATCGCCGATGGTTCCGGAAGGCTTGGATTTGACTTCGCATTCCGCCGGAACCGGGGCATGGACTTCTTCTTCCCCTTTTGCCAGTTTTTCCTGATGGGTAAGCTCAGCCCGGAGCATGGGCCCGAAATCAAAGTCCAGAGCGATAATCAAAAGCACAAAGCACAGGCAGAAGATAGCATAGAAATTCCAGGGAATGCAGGAGAGGAAAATCATAAAGGGAGTTTCCTCTGCGGCTTTGGTGGTGAGATTGGAGCTTACCGCCACCGCCCAGGAGGAAATCGGCGCGATGATGCAGATCGGGGCCGCCGTACTGTCAATGATAAAGGCCAGCTTTTCCCGGGAAATCTTCTGGGCATCGGTCACCGGCTTCATGACGGTGCCAACGGTAAGACAGTTAAAATAATCGTCAATGAATATCAGGATCCCCAGAAACATGGTGGAGAACAACGCCTTTCTTCGGGTTTGCAGTTTTTTACGCGCCCATTTTCCGTATTCCCGAATACCCCCGGAAGCGTTAATGACACTGATGAGAGCTCCCAGAAGAGCGCAGAAAACGACAATCTTCAAATCGAATTTCGCGGCCAGGATCTCCAGTGTCACCTCTGCCGGCCGGATCAGCGGATTTCCGCCGGACTGAGAGCAATAAAGCAGAGCTCCGGACAGGATCCCGAAAATGAGGGACGAGTACACTTCCTTGGTCTTAAGAGCAATAATGACCGCCAGCACCGGGGGCAGCAGCGATAAAAAGCCGGCAGAATAAGGCTCCATAGAAATTCCTTGTTATTGCAGCAAAAGTTCGTAAAACCTGTGTTCCGCAGCCAAAATGGA
>DFFT01000137.1 GCA_002372325.1 Succinivibrionaceae bacterium UBA3769 | reverse complement strand
CAACGGATACAGATGATTCGGAATCGGTAGAAATGGATGAGCCACCATTCTCTGAAGAGCCGATTATTGATGCACTGACAACGGCAATTCAGGGCAGTCCAAAAGCTGCTGCATAAATACATGTTAATTAGTTGCAACAGCTAATATGAAACAGCTCGGATGATTATGTCCGGGAGATCGGCTTTCCGCTCAGGGAGTTAAGCTCAAAGCCGCTTTCCGTAATCGCCGCCCTGAGACGATCTTCTGCAATTTCTCCGGAGATGGTAAGCACCGCCTGTCCCTTTTTGTGGCTGACTTCTGCGGCGGTAACCTCCGGAAGCTCCTCCAGGGCCTTGCGGACAGCGCGTTCGCAATGCTCGCATTTCATGCCGGAGATCCGGAGCAGGATCTGGTTATCCTGAAGCTCCGGGGTTCTTTCAAAAACCTTTTTGAATACTCCTGTAATGTTCATTTTTTGATGTTCTCCGTTATTCTGATGGAAAAAATTAAGCCTGAGCGCATTCCCGACTACGGTAATGCTGGACAGAGACATGGCCATGGCCGCAAAGACCGGGTTCATCTGAAAGCCCAAAAGGCTGTAAAAGCAGCCGGCAGCCAGAGGAATGCCCAGAGCATTGTAAATAAAGGCCCAGAAAAGATTTTCCCGGATGTTTTTAAGCACGGCCCTGCCGAGCTTTACGGCGGTGACCAGATCATTAAGACGTGAATTCAGGATCACCGCATCCGCGGCATCTGCGGCAATGGCGGTTCCGGACCCCATGGCAATGCCGAGATGAGCTGTCTTCAGGGCCACGGCATCGTTGATGCCGTCCCCGGTCATGGCGGTGATATGACTTTTGTTAAGATCCCGGATGATACCTGCTTTGTCTTCGGGAAGAAGTTCGGCCCGATATTCCGAAATGCCGGCGGCAAGAGCAGCTTTGCGGGCTGCTGGTTCATGATCCCCGGTGAGCATCAGAGTTTCAATGCCCATTCGGCGCAATTCGGCAATATTATCCCGGACTCCCTTTTTCAGGGTATCTGCTGCAGTGAAATATCCCAGAATAGTATTTCCGGAAGCAAAATACAGCAAAGATTCCCCGCTTTGAGAGGCTTCCTCCGGTTCCGGGGGCAGATCCGTGATTTCCCGGGAGAGGAAGCGGTAGCTGCCGCCCCTTATGATATTTCCGTTAACTGCCGCGGAGACTCCCAGTCCGGGAAAGCTTTTGAAATCCGAGACTGCCGTGCTGTCAGGAGCATCCTCAGCTTTTTCGGCGGCGTTCTCCCGGAGCTTTTCCTCTGCGAAGGACACCAGAGCCCGGGCCAGAGGATGCTCGCTCTTATTTTCCAGAAGATACGCTGTTCTTAAAAGCTCTGTCATGGCAGTGCCGTTCAGGGTTTTCACGGCGGTGATGCTGATTTCTCCGGTGGTCAGGGTGCCGGTTTTATCGAAAATCACAGCGGTGAGTCTTCCTGCGGTTTCCAGAGCGGCGGCGCTTTTAAAGAGGATGCCGTGTTTTGCGGCAACGCCGGAACCGGTTACCACTGATACCGGGGTGGCCAATCCCAGGGCGCAGGGGCAGCTTATTACCAGAACGGCAATGGCGGCGTTGAGGGCAAAGCCGGCTTCCGCTCCGGAGATGAGCCAGGCAATCAGCGTAACTAATGAAATTGTGAGAACCACGGGGACAAACACCCCGGCGATTTTGTCAGCAGCACGGGCAATAGGAGCCCGGGAGGCCTGAGCTTCCTTTAGGAGAGTAATGATCCGGTAAAAAGCGGTTCTGGATCCGGTATTTTCCGCCCGGCAGGTCAGGCAGCCATCCAGAACCACCGTGGCGGCTTTAACCTGAGAACCGGGCTCCCGGAATACCGGAAGCGCCTCTCCGGTAAGAGCGGCTTCATTGACGGATCCGCTTCCGGATATCACGGTGCCGTCTCCTGGAATACGCTCTCCCGGACGAACAATAAAGATATCGCCCGGAACCATATCTGCTGCCCGCATGGTAATTTCTGCACCGTTTTTCAGAACCTGTGCCGTATCCGGATTCATGCTCATAAGACCCCGGAGGGAGTTCAGGGTTTTATCCCGGGCTCCTGACTCCAGGAGCTTCCCCAGGGTGACCAAGGTAAGAATCATGGCTCCGGATTCAAAGTACAGAGGAACAGCGGAGGATTTCGGAACCAGGGCTGCGGGAACAAAATCCGCCATGACAAGGAGCATGATGCATGACCAGCCGAAACCGGCCATTACCCCCGTGGCTATGAGGGAGTTCATGTCCGGACTCAGTCTTAACAGAGCCCGGACGCCGCCTCCGATAATGCTGCGGTTTACCAATATGACAGCAGCAGCCAGAATCCCCTGCATAATTCCTGAGGCCAGCGGAGAAAACGCGGCAAATTCCCGCGCGAAAGGAGGCGGCCATACCAGAAGGAGCAGCGGCAGCAGAAGAGCTAAGCTGACAATAAGACGATTTTTAAGATGGCGGGAAACATCTGACGTCTCCGGGATTTCCGGAGCCTCCCCGGAAACGGGGACGCAGCCGTAGCCCGCGGCTTTGACGGCATTGATAATGGCGTCAGGAGCTACGTTGTCAGCGGTTTCGGCTCGCATGGCGCCGGTAAGCAGACTTACTGCAGCTGCGGTAACGCCGGGGAGCCTGGTAACAGCCTTTTCTACCCGGGAGACGCATGCGGCGCAGCTCATGCCGGTGATTTTAAAGTTTTGTTGCATAGATAGACTTTGAAGGAGTTGCTAAAAACGGGGTCCGGGATTATGTGCAGCATACCCGAATGGGGAAAACCGGAACTGCAGGCGAGGCAGCGGGGCAGAGCCGAGAGCTCTGCTTAAGAAGCTTCGTTCTTTTGCAGCCTTCGCTCTGTCAGTTCGGTTTCAACCCGGAGGACCGTGCTTTGCGGTTATTATTTCTTTCCGGAGTCCTCGTTTTCCTTATCGTCATCATCATCGTCGTCGAATACCTTGTTCCAGAGAGCCTCTCCGAAATCAAAAATATCCGCCCGGCCGTTGTGGTCGGCATCCCGGGTGGCGGCTGAAAGAACCGAGAAGGTTTTGCTGACGCCGTTTTTGCGGGATTTCAGAGCGTTGTAGGTGTTTACGGCGCTGTTAACCTCTGCTCTGGTAAAGCCCTGAGATTCCACGGCTCTTTTAAAGCGTTCCGTGGTGGACACGCTGCGGCGATCCCCGGTTTTTTTAAGACGCTGCATCACCTTCCGAAAAATTTTCTCATCCTCGGAAAGCTTACGGGAGCTTCTTCCGGAAGAGCTGCGGGTGCCGGTACGGGATGAGGCGCGTTTCTTCCTGATGGTTTTGCCGGCCAGGAAATCAATAATTGTTCCCAGAAGTCCTGCCATGTGTGTAATTCCTCCTGATAGAGCGTGTGATGACGCATGATTAGGCGCATGATTATTGCGACGCTCAAACTTCTGTCTATTTTACTTTCATTCCGGAGTCTTTCAGTGTGATTTAGGTGAGAATAGTTGTCAGGTATGCGAAGAACCATTATCCCTGTGGAAAAATGCGGACATCATCAGTAACAGGTAACGGCGATTATTAACAGCAATCTGTGGATATGTTGTGTTTTGTTACGGCCAGCCTCAGTAAAATGCTGTTGAACTCACAGAATTATCCCGGGAATTCACAGTTTTGGTGTGAAAGGATGTGGTAAATTGCGGGAGAACCTGTGGATGGCTTGTTGATAACTACGGAATATCGTATTTGTGAAGAGTCCGGATTTCCTGCAGGTTTCCGAATCCGGGGACAAAAAAAGGAACGGCTGCCCGTTCCTCATGTGTTTTTCTTTCCGGCTGTTATCTGTAGCTGGTTACAATGGACTTATCGAACACCTTTTCGCAGTAGCGGCATTTCAGACGGATCTTGCCGTTCTGGTTAAGCACCTGAAAATTGCTCTCGGCAGTGGGTTCCGCATGGGTGATGCAGTTGGAATTCGGGCAGGAAAAAATATGCTTGATTCTCTCGGGGAGACAGAGCTTCCTTTTTTCCACCACCTGAAATTCCTGAATAATGTTTACCGTGGCATCAGGAGCGAAGAGTGCCAGCTGATTAGCCTGATCCTCTGTTACGGTGGCATTTTCGATTTTGATAAGATCCTTATGTCCGAAGGCCTTGGAGGGCAGGTTGAAGCCTACGGTAATGGCCTCATGGGTGTCCAGAAAATGAAACAGCTTGAGAATCTTCAGAGCCTGACCGGCCGGAATGTGATCTATTACGGTGCCGTTTCTGATAGCCTCCACCTGGAGCTGAGTCTTGGCAGTCATCTTTATACCTCCTCGTTAAGCACAAGCGAAAGCAGAGCCTCTCTGGCGAACACCCCGTTACGGGCCTGCTGGAAATAACAGGCATAGGGCGTGCTGTCTACCTCCGGCACGATTTCATCAATGCGGGGCAGGGGATGCAGGATCTTCATATTGGGTCTGGCTCCTTTCAGGAGATCCGGGGTAAGCACGTATTTGGCTCTGATGTGCCGGTATTCGGTTTCGTCAAAGCGTTCCTTTTGCACTCTGGTCATATAGAGGATATCCACATTGGGCACAATCTCCTCAAAATGACGGCAGATCTCGAAATGAATTCCGGCCCGGTTGTAGTCATCCAGAATGTAATCAGGCATGGCCAGAGATTCCGGGGACATCAGGAAGATGTTGGCATGGTAGTGACAAAGAGCCTGAGAGAGGGAATGCACGGTGCGGCCGTATTTCAGATCACCTACAAAAGCAATGCTGATGTTGTCTATGCGCTTCTGGGTTTCGAAAATCGTAAAGAGATCCAGCAGGGTCTGGGACGGATGCTGGTTGCTGCCATCGCCGGCATTGATGACCGGCACCGGAGAGATATCGCTGGCCAGACGGGCGGCGCCTTCCATGTGATGCCGCATGACCAGGGCATCGGCATAGCCGGTAATAATGCGGATGGAGTCGGCAAAGGTTTCGCCCTTCTTGATCATGGAGGTGTTGGAGGCATCAGAAAAACCGATTACTCTGCCGCCGAGTCTTTGAATGGCGGTTTCAAAGGAAAGTCTGGTGCGGGTTGAGGCCTCAAAGAAGCAGCTGGCGATAACCTTGTTATGCAGGAGATCCGTTCTTGGCTCGGCTTTTAGCTTTTGGGCGGTATTTAAAACGAGTTCCAGGTCAGAGCGGTTAAATTCCGAGATGGAAATGACATGCTTTTTGTAGAGACTGTTTGGCATTCTATTGGTCCTAAAAGATGGCATGACAGAAGACTGTCCGTTAGGAAGCAGGGCCAATCCGGAAGCAGTCCCGGAGGCAGTCCCGGAGAAGCGGGGCCTGAGCGGTGATTTCAGACTAGCGGTGCTATCTGAAAACCACATTATATATTGTTGCCCTCTCTTTCTGAAAAAAAATTAGCAAAAGAGCCGCGGATTTCGCCGGAAGTCCGGGGGCGGTCCTTGGTTACAAAGTGTTACACAGATCACCTTTCGGGGATTTTTTGAAAAATTTTCAGAAAGCCGGAAATTATTCCTTTTCTTTTGAGATTTTCCATGTATAATGAGCACCGTTCCGCAGGGGCATAGTTTCAATGGTAGAACACCGGTCTCCAAAACCGGCTGTGGGAGTTCGAATCTCTCTGCCCCTGCCAAAAAACTTCCTTATTTTTCTTTTTCATTCCCCTTCAGATTCTTTTTGCTTTTGCTGATCCGATGCCGGGGGTTTTGTTTTCTTTTTAAAGTGTTTGCAGCCTGCTTAAGCGCTGATTTCGGGCTTTTCTTCAGCATTTCCATCCCGAACTCGTCTCTTTTTAGCTGCCGGCGTTCAGACCAGCCCCTGATCATTCATCATCATCGTTTCCGTAGTATTTTTTGGTGTAGCCGCACTTGAAACGGCAGCAGGCATAAAAATAGCCGTATTTAGACTGCCGGAGAAAGGTAATGCCGTGATGGCAGAGCGGGCAGCGGTCGATGCCTCCGGACTTTTCCGGGGGGATGTCAAAGTGCAGGTAGTTCTGCCGGGCATTGCCGTTGATTTCCTCGGTGAATTCCGATTCTTCATCCCACAGGGTAATCACATAGGATCGGATACGGGCCCGGGTAATGCCCACGTAGAAAAGCCGGCGTTCCTCGGAGTACGGAAAGCTGTCGCTTTCGGGCATTACCAGATCCAGCAGGCGATCATCCGTCATATTGCAGGGAAAGCCCAGAATGCCGGAGGTGGCTCTGACGATAATGACGTAATCCGCCTCCAGACCTTTGGATTTGTGCACTGTCATAAACTGAACGATATTGCGGAATTCCGGATGGTTCAGGATCTTTTTTACATACTTCCGGTCATCGTTGTAGCGTCCCAGAAGCATTACGGAGATCTTTCTTCCGGCAGCCTCCTTGATGATTTTTCGGAGCAGGATGGCGATGACCTCCGGGATTTCGGGATCGCAGTCCGCATTGACCGTCACCACCGCCGGAGTTTTGGTCTGAAAAATCCCCCGGACGTTTTTGGCGATCTGACTCTTATTCCGGGAAATGAAGGATGAGGAGACATCGCAGATCTCCTGACTGCACCGAAAGGTGGTTTCCAGCTTCAGCATGTCAGATTGCCCGAAAAAGCCGGCAAAGTCCGACATTACATTGATTACCGCTCCGGAGAATCTGTTTATGCTCTGCCAGTCATCGCCTACCGCAAAAAGACGGGTTTCCGGATTTCGCACGAGGAGCTTCAGAAGCCGGGCCCGGGAGAGACTGATGTCCTGGGCCTCGTCCACCATGACGAGATCATAGGGATTAAATTCCGGATGCCGTTCCAGAACCTGCACCGAGAGGTTTAGCATGTCCTCAAAATCTATGCCGCCGTCCAAAAGCCTGGTCCAGGCCCGGTAAACCTGCCGGAAGAGCTTGAGAAAGAGACCGGTTCTGAGATTGTGCCATTCCGGAGACTTTTCGGAGAGGTACTTTTCCCAGAGCATTTCGGGAGTCATAAGAGAGTTTTTGGCATGGGTAAGAAAGCTCCGCATGGTGCGGATAAAGCCGTCCAGTTCATAGCTTTGCTGCGGTTTTTTAAGTCGTTCGTTAATGGATGAGCGGAAACTGAAGCCCTTTTTGCGCAGAAGTTTGACCAAAGGGACAATGAAGCTTCCGGATTCAATGTCATTTGCGGTGAATTTGATAACCTCCCCCGGTTTTTTCCGGTTCTTTTTCTTCTTTTTCCGGCGGGGCTGGGCAGTGTCTTCAGGTTCATCCGGCGTGATTTTCGCGACTACTCTGAAAATGAAGGATACCGCATCGCAGTCGTCATCGTTAAAAATCAGGTATTCCGCTATGGTATTCTCGTCCCTGATGCCGTCCTTTTCATCATAACAGATGTTAAGCCAGTCCAGGAAGTGTTCCAGTATTCCGGCGGCGGATCGCCAGGTCGCTCCGGCCTTGCTGTTTGTGTTCATGGAAGGGGAAAGCGAGCAGAAGAAAAGCGCCGGGATTCTGAAGGCTTCCTTGCGGCGAATAAGATCCCGCAGCATATCCATGAATTCTTTGGTGCCGTCGCTGCCATCGCGGAACATCTTTGACAGTACTATGCCCGGATTGCCCAGCTTTCGGGTGATTTTATAGCTGAGAGCATGAAAGGTCTCTATCTGTACTCTTTCCCAGGGAATGCCTGCTATGGAAAAACGTTCCCGGATCCTTTGCCGGAGCTCTGCCACCGCCTTGCGGTTAAAGGCAATCAGCACCACCCGGGAAGGCTTGAAGTAGCCGAACAGAAGAGCATAGGCCGCCTTGGCTACCATGACTGAGGTTTTGCCGGAACCTGCCGAAGCCACCAGAAGGAGATTGGTGTTAAGGTTTACCACAGCCCGGGCCTGTTCCTCGGTCAGGGGAGACTTTTCGATTATCTGAAAAAACGGGGCGTATTTTCTGAGAATGCCGGCAGTGGCTGCATCATTGTATTCTTCTGCCAGACGCTCCGGAGTTCCCTGCCAGTACTCAAAGGCCTTGCGGGCTTTGGCATCAGCGACCTCCGCAAAATAGTCTCTGACCTCCGGTTTTTCCGCCAGGGGGAATTCCGGCCGGGATTCCAGAAAAAGATCCTTTAAGGCGTTTTCAGTATAGGTGTCTGTGATGTAGCCGGAGATCCGGAACTCCTCCTTGAGACAGGAGGTGAGCTTTCGGTGCCATTGCAAGAGCTTCGGGATAAAGTCGGCAAGGCCGGCTTTGATTTCCTGAAGTTCATGAAGACGTTCTCTCATATTTTGCGAGGAACCGGCAGGAAAGTCAGGGAATTCCAGCGTCCGGCCGTCACGGAGCCGGACGGAAAGCCGGGTGGCAGAACCGTTTTCGGAAAGAACGGACTCTGAAATGCTGTCAAGAGACTCCTTTTCCATAAGCTCGCCCCTGTCGGACACTACCTCCAGGCCAAGAAGACTGAGATTAAGGTTCCATCCCTTGCGGTACTGGGTTACTTTTTCAGAGGTCATGGCGAGTCCGTAGGAAGAATCAGAACAAAAAGCGCAAAAAGGGCGGCTTCAGCCAAAGCGCCCGGGTGTCCTTATTATACAATGCCGGTTCCTGTTCTGCAGAGTCTTTTGCCGGAAGGGCGTTTCCGGTTTCCTGCCTTCTTTCTGTCTCCTTATTTCCTGAACGCTGACCTTCTCATTTTTTTTCAGTTAAGAGATGCCTAAGATAAGCGTAAATCTGCTATGATGCTCCCGGCATTTTTCCGGAAACAATCAGGATTTCCGGAACGGAGTAAAAAAGGGGCGATAGTCATGTCACTTCAGGATTTTGCGGAGCTTTCCGGTTTTAAAACCTTCCGGCTTAAAAATCCGGATGTCATGAAGGAAGCTTCTCCTGAAGCTTTATGCCGGGATTTTTTAAGAAGCTGTCCCGTATTTGTGTTTGCCTACTCCCGGGAAATCGCCAGAGAATATCTTTTCGGGATCTTCGGCTATCTGGACTACGCCGGTTATCCGGTTTACTGGTATGGTCAGAAGCTCCCCCGGGATCAGGAGGTTCGCAGGATCATTCTGGCTGATGCCTCCTGGCGCGGCCCGGAGTCTCCGGATATAGTTCTCGCTCCCGGAGCTCAGGGAAAAATGCAGATGTGGCAGCGGATTTCTCCTTATGCGGAACGGCTTAAGGCCCTTAATGCCGGAACCCGGAGCTCCCGAAAGGCCGATATCATTCTGGATGAGCCCGGCTCCGATGCCAGAATTCTGGCCAATCTGGCGGGATTCCTGAATTATTCGGGCATCGCCTGTTCCTGGAATCCGGCGGATGCGCTTCCGGAAAGCGTTTTTGTGGGCCGGAAAGCCCGGGAAGGCATGGAGTTTGTTCCGGTCTCCGGAGCTACTGATGATGAAAAGAAAAAGTCGGTTTATCAGGGGCTCCTCAGCAAGGGGTATCTGGTAAAAAATGCGGACGGTTCCTTTTCCGGCAGAAAAAAGCAGGGCAGCTGAAAAACAGCGGAGGCGTTCATGCAGACTGTAAGGGAATTTGACTATGAAAGGGATATGGAGAGGTTCTTTAACAGGATTGTCTGGATTGAAAATGCCTGTTACCGTTTTCCATGGCCCCGGCAGGTAATATCTGAAACTTTGGAGCCTTCTCCGGTAAGAAAATGCTTCCTTCTTTTAGAGGATGATATTTTAAACGGCGTCAGTTTTTATGATGCAGTGCTGGATGAGGCCACCCTCAATAAGCACAGCATTATCCCGGAGCGGCAGGGTATGGGCCTGGGGGGGCTCCTCCTCCGGGAGGGCATGAGCATGCTCAGGGAAAGGTACGGCATTATGCGTTTTTATCTGGACGTGCGGGAGAGCAATATTCCGGCCCGCAGGCTTTATGCCTCTCAGGGATTTTCCGAAACCGGCATCCGAAAAAACTATTATCATGCCCCTCACGGCTATGAAAACGCGGTGCTTATGGAAAGAATTTTCAGTCCGGGGGAAGCTTAAATTCCGGAGAGCGGCGGGGTGAGAACAGGACTCGCAGGCTGTCTCAGAGTGCATTTTCTGAAGTTCGGCACAGGTATCAGACATGTTTAAGATTGCGGACAAAAAGAAGAGATTAACAGAAACAGGATTTATAAGAATGCTTCTCACAGGGACTCTGACGCTGTCCTTGCTGCTGGCTTTTGATGTTTCCTCCGGCAAAATTCTCCGTTTTGTGGATGAAAACGGCGTAACCCACTATACAGACGACGAATCCGAGGCTCAGGGATATGACTATGACGAGTTTGACGATCTGGGGCAGCCGGATCCTGACAATGTGATATTCCGGCTGGATACCGAGACCGGCAGCCTGTATGTCATGAACAAGTTTAACAGCACCATAACCTGCAAGGTTCATGTTACCAATAAGGATGCCATTGATTCTGACATTCTTTTTGACACGCCGCTGGAAATTCCGGGAAATACCGAATACTACCTCGGCCGGCTGGAGGTCATCAGCGACGAAGAGGTGTCCATTACCAAGTCCTTTGATATCGGAAGTCTCTTCAAGGGTGATGAAAACGTCTACTATTCCTCCAGAGAGAAGGATCTTATTGTGCCTTTTGTCGGAAAGTACCGGGTTACTCAGGGCTGGGAGGGCGGCTTTACCCATAAGGGGCCCAAGAGCCGCTATGCCATTGACGTGGCCATGCCTATCGGCACCAAAATTCTGGCGGCGAAATCCGGCAAGGTCATGGACATGAGAATGAGTTCCGACAAGGGCGGCCCGGATCCTTCATTCAGACCGCACGCCAACTATATCCGCATCGGACATGATGACGGCACCATGTCAATCTATGTGCATCTTAAAGGGCATTCTCAGCTGGTGAAGCCCGGGGACACGGTGCGGCAGGGGCAGGTGATTGCTCTTTCCGGGAATACCGGCTACACCACAGGGCCGCATCTCCACTTTGCCATTCAGACCAATACCGGAAACGGCATTAAATCCATCAAGTTCAAGCTGAACGGCAAGGAACCCTTCAGCGGCACTCCTCTTTCCAACTGAGCTTCCGGGCATTCTGACAGGCTGCCGGCGCCATTTCTGTTATTTCCTGCCGGGCCTGGACATTATGATGTTCATTCCGGCATTATGCTGACAAATTGCCGGCAGATGATCGGTATGTCAAATCTGTGTTTATTTGGTGTATAATCCGGCGTTCAGAACACTTTTCAGTTAACTCACAGGAATATTTAAATGCAGATAGGTATACCTAAGGAAAGTACCGCTGGCGAAACTCGTGTAGCGGCCACTCCGGATACCGTTGCCAAGCTGTTAAAGCTGGGATTTACGGTACTGGTTGAGAAAGGTGCCGGTGTTTACGGTGATTTCAGCGATGAAGCTTATCAGGCTGCCGGCGCTGAAATTGGCGAAGCTCAGGATGTTTGGGCTTCACCCATCGTATTCAAGGTTCAGGCTCCTGACAATGAAGAGGCAGAGCTTCTTACCGAGGGCTCCACTCTTGTTTCCTTCTTCTGGCCGAACCAGAACCAGGAACTGATGGAAAAGCTGAATTCCCGCAAGGTGAATGTGCTGGCCATGGATATGGTGCCTCGTATTTCCAGAGCTCAGGCTCTTGATGCCAGGTCCTCTACAGCCAATATCAGCGGCTACCGCGCCGTAATTGAAGCAGCTCATGAATTCGGCCGCTTCTTCTGCGGTCAGGTTACTGCAGCAGGCAAGGTACCGCCTGCCAAGGTGCTGGTAATCGGTGCCGGCGTTGCCGGTCTTGCTGCCATCGGCGCGGCTCACTCTCTGGGTGCCATTGTTCGCGCCTTTGACACCCGTCTTGAGGTGGCCGATCAGATTCACTCCATGGGCGGTGAATTCCTGAAACTTAACTTCAAGCAGGAGGACGGCGGTTCCTCTGACGGCTATGCCAAGGTAATGAGCGACGAGTTTATCAAGGCTGAAATGGCGCTCTTTGCGGAGCAGGCCAAAGAGGTTGATATCATTATCACCACTGCCGCCATTCCGGGCCGTCCGGCTCCCCGTCTGGTATCAGCTGAAATGGTTGCCAGCATGAAGGCCGGTTCCGTAATCGTGGATCTGGCTGCCGCTACCGGCGGCAATTGCGAGTGCACTAAGCCCGGTGAAGTATTTGTAACCGAAAACGGCGTTAAGATCATCGGTTATACTGATCTGGCCTGCCGTCTCCCGGCTCAGTCCTCTCAGCTGTATTCCACCAACCTGGTAAACCTCACTAAGCTCCTTTGCAAGAACAAGGACGGCAATATTGACATTGATTTTGAGGATCAGGTTATCCGCGGCATGACCGTAACCAAGGAAGGCGCTATCACCTTCCCGCCTCCTCCGATCTCTGTAAGCGCGGCTCCGCAGCAGCAGAAGCCCGCCGAAATGCCTAAGAAGGAAGAGAAGAAGGTCAATCCTCTGGTACGTCTGTGTCTCGGAGCCGTTGTTATTGCCTTGGCCTTCCTGGTAGGCATTTTTGCTCCGGCTTCCTTCCTGCCGCATCTGACCGTGTTTGTTCTTTCCTGCGTTGTTGGCTATTACGTGGTATGGAATGTGTCGCATTCTCTGCACACCCCGCTGATGTCGGTAACCAATGCTATTTCCGGCATTATTATCGTGGGAGCCCTGGTTCAGCTGGTGCTTAAGCAAGGTTCTTCCCCTGACTGGATTATTTATGTTCTCTGCTTTATCGCCATTCTGATTGCTTCAATCAATATCTTCGGCGGCTTTGCAGTTACCAAGCGTATGCTCAAGATGTTCAGAAAGGATTAGGAGACTGACAAATGAATGGTTTTATACATGTTGCTTATCTCATCTCCGCAGTTCTGTTTATTCTGAGTCTTGCCGGACTTTCCAAACAGGAAACAGCAAAGAGGGGATGTAATTCCGGCATTCTGGGTATGTTTATTGCCCTGATTGCCACCTTCGCCAGTGTGTTTACCGGTACCGCCGGCGGCCTGGGCATTATCATCCCGCTGATTCTTGTGGGCATGTTTGCCGGCGGCATTTACGGTCTGCACCTTGCCAAGAAGGTTGAGATGACCCAGATGCCGGAGCTGGTGGCCATGCTGCACAGCTTTGTAGGTCTGGCTGCCGTGCTGGTAGGCTTTAACAGCTTTATTGAGGGCATTGCCTCCGCTCCTGCCGCTCAGATGGCCAATATCAATCTTATGGGAGCAGATCCTGCCACTATCGGCGCGCAGGCACAGGCTCTGGCCGCTGCCGCTCAGGCGCAGGCTCAGGCCGCAGTCGAGCCGGTGCGTTCCGCTTCCGAGCAGGTAGTGCACCTCGTTGAAATCTTTTTGGGCGTGTTTATCGGCGCGGTGACCTTCACCGGTTCCGTAGTGGCCTACGGCAAGCTCAACGGCTCCTTTAAGCTGGCTATTTTCCAGTCCAAGCCGCTGATGCTCCCGGCTCACAACCTTCTCAACGTCGGAGCACTGGTGATTTCTCTGGCTCTCATGATTGTGTTCATGGTATCCGGAGCAGCCGGCGTGCAGCTGGCATGCCTTCTGGTAATGACCCTGATTGCCTTCCTGTTCGGCATTCATCTGGTTGCCGCTATCGGCGGCGCCGATATGCCGGTGGTCATTTCCATGCTGAACTCCTATTCAGGATGGGCTGCCGCTGCTTCCGGCTTTATGCTTGACAATGACCTTCTCATCGTAACCGGTTCTCTGGTAGGTTCCTCAGGCGCTATCCTTTCCTACATCATGTGCAAGGCGATGAACCGTTCCTTCCTGTCTGTTATCCTGGGCGGTTTTGGTAATCAGCCTCTGGCTGCTGACAATGAGGAGCAGGGCGAGATCCGCGAGCTTAGCTGCGCTGAAGTGGCTGAGCTTCTCAAGGGAGCCGGCTCCGTTGTTATCACCCCGGGCTATGGCATGGCCGTGGCTCAGGCTCAGTACCCGGTTGCCGAGCTTACCGCCAAGCTGAGAGCGCGCGGCGTGAACGTCCGTTTCGGCATTCACCCTGTTGCCGGCCGTCTCCCCGGTCATATGAACGTGCTTCTGGCAGAAGCCAAGGTTCCTTATGATATCGTTCTGGAAATGGATGAAATCAACGATGACCTGGCTGACACCGATGTTGTTCTGGTTATCGGCGCCAATGACACCGTTAACCCGGCAGCTCTGGAGAATCCGAACAGCCCGATTGCCGGCATGCCGGTGCTTAGGGTTTGGGAAGCCAAGAACGTGGTAGTATTCAAGCGTTCCATGAATCCTGGTTACTCAGGCGTTCAGAATCCGCTGTTCTTCAAGGAAAACTCCTACATGTGCTTCGGCGATGCCAAGGCTTCCGTGGATGAAATTGTTAAGAATATCTAAATAGTCTCAGCTGTTTTATTATTCGTAACTGATAAGACAAGTATCAAAGGGGATCGGAAACGGTTCCCTTTTTTTATGTGTCCGCAATGCGGAATCCCGAAAGATGATGATCAAATATTATTTTTAACTATTTAAAATATTTTTAAGAAGATCGGTAAATTCGCTGATAAGTGGAATTTCATTAAAAAGTTCAGCCTTGAGGAAATCGTCATTTTCCAGAATGGTTCTTAATGAACATCCCGGTCTGAGTCCCTGGCCGGCGCACGTTATTGTTGCTTTTCGCTGTTTTGACAGCGATGCTGAATTGTAATTTTTGAAAAGCTGCGGGAAATTATCAGATACGAAGTGGGAAGAATTTTCAAAAAGTTGTTCCTGTGCTTTTTTAACGATGTCAACAATAATATCTTCAAGAGTTCCGGTTCCGTCTGGGCCGTGCCACACGTAAAAATACGCATCCTCAGGTGTCAGTGTTAGTTCCGTTTTTCCCATGCCGTTTGGTATTTCCAAAGGAAAAAATGCATTTTGCATATTCTTTGTTACATTAATAAAGTTCTCGTCATCGGCATCCCTGATAAATAAAGGCTTTATATTCTCACGATTATTAAAAGGTGAAAGTGTGTCACGTTTGTTAATGAAGTTAAAATAAAATTCGTATAAAAATGTTTTTACTGGTTTGATGTTGTCCTTTCCTCCTGTTTTGAAAATCATAACATAGCAGTCGTTAATTTCGAAAAATTCTGACGGAAGAAAAATCTGACTGCTTAATTCATCAATTACGTTTGCTGTTGAGCTGCTGAAATCTAAAGCTTTACATCTGGCCAGATAAATGCGTTTTAATGGTTCCGGAAAATCTGCGATTGTAAATTTGGTTTTATTTTTAGTGTTGCAGATGTTTTTAATAATCTTCTTTATGAAAATCGTATCATGACTTCCTTCAGTGAAAATCATGCAAATTTTTTTCGGGCTCACATTGTTCTCCTGAGATCAGTATCCGAAGTACTGATAAGCATCTTGAAGATCCTGCCGATATACTGTATGGGCTGGTCATTTCCGCAAACAAGGGCGCAGCACATTACATCATCTTCAGGTACGTTTTCCACAAAGGCATCAATGCATTCTTTGCTGTGAGAGGTCAGAAAAACCTGCACATTGAATTCCTTTGAAAGACTGTCGATAAAGACTGCAAAATCCTTCATCATATCAACGTGGATAGCATTTTCAAATTCGTCAATAAGCAAAACGCCGTCCCTTGCCGAAGCAAAAAGGAGGGAAATAAAGAAAATCCTCTGTACACCTTCGCCATAGCCGGAGAGATCGACAGCCTGCGAAAAATTATCATCCATTACTGAAAAACGACGCAAGGCATCAATGAGGCGGATATCCGTTACAGAAGGCAGTATCTTGTCCTTTATAAAACTGATGATCTTAGGCAGAGTCTTCATTCTCACAGCCTGATAATAAAACCCGGAATAGCGATGTGGTTCGTTCAGAAAAAACGGACTGCTGAAGATTACCCGGCATATGCTTTTCGTGCCGTCTGTGTATATTTCTCTTTCCCGGTCGCTGAAAAATCTTATCCTGCTTTTCTGGGAGATCTCGCCGTATGATGAACGTATTTCCATGCTGTGCAAATAGGAAGCGCTGTTAAATTCCGAAATATCCTCTGAGATTGCATGAATGTCCACAGCAGCTTGCGTATCTGCAAAGGTTCCGGATATTGAGGTCTCATGGATCTGATCCCACAGCCAGTCAGAGGCGATTCTCCGTTCGGCTATTTTTCCGCGCATTCTTATTATTTCCTGAAGGCCTTTAAAGTCATTCTGTCTGCAGAGCAGGTATATTGCTTCCAGTACGGTGGATTTGCCGGAGTTATTGATTCCGGCAAAGATGTTAATACGCTTTAAGCTGTTAATAGTGAAATTGGTAAATCTTTTGAATTTTTTAATATGCAGGGATGAAAACTGATGAGATGGCTGTACCTGCATTATCTCGTCATTCTGAAGCTCAGGTTCCGTCTGATTCCTTTCAAGATATGACTGCAGGAGATTAATTTGCCTTTTAACCGCATCATACTTGTCTTTTGGCAGATACATTCCGGTCAGGAGATCTATGCTGTCTGACAAGTCGGCAAGAATTGCACCAAATTTTTTTATGCTGGGTTCTTCATTCGCTTGGCTGACCATTAATGATGCTGAAATATTGCGAGTTTCCAGTAAATTATTCATAGCTTTAGGATCAGCAACGATTTTTGCCAGCATGCGAACATCGTCTCGTCTGGAAATTGCCGGTTCCTGAGAAGCGGGATCATGAGAAGCAGGATTTTCATACTCATCTCTCTTGGTATCTCTGGACATTAGTGAAAAGAGCTGCTCTGTATGCAGGCGGTGTTTGGATTCGCCGTCATTATCATCCCAGTCAAGCCAGTTTCTGATTGCGGGGTAGGAAACAATCTCCCTGAATATGGAAAACATCTCTGCGGAAAACTGATCGCCGTAATCAGAATCCTGATACTGTTCTACCAGTCCGATGGCCCTGATATTACGGCGAAGACTGGTTTTATCAATGCCGATGGAAGAACAGATTTCATCTTCGTTCATTTTTCCTGCATTCAGCAGATTTCTGATAAGCAGGGCCTGATTCCACTCCCCCCACTTCATGTTACCGGTGATGTGTTTCAGTGCCATCACGGTTAAATAACGTTTGTCGTTCAGGAGGGATGCCGTGGCAAACGGGGCAGATGCGGACTCAGAACAGCGGAGGTCTGCGGCATCTTTAGGAATGCTGTAACAGACAACAGGTATTCTTTTCAGAAAACCTATGTCGAAGTTCTGCAGATCTTCATGAGAGGTTTCATGTGCTGCCTCAAGAGCTTTCAGAGCCGCTGTACGGCGATTGCCATCCAGTACAAGATACTTATCATGTGACAGTCTTATAACTTGTATCAGATCTGCGGGAAGATATCCGTTGGTCTTAAAACTGGAAATTAAATCCTGAATTCTCTCATTTCCAGGGCCGGAAATCAGGGATAACGTCTTTTGCTGCACAGCCTCATTGACTATATCAGAATCTGGAACATAGCGATAATTTATATTGCTAATCAGCCGATAATTATTTGGATCGAGGTATAGTTGAGAGATATTAACCTCGATAATTTTAGAAAAAACGGCAGATATTTCATTATTCTCTGTCATAGATACAATCCTGAAGCTTTCTGCATTCCTGAAGCAAACCAGTTCATGGCGAGTTCAGTCTGTTATTGTTATGTCTTGTCTGGCCCTTTATTTTGTCATATGATGCCTTGCATAACGGTGATTTTATGCCGAAATATAGTCATGGTGCCATCATAATCACAGTTTTTGCATAATCTTGCATTGCGGATGTTTTTAAAATGACCATAGAGAGAAACAGCCCCGAAATCATTCTTTCTCCGGATGAAGAAGGCCGGATCAGAGCTTCGGTGGGCAGCTTTATTCAGGGGGATCTTTCGGAAACGGAACTCCTGAACCTCCTGAGAAATCTTAAAACTGAAAAGCTGGCAGAGATTGCAAAGGCTGAAAATAACATTTCTCCGGCATTTCCTGATGCGCAGCATTCTTCCTTGCTTAAAGAATCTGATGCGGCGGACTATCAGAAGTCCGGCATCGGGATAATCTCAGACAGATCTGAAGCGTTAGAGAGCGCAGAGGCCGCTTCAGCTGCCGCTTTTCCGAAAGCAGCTGATTCTTCCGAAAATACCTCTCCCGAAGCATTCGAGTTTTCCGGTGTTTCCGGCAATGCCGATTCTGCTGATGTTCAGCGGGAAAGAGAAGTCGTAAGGGAGGAGGTTCCCAGCAGGCCTTTAAGGCAGCATCTTAATGAGAGTCAGGACGAGGTGTCCTGGAACAGCGCCGGGAGCGAAGAACCTCGGAAATCCTGGAGCGCGTCCGAGCTTATTACCGGGAAGCTCATGACCGGGGTAGGGGCGGCGCTTCTCCTGGGCATTGGCTTTATTCTGGTGGCCAAAAACATCCATTTCAGTTTCGGTCCTGCCGGCAAGTTCCTGGTCATGCTGGTAATTTCCCTGGCGGCTGTGTTCTGGGGGCTTTTCTTCGGTGAAAAATCTCGCCGTGATGATCGGGACTTTTCTCTTGCCGATGTATTTCAGGTCACGGTGGCCGGAATTGGCTTTACCCTGCTTTATGTAACCATTTCCCTGGGCTGCTTCTATTTTGATTTGCTCCCGCCCTGGGTATGGAGGCCGTTCCTGATCCTGTGGTGTCTGACTATGCTGTGGGCCACGGCATACCGGCATCATCTGTTCTCATTACTAGCTCAAATCGGTATTCTGGTAAGCCTTCCCATTGTGGAAGAATGTCTTAATGCAAGTCTGGAGAGCGGTGTTCTTCTGGCTTTGCTTGCCCAGCTGCCTTTCCATGTTTACGGCTGTTTCAGAAAGCAGCCGGTAGTGTGCTATAACTCCGCGGTGGCATTTCTGCTGCTTTCGACGCAGCTCGCCATTGTTCTGGATTCAGATAATATTCTGGATCCTTCCGGGGCAATACGTTTCCTGTCAGGGGATTTTGCAGGGACTGTGATTGTTCTTGCCGCCGGAGTAATTGTGGGCTTCCTGGCCCTCACGGGTTCGTCTCGGAGCGCTTTCCCTCAGGAAAACACCGGTTTTCTCAGATTCTGTTCTGTGGTGAACATGCTGGCTTTTTTCGGCATCACCATTGTCCTCACTGTAATTGCTGACAGACTGTTCCGAAATTACCTTCCTGTCGAAATGACAATACTTCTGACAGTTTATGCCGGAGATTATTATTTCATAAACAGGCTGCGGATGTCCGCAGGTGGTTTTTGGGGAAATCGCCTGGTATCCGGCTTGCTTTATCTGTGGATCATCCTTTCTCTGGCAGTAATTCCCGGCTTGACGCTTCTGGCTTTGCTGCTCTCTGGCGTTCATTTCATTTTCGGGAGAGTATTCCGTAATCGGGAGGAGTATTTTCCGCTGGCCCTGTATCTGACAGTGTTCGGGGCGCTTCATGTCTGCCGGGACGGTCTGGCTTTTCCGGACGTGGTAACTCCCGGGGGCTGGAAAGCGGTATTTGCCGTTATTATTGCCGGGAGCTTTATTTATGCGCTGCTGCTCCGAAACCGGGTCAGGGGACGCTTTCAGGTTCAGCGGGAAAACAGAGAAGCGGGCGTTCCTGCTGTTATTCTTGCGGAAAACGCCCCGGAAGTCCCGGAGGATTTCGCTTCCGCTGCCAGGTATATCAGCTCTCCTGCAGGGCTTTACTATTCCAGAAAGTGTTTTACGGATCCTGATGCTGCGGCTCCGCTGTCTTATGATAATGCGGCGGAAAATAACGGTGACAGTACCGCAGGCAAAACCGGAGAGGAGACTTTGTCAGGAATAACCCCCTTGGGCGGTCGCGGTTTCCGGGGCGGTCTTGTCCTGATGCTTTCTGTTTTGCTGCTGGCTTTTATTACCGGCAATCTCAATCATCTCCATAGCATTGTTTCCGGAACGCCGCTGGTTTCAGAGTTTGTTTTTGCCGCGGTGATCCTGATTGCCGTAATTGCGGTTTTTCTTTGGCTCTGCCGTTTCTTCAAATCCGCTCCTGAGACTGACCGGGGTTGGCGCTCCGAAGCTCCGGGAGCTTTCGGGATGCGGGCAGGCGTGTATTCCGGTTCCGGTCTTTTAAAAGCCGGATACTGGCATTGCGGAGAAATCATCACCGCTCTTCTGGCTCTGATGATTCTGTTGTGCTGGGGGTTGGCATCTTCGGGGCTTGATCCGAAAACCGGCGTTCTCAGGGATGCGCTTATCTGCTCCGGAGGACTTCTGGCCGGGGCGTTCCTGTTTCTTAAGGGGATAAACGGCTGTTTTTCCCGGAAGGGTAACGAGATAATTCCTGAAACTATCCTCTTCCCGGGAATTCTTTACATTGTATTCCTTTCTCTGGGATTTACGGCAGGGTATCTCTTTCATCCTGTGACATCATGGCCGTTTTATGCCGTGCTCTTTTTTGCGGCGCTGTTTGATATGACGCTGATGCGTCTGATGTCCCTTGTGCCCGGCATCATGGAGCAGGAAGGTATTACCCCGGCAGAATCCCTGAAAGGAACGGCATTGAGAGAAGATGTGTCATGGTTCCGCCGGGGAATTCACTCTTTTAATATTGTTCTGGCGCTGCTCTTCTACTTCAATTACGCGGATTTTCCGGGGCTTCTGGCAGAACTGGGGAAATCCTATCCGGCGGCCATTGCCGTCTGGCTCTTCTATACTGCTCTTCTGGGATATTTTGTCTTCGGGGATATTGTGAGAGCGGGAATCCGGAGGCCCGGAGCCTTGTCTCTGGGGGCGGTCTCTCTTACGATATTCCTCTTGATGACCATCTACAGCATCCTGCGTGCCGGAATGGTTCCGGTGCTTATTCTGTATCCGCTGTCGTTGGCCTTCTATGCGGTATGGCGCCGTACCGGGGCGGTATTTTTAAGAACGCTGTCCCTTGTTCTGTTCGCTCTGGCGGTGTTCTTTATGTACGGGTTCTACTACCACGAGCTAAGCCCGGAAGTGCAGAGATTCTTCAACACCCTGCATTTTATCTTTATAAGCTGCAGCATTCAGAGTCTCGTGTCCCGGGAAAACCGTGGGATTCGGTTCCTGCTCCTTCTGATGATGCTGGCGCTTCCGGCTCTTTCCTGCGTCATTCTTTCGGTTAAGACCTGGGAGATCTTCCCCATGTACTGGTGGTGCGTGCTGGCGGCCATGATCCTCCGCGGGATCTGGAAGCGGGATATGGTATATGTCCCGGCCGGCATTGCTCTGGTCTACCTTTATGGTTACCGGGATCTTTCTCCGCTGGGAGCTGAGATTTTTAACACTGCGGTAATACTTTTCTTTACCCTGCGGGTTCTTTTTGCGGCAAAAATGCCGGTGCTGTGGCATGCCGCTGCCGCCATGTTCGTCCTTCTGGCTGCCTGCCTCATTTCCGGGGATTTGACGCCCGGAAGCAGCTTTGGAGCCAGGTACCAGGTGTTCTGGGCGGCTCCTCTGGCTCTCTATGCTGTTTTGGCCCTTTGGAATATGAAATGGAACCGGGTTTTTGCCGGACTGAGAGGCACCTGGGAGAGTGCCTGGGGGCTTGACGACAATACCGTTAACCAAAGAAGGGGGATTTACGTTCTTGCTGCCCTTGTTCTTGTTTACAGCCATTATTATCGTCTGATGCCTGAGCTCTGGCAGGGGATTTACAATACGCTGTTTATTATTGCCGGGAATCTCCTTTTTGTTCTCTGGTTCCGGAACCGGCCCTGGCTTTTGCGCTGTGCGGCCTTTATCCTGCTTATAGCGGCTGCGGCCCTGTACCATGTCATGATTAAGCAAGACCTGCTGCATCTCCTGGATTTGGTGTCATCATCGATGAGATCGGCTGTCCGGGGAGTAATTCCGGGATTTCCGGTGTTCTGGTGGGCGGTTTTGGCTGCCTATGCCGTGATGACCGTTGTCTGGCGAAGAGCTCTTTTTGCGCTTGCCGGAATTCTTCTGGTTTACCTCATATACTACCGAAACTTTCCGGAAAACTGGCAGCACCTTTACAACATTGCCGCCTATCTGGGCTTCTGTCTTGCCGCGGGATGGCACAGCCGCGGGCTTAAAGATCAGGAACAGGCCTTCTATTGGTATCTCCTGCCGGTTCTGGGAGCCACAGCGCTTTTTGCAAGCTTAAGTCTGATTGCTGATAAGCCATGGCTGTACCTGATACCCATGGTTTTCAGCTCTGTCTATGGGGTGATTCGGCGGGACTATGTCATGTTTGCCGGATCTATGCTGCTTCTCTCCTTCCTGAGTTTCTCCCTTATCTGGAATATGCCGGGATGGGGCGGGCCCGGAGTGATGGTCATGACGCTGACGGGGCTTTCCCTGATGTCAGTGGTCTCTTTTGATTACAGAGGGGCCCGGGAAACCGCTCCTGCCGTGGTTTATATCCCGGCTGCGGTGATCTTAGCTGTTTTAGTCTTGGTTATTGCGGTTCTCGGTTTTGATGGTTCTTTTGAACTGTCTCCGGTTACTGATTTTGGCAGCCTTTATTTCCCGCGGCTTCCTTATTTTGTAATTACGGGGCTCTATGCCGGAACCCTGATTTACTTCTGGAACAGATCTGCATGGAGCGGAGATAAGTCTCCGGAAAAAGCTGTTCATGCAGCTTCCGGATCGGAGGCGTTATCCGGAGCAAGGCATACGGCAGCAGCTTTCACAGCACCGCTTTTCAGCAGGATCTGTCTTATTGCTGCCCTTACGGTTTCTGCAGGAGGGCTTCTTGCCGGTCTTAAAACTGTTCTGGAGGGGCCGGCTCCGGCATTAACTCTTCTTCTGATGTTTGCCGGAATGGGAGCCGCGCTGCTTTTTCTTACCTACATCAGGTTTGATGTGTTTTCCGGAAAGGAGGGAACTCTTTCGGAACCTGCGGGATCTCCTGAAAAGAAGAGCCATGGTCTCTTTTCGGCTGTTTGCCCGGAGGATATGCCAGAGGCGTTTTCCGGAGCTTTTCTGAGAAAGGGGCTTTATCTGGTCAGTCTGGAAGGACTGTCCATCCTGACATTTTATGCCCTGTTTTCGCTGAAAGAGCAGACGCTGGCAGATCAGATACTGGCCAGTGCCAATTCCTCATTGGCGCAACTGGAAATTCAGGCCGCTGCGGCTCTTGCCCTGATACTGTGTTACTGTCAGACACTGTTTCTGATGTTCCGGAGAGGGAATCTCAGACAGCTTAAGATTTACTATTGCATGCTAAAGCTATTTGTTCTTATCTATGTGCTTGCTGTGGTATTTGATCTTGAAGATGGCGTGGTTCTTACTGTTTCCTGGCTCTTTACCGCTGTGCTGCTTCTGATTTTCGGGTTCCGCTGCGATGCCGCCGCTGTCCGGAAAACCGGTCTTGCAGCCTGCATGCTGTGTATTTTGAAGCTGCTTATTGTGGATATTACCTACACCGGAGATATCACCAAGGCATTGTCGTATCTCTTAGCAGGAGGGATTCTTCTGGGGGCCAGCTTTGTGTATAACCACTTCAGCAGAAGCCTTTCCCGGAGCGGGGAGGAACGATAAACAGCAGGAATAAAGAACGAGCTCTTGAGCATTCTGATTAATTGAGGGATTGGTCATATCTAAGGAGTTATTAAAATGGGTAAGCCGATATTAACCTTAAAGGACATAAAGAAACTGCCGTATGCGGCAACCTCGTTCAGTGTCATACGCGAAAGAGAGAATGTTTATGTTGATAAAACAGCCATGATAGCCAGAATTGCCGAAA
>DFFT01000165.1 GCA_002372325.1 Succinivibrionaceae bacterium UBA3769 | reverse complement strand
GAACATGTTACCGTTAGGCATACACGTCGAATATGTGCTTGAACAAATCTATAACAAAAGAAAAAAGATTGGAAATTTTCTCCTTTAATCATTAAACAGGAAGCACCGCAGGCGTCTTCCCTTCTTAATTATTGTTCCTCAGAACCTTAACTCTGTTCCTGCCTGCATTGACTGGATGAATGTGTCTGCATCCGAACAGGGGATCAGGATTCACCGGAAAAGGCAATCAGGACTCATCGGAAGAGGGAGGCACGAAATACCTCAAAGACTGGATTCTCAGTCGGAGGAGGGATTCAATGGAATTGCTTCAGGATACGCAACAGCTCATAGTCCAATATCTTTTTGAGATAACAGTATTTCCTTTGCAGTATTTCCTTTGCCACATACCGGGAATATTTCTTCTTAAACTCCGTGATCGATTCATGCTTGCCGATTCCGGACGACTTAACCTCAAGGGGAAGTATTTTCGTTTTTGACGCCAATACGTAATAGTGAGAATGCAAGAGAATTTGCGAGCCTTGTAGCTCATGGTGTCAGCATAACGCTGCCGATTCATGACTGACAGCCGGGGAGAGGTTCAGGGGGAGCGTGGGAAGGGATACGGCAGCAGTTTTGCGTCGCTGATTCTCCGGAATCTTAGCGTGCGGGGATGGATTTCCTACAACAGCGGCCAGTCATTCAGGCTTCCTCTGCCGTTCCATCAGCCAGAAAAACCGGCTTTCTTTTTGATATCAGCTGCGACATCGGCAATCGTGATCCGGCGCAGTTCATTTTCCATCGTATCCTGTACCCGCTTCAGCCTTTCATCCATGGCCAGATGAATGCTCCTGCCCACGGGACACTTGATATTCGGGCTTTCGTGGAAATGGAAGAGCCCCTTGCCGTCTACGCAGTCTACAGCCTTATACACATCATAAAACGTAATCTCTTCAAGACCTTTCGCAAGGCTGATGCCGCTTTTTCCCTGGCTGATTTCGATGATGCCAGATTCCTTAAGGCTTCCCATCACATTTCTTACAATGACGGGATTCACTCCGACGCTTACGGCAAGGAAGCTGCTGGTGACCTTTGCGCTGTCCCTGAAATAATCGATGGCAGCAATGATATGAACCGCTATCGTGAATTTGCTTGTAATCTGCATTGCTCGTTCCTTCCTTTGGTAATATACATCCTTGCAAATAAAGGCGTCAATGCAGATATGACAGGCTTCGCTGTCCTTATTCCCGTACCACGCTGATTCTCTGCCGGATATGATTGCCTTTCTCGATTTCGTCAATCATGGCAATGGCATAGTCCGCATAGCTGATGATGCTCTCTCCCCTGCTGTTAAGCGTCAGCTCCTCGCCGCCGAGAATGTATCTGCCGCTCCGTTCGCCATCAGCCTGGAAATCACCGGCGGGACTGATATATGTCCACTTCACGTCCTGACGCTGGCGAAGTTCGCTGAGAGCCTTGGCCATAGCCCCTGCCAGAGGCTTAAACATCTCCGGGAAATCAGGACTGTCAGAAACCTTCGCGGTGTGTTCGGGATTGACATAAAGACTCCCGGCGCCGCCTACAACGAGAAGACGGGTATCCGTGCCGGAAAGAATGTCGCAAAGGTGCTTAAGTGAAGAGCTGTGCAGGGAGAGGGTATCCTCCGTCCATGCTCCGAAGGCATCAACCACTGCATCAAAGCCCTTCAAATCCTCAGCGGTCAAATCGAACAAGTCCTTCTGAACATAAACCGTCGCAGCGGTGTTGTTCTCTCTGCGGCCGAAAGCCGTAACCTCGTGACCTCTGTTCACGGCCTCGGTGATAACCTTGCCTGCCGCCTTGCCGTTTGCGGCTGCTACTGCGATCTTCATGATGAGATTCTCCTTATGAACGTGAAATTTGCTGCCAACCTGTAACTTTTGTTGTTACAGGTTGAGTATGACAGATGGAATCAAACATGTCAACAACATTATTACAAGCTTCTTTAAAAAATGTGAGCCGCCACCGGAAAATACTCATGCATAGAACATCAGACCAGCAACCTCAGGTGTTTGACAGATCTTTGCCGGGCAAATCTTACATAAGGCCTCCTGTTACAAGTTACATCTAGCTTTCACAGCTTCATAACTGCCCAGTTCCCGGTTTTATTCCCCCCTTGACGTTCAATAACCTTCTTTTCCTTCAATGAAGCAAGTATTTTTCTTATGTATCCGTCTGAGTATCCGCTTACCGTAACTAATTCTTTTATCGTGATTCTGGAATTTTGACGTATATAACCGACAACACGCTGCTCCGCCTCATTAAGATTCACTTCTTTTTTTTCAGTCCTGCCAGAATTTTGCTTCCTGTAATTAAACGGAATGGTAACATTAACAAAATTCTCCATAATATCAAAAGCCTGTTTTCCATAATTGCTGATGATAAGAGGAATGCCATGCCCAGTTTGTTCCACATATCCCAATTGGCCGAAGATCTTTTGGAGTTTTGCATTTACAGGTTTGCTTATTCCTTTATAAAACTCTTCCTTGTTTAAATCAACCGGCAATCCTCCAGTGGAGATGATTTCGATTCTGTCAGAGAAAATATAAACTGCCGGCGGATTTCCTTTATCCCATTTCGTATGGATACAGGCGTTCTGCCAGGCTTCTTTAAAACTGGCCATATCAAAGAGATGCTCTTCCGATCTCCGGTGATTGCCCATCGTAACCATAGTTTCATTAATGGATTCCATGTAATCAAGCACTTTATCAATAGCGGTAATCAGACAGGTTCCCCCATACTCATTTCTCTTTATAAGGTCGGTTTTATCTTTTCCCGCAAAAGTAACCACCTTAATCGAAATATCATTTTCATCAGCAAGCAAAAAGGCCATTAAATTATATTTTCCATCGCTGTTTTTCAGCCCTGCATTATCTTCAAAAGTTTCCTGATTAACGGTCAGTCCCGCCGTTACATATGCAATTTTAAGTTTAGTAAATGTAAGAGTCTGAACCGGAGCAGGAACCAAAGTTAAAATATCTGATGATGTTTGTTTTTCCATCAATTCTTTCAAAGCTGCTGGACTTAATTCTCTGTCCTCATCAGCCGATCTCATATAATAACGTCCATATGCCGAATATGGTTTTTCTGAACCGCGAACTTCAATTTTTATTACATTTTTGTCATCTATCAATTTATGTTCTATGGTCGGTATAACCTGAGGCTTAAGGAAATTTGCTATCGCCTGAGATATTTCTCTAAGCGTTCTGTCCCTTATTTGCTGACCTGCTACATCCCCGTTATCTTTAACCCCGAAATAGAGAACTCCATAGCCGTTCTTATTGAGCATTGAAGCCAGTGATATGATCCCTTCCCGAAGTTCTCCCGTTGTTTTCTTAAATTCTGTTTTTTCTGTTTCCACTCCTATATTCATTGCCTCATGCCTCCTAAACACTCTGTTATTCGCCCTGCAGCGGTTTTCTCCGGTTTCACGTCAATTACTCTCCGCTGTTCTTAATAATACTCCATCCGCTCACTTTTTGCTACTTTATTTGTTACTTTATTTGCTACTTTTTTCGCTACTATTTTTGCTACCACTACGCAGATTCCTGACTGGAAATGCAGTAAGGCTGCAAACTGGCTTTGTTACTGTGATGTCGCTCACTCATTCCCGGAATGTGGTCTGGATATGGTTCCTGCTCTCGATTTACACAACGGTACGCAAGACTGCAGGGATCAATAATAGCTATTTTAAGATTTTGACTTTTTGTCTGATTCTTTAAGCGCTACTTTAAGATTTTGACTTTTGTTCCGATTCTTTAAGCGCTACTTTAAGATTTTGTTAGTTACCGAAAAATCTTAAAGTATACTGTTTGCTGTTTGGCTGATCACAGTCGTATGGGAGTTCGTCAATAGTTTCATTTTCCCAATCGCATCATTTCAAAGAGAGGAGACAAATCCCCATGATTATCCGCAAAAAATACATGGCAGAGATCAAACCGTTCTACGAGAGTGACCTGATCAAAGTCATCACCGGTATCCGCCGGTGCGGGAAGTCCGTGATTTTGAAACAGGTTATGAATGAACTTGAGGCCGCAGAAAAAAGGTGTCTTTTTCTTGACTTTGATTTAAGGCCTGTCCGGGCAAAGATTCATGATGCCGATACTCTGATTGCTTACGTGAACGAATATCTTGGAGAATATCCGGGAAAGGATAAACTCTACGTTTTCCTAGATGAAGTGCAAAATGTGAAAGATTGGAATGAAGCTGTGCGGACACTCCGTCTTTACAACACATCTGTTTTTATCACAGGAAGCAATTCAAAGCTTCTTTCCAGAGAATTCACCAAAGAACTCTCCGGACGCTTTGTTTCCTTCCGCATAAAGCCTTTCGTCTACCGTGAGGCGAAAGAGTATGCCTGTCAGTTAGGCCGTCCCTATGAAATCGGCGACTACCTTGTCTGGGGCGGATTTCCTGCGGCGCTGGAGCAGATGGGTAACGATGCCATGAAACGTTATCTTAACGACCTTAACAGCACTATCATCTACAATGACCTGGAAAACAGGTACAGCATCAGAAAGAAAGACGTCTTTGAAAGAATCACCGATTTTATCCTGATTTCCAATGCCAGAATTTTCAGCGCCAAATCCATTTCCGATTATATGAAAGGGCAGAACATATCCGTTTCTGTTCCGACTGTTATCAAGTATCTTGATTATCTGAAGGAAGCGTATGTCATTGAAGACGTCCCGCTCTACTCGCCAAAGGCAAAAGCAAAGCTGAACTATTACTATAAGCTGTACGATGAAGATGTTTCATTGAACAGCATCCGGGTATCCGGGAATCGGTATGACCTTACTCACAACCTCGAAAATATCGTGCTGAATGAACTTATCTACCTGGGTTTTAATGTCACTGTATACAGTAACAAAGGCCGGGAGATTGATTTCCGGGCTGAAAAAGACGGCAAGATCTTCCTGATTCAGGTCGCCTATAGCGTGGCGGAAGAAAAAGCATATAACAGGGAGTTTTCCGCCTTTGCCGGGATTGACAATACTGTGAAGAAAATCATCATTACAAACGATGAGATTGATTACTCCACCAGCGCGGTATATCACTATAAGCTGCGGGATTTTCTCCAGATGGATGAACTGTAATTTGCTTGAAAGAAGGAGCCGATATGAAGGATACCGACATTCTGGTTTGCGCTCTGGGAAACGCCTCATACTGCGCCGCCACCTATAATTTCATTGATGACTGCGAGGCCGCCCCTGCCCCGCAGCAGTCCGGCGCGGCAGACCGGCATCCTGAGGTCTTCAGCTTTTCGGGAAGCGCCGTAATGGCCCGGCTTATCAGACAGAAATGCTCCCCTGACATCGTGGTCTTCACCGGAACCATGCAGAGCAACTGGAGATGCGCGGGGAGCTACCTCAAACAGGGATTCCGGAATACGGCGCAAAATGCCGCGATTCCCGATACGCCGCTGTTTTCCGAAGATCTGAATACGGCTGCAAACGAAGCTAAAAAGCACTTTCCCGCCGGATCCTCATCAGAGGAGGAGCTGGGAAAACTGGCAGACGCCCTTAACCGGGAGCTCGGCGGAAAGCTTACAGTGACATTTATTGTCATTCCCAGATTCCTGAACACCGAACATGACAAGGCAACGTTCATCAGGAATATCAAGGAACAGGTCATCGGGAAAACGGACAGCAGCAGAAATCTCAGATTCCATATCGACATGAGCAACGGTCTCCGTTTCCTGCCGGTACTGACCTTTTTGTCGCTGGAATGTCTGCGGCTCCTGGACAGAGCCCGGATCTCCATAAAGAACATCTTCTGTTCGGAAATTGCGGCGCCGCCTCGGAAAATCTTTCCGCGAGATCGCTATACCATGAAGCTCAGAAGCCTGTGCAACCTTGCGGCGCGGGATGCCAAAGCAAACGATGACCTTAACGCCGTTTCAGAGCTTGCCAAAGATCTTGAAAAGCTGGCCCGCAACCTGCCGCCGCCCCCGGCCGCAGCTCCCGGTAAATTCAACATGAGGAATCTCTCCCTGTGCGATGACCTCTTCAGAACCACCGAAAGGCTGGGCACCTTCCGCCATTCCGGAGAACTGGCAAACCTGTATCCTCTGCTGTCCTCCCGCCGGGCCGGCGACATCGCCGAAGAAGGAATGTTCTGCGAAAGTCTCGGTTTTTACAGCCGGGCCCGGGATCTCTTCAGTGATTTTCAGAAGGCCACCGCCTCCGAACAGCCGGAGCTCAGACGGCTCATTGCGGAAAGGCTGTCATGGTGCAGCGGCGAGAACTTCGATCTGAAAAAGCTGGTAAAAATGTACTCCGGCGTCAATGATTATCTCCACGCGTCTCTCACCGCAGTCAGAATCCTGGAGGACGCTGAAAATCAGGACAAGGCGTTTCGCATCAAGATGACCCTTAATGCCGTCAATCATCTCGACAGTTCAGAAAAAGAAAGTTCCCGCTTCCTGAATAGTATCGAAAATTTCATTTCCGAGCAGGTTCCCCCAGATGAAACAGCCGATGCCGGCAGCAGTTCCGGCACCCTGATATCCTTTGTGGGCCGGGACAGCTACGACCTCATGCAATACCGCATGAAACAGGATGACGGCTCCGAAATTCTGCTCGAACCCATGAAATTTGCCGGCGCCGGCCTTGCCGGATATCTTTCCGGCAAGGGCAGTCTGAAACGGCTGGTACTTTGCGGCACTGCATCCAGCGCCTGGTACCTGGCTGCCGAATCCCTTAAGGAATGCTTTAAAAACAAGGCCGGGAGTTTTCAGGACATTCTGGATATCCTGGGAAGCTACGGCGACGCCGATCCCGGAAATAACGGCGCCGTTTCCGAAATGCCTCTGGAGGATCAGGATACAATAAACGAACTGGGCAAAACCGTGGCTCAGGATCTGGGCTTCGAGTTTCAGGTGGTGCTTCTGAACGACCTTATGGAAAAACCGGAACTGATTGCGGAAAAGATCGGCGCCAAGATTCCCGAAAACACCAGCGTCTTTCTGGACATCACCCACTGCTACCGCTATGTTCCCATTATTTTTTCCTCTGTCCTCTTCATGCTGTCCTATCTCAGAAAGAACGTACAGCTCCAGCAGATCTGGTACGGAGACATGGGAGAGCCCTGCCCGGCGCTCCGGCTGTCCGGTAACAGGCTCTTTCAGAATGAAAAGGCGCTGGAGCAGCTGACATCTCAGGAGGATCGGGAAAAGGCCGCGGAAATCCTCGGGAAAATCCGGCATATTCTGGATCCCCTGCCGGAGGATCATGGCTTCCTGTCCGGAGATCTGAGATCCCTCTCCGCCGTTTCGGCAGTCCTTTATGACGCTTTGGATATCGCCAAGTTCAAGGAAAGCCGGGATCTCATCTGTCTGGAGAGAATTTTAAAAACCGACTTCGCCGATCGTCCGGAATTGGCGGAGCAGGCCCGGCAGAGTTCTCTTTATGAAAACCTCTGCTGCTTCAGGGAATCCTACGAAACCGGCCGGGACATTATTGCATTCTTCCGGGATCCCGCGAACGAGGAACACTGCCCGCCCTTTGTCAAGGTACTGTATCAGGAACTCAGCGACTATTTCCGCAATATTGAAAGCAACCGCCTGACCGAGGAAAGAACCGCCTTCTGCATTGAAAAGGCCAAAACCGCCCTCTCCCGCGGCAGTCACCGGGAACTGGTAAGAGCCCTGATCTTTCTGTACGAAGGCTTCAAGAGCATTGCCGAAGAAGTGCTGCATCCGGATGGTTCCTACGATAAAAGGGGCTCAGACATTCGCAATTGGTACAAAAATGAACACCCGAATCTGAAATATGAGAAGGATGGCTTCAACGAACGGTTCTACGAGTTTATTGCTCTCCTCAGAAACGGCCGGGAGCATAATAAAGAAAATGAACATTACATGAAGAAAACAGAACCTGCCATCGCCGCCATCGGTCCCGGAAAGTTCCTGAAAAGCTTCATTACGGCCGGTATCGCTGCGGCGGAGAAACTGGCCCGGAGCTACGGCATTATTAAAGAGCCGGATACCGCCCTCAGCGGGGAAAATGCTCCTGAGAATCCGTAAGCTAACGGAGCACCGTAATCCGAGAGACGCGGCGGCCGGGAATACTTCGGGAGCGCTTCTTCCGGTTCCCGCTTTCCCAGGCTCCGCTGCCTTGCCCGTTATTGTTCGCACCGGTGTCTTTCGCATGCAGATCCGGAAACAGCAAAGCCATCCCGGAGGATGGCTTTTTTGATTCGTTGCGGGGATGCCGGGACTGACTCTTTAATCACCTGGTCAGTTTCATCCCAAAATCAGCGCGCCCTGAAGCGCGCGGGATAACCGTCCCGCCGCTACTGGAGAAGCGACAGCACACTCTGCGGTCTCTGGTTTGCCTGACTGAGAATGCTCTGGGAAGCCTGCTGCAGGATATTCTGCTGGGTCATGGCGGCGGTTTCGGCGGCAAAGTCGGCATCCCGGATCCGGCTTCTGGCGGCGGAGACGTTTTCGGCCACGTTGCTCTGATTTCTGATGGAGGATTCCAGCCGGTTCTGCACAGCTCCCAGCTCCGCCCTTTTGCTGTCAATGGCGGCGATAAACTTATCCACAACTCCGATGAGGTTCTGGGCGGAATCCGGGGTATCTACCGAAAAGTCGCACAGCGATTCCACGGTAACCACGACATCGCCGCAGGGGTGACTTGCCTTAATATGCAAGCCTCTGTCTTCGTCATGAACATCGTACGGAGAAAGCGTCTCCGGACGAAAAACCCAGCCTGGATTACTGTTACGCAGTTCTTCTCCGTCAATTTCAATCACCGTGTCCTGGGCAACTCTGTTAATTCGCCAGCCATTGGACATATCATCTTCCTGAGAATCAGCAGCGACATTAAACTCAAAAAACTTCAGACTGTCGTCCCCGGTAACAGTGGCTGTAAATGGCCGATTGGCATCACCGTTATCAGGGGAATAAAAATGAATAAAACAATCTTCGGTGGTGATGGAACTCCTGAATAACATAAAGCCCAGATTGGCATTGTACATTTCATCATGGTACTTATCGTAAAGATCGTCGATCGTATCGCCATCCTCTACCTGCATGGTAAAAGATCTCATATTTGAAGAAAAAGTAATGGTTCCCGCTCCAAATTGCTGATAATCCTTAACTCCTTTATCAACCCTTGAATAGTCTGACACCTGTTTTACACTGACAGTATACTGTCCGGGCTCAGCAGAATAATCAGCCGTTACCGTAAAAGCCGGAGGATTACCGCTGTCATAACTGACTTTTCTGGAAATGCCTTCGCTCGCAAGTTCGGCGCGTCCGGCGGCATCGGCTTCGTTATAAAGCTTCTCAAACACATCATCCAGCCGAAAACCCGAGGTGAGATCAACGCTGATGGTCTCATTGGCATTAGCCCCCACCTGAAATGCCGTGGGAGCGGTGAGGGACTTATTCAGGATGTGCTCGCCGCCGAAGGTAGTGTCTTCGCCGATTCTGGTGATTTCCTGACAGAGCTGAGAGACCTCTGCCTGAATGGCCGCGCGATCCTGATCTGAATTGGTGCCGTTGGCGGCCTGAATAGCCAGTGTCCGGATGCGCTGGTACATATTGGTCATCTCATCCAGAGCCCCTTCGGCAGTCTGACAGAAGGAGATGCCGTCCTGGGCATTGCGGTTACCCTGGTTAAGACCGTTGATCTGGGAGGTGAATCTGTCCGAAATCTGAAGACCGGCGGCATCATCTTTGGCGCTGTTGATCCGGAGACCGGAGGCCAGTCTCTTGAAGGCGGTGTCAAGAGAAGCGCCTGATTTTTCAAGGTTTCTTCTGGCATTCAACGATGAAACGTTGGTTTTGACGTATAAAGCCATTGTCCCATCTCCCGTATCTTAATGCCCAAAACGCCTGTTTCTGAAAATCTGATGCTTTTCGACCAAAGCTTTATCTGTTAGCGGCAGGGTTGCTGTAATATTTAGCTGTTCTGTACCGCAGGATTCTGCTTTGGTGATCCTATAGGCATTTTGGCTTTTCGCTTTCCGGAAGGATCTTCGCTGTCAATAGCTTCACCGTGCCGGCGCCTCATCGTGACAAAAGAAGGCATCAGAGGCAGCCTGTGAGGTAACGGCCAAAGCTATTGATCATCGTTCTTTCTGGAAAATAATTCCGGTTCGGTCTTTTTTAAAATATCAGCCAGCACCGTATAATCAAGGTACTGGATGTCTTCGATTCCCTGATGAATTTTATTTGAAAGTCTGCTTCGGTAATAAACCGACATCGCTTCTTCCAGGGAAATATTGTTTTGTTCGGCAATGTACATAATCAGCCGCTCTTCAAGATTCTCCTGATACAGCTGTTCCAGCGCTTTATCGTCCATTAGCAAACCTCATATGCAGCTTCAAACTGCAATAACTTATCAAGAGCAGACTGAGAAACGAAGCATATCTGGTCATACGCCTTATAAACCTTTATCTCCTTTAATGCTCTCTCCCGATCCCAGATACCCTGATGATACATATCCACAACCCGGAAAACTTTATCATCGGCAACTCTGCCGATAATAATGTCATATTGCGCATATTCAGTTTTACCGTCCCGGCAGGAACAAACAAAATCAACCCACTCCCCAAGATCCTCCTGAAAGGTCTTAACCCTGAAATCGCCAAAATTCTCGCATAAAGCATATTGATTTACTATGGCAAAATCCCTGTCAGATATATTAGCTTTTCTTCGCGCCCACTTCTCAGCCTGAACCCTGACGGTGGTAACATAAAACCCCTTGCCAAAATCTAAACGCCGATAAGAATGCGCGACATCCGGTTTTTTGATAATTTCCAGACCGCCATGATAGACAATCACACTTTCACTCCTCTGACCCGCAAATACTCCGAAATATCATTTACGACATATTCTGTGCTCTGGGTATGAAGGACATCATAGTGTTTAACTAGAAAACCGTTAATGCAATCCGTTCTGCTCAGCATGCTGTAAACTTCAGAAGGGAGCTTTCCCCATTTATTAGCGCAGGCGTGTATCATGTAGATAACAAAAGAAAAGATTTCCCTGTCCACTTCAAAAGCTCCCGATTCCGTTATGAGTTTCCGCGCCGTTTAGTTATGAGTTTTGCCGTTAATTATGAATTTTGACAGCGCTCAATCTGGGCAAAATGCTCCGGCGCAAGGTTTTAAGCCGGTTTTTGGCATACCGGGGTTTTTACCTCGCTCCCGTATGCGGACTTGCGACGGATGCGGACTTTATACGCTGAATTCCGGTAAACCACCTGAAATACTCATCTGATAAGATCGCAGCCTGCCCTGTCTTCCCGCATTCCGAAATGCTCTTACATTCTATCCGCAGCGGAGTGATTTGGGAAACTACGGTATAATAAAACGGCCTTGAGAGCAGAGAATGCCGCTGCAGACGGGAACCGAATCAATCCCTGCCGCCTGTTCCCCGCTCAGGCATGGTTACGGCAGATCAGTAAGATTCATGCTGCCGGATTAATTGTCTTACAGAAAAAGAGAACAATACTGATGAAACTCGGATTTGCCGGCGGGGCCCAGGAAGTAGGCGGAAGCTGTATCTGCATTCGGATCGGAGACAGAGGAATCCTGCTTGATTCCGGGATCCGTCAGGGGGGCAGCAAGGATCCCCTGCCTAATTTCAGACTGATACAGGAAATGGGCGGCATTGATGCCATCATCATCAGTCATGCCCACATGGACCACATCGGATCCCTGCCTCTGATTTCACGGGCCTATCCCAATATCCCGATTTATATGACTCCCATGACCATGGAGCTGACCCGGGTTCTCCTGCAGGATTCCCTGAAAATCATGTCCATGAGGGAGGAGGAGATCCCGCTCTACGGCGAAGCTGACGTGGCCGCCATGATGGAACGTATTGTTCCCGTGCCGGAAGAAGCCGAAAAGGAAATACTCCCGGGCATCTCCTTTGTGTTCTATCAGGCCGGGCATATCGCCGGAGCAGCCTGCGTTTACCTGAAAACCCCGGATGGCACGGTGTTCTATTCCGGAGATTTTGCGGCGTTCTCGCAGCAGACCATCGAAGGGATCCGCATTCCGAAGCTCCGTCCCGATCTGTGCATCGTGGAAACCACCTACGGCGATCGCCTCCATTCCAACCGGCAGGTGGAGGAAAACCGGCTGATTCAGCTGGTGGCGGAGGCGGTCTCCGCGGGCAAAAAGGTGCTGATCCCCAGCTTTGCTCTGGGCCGCGCTCAGGAGGTAATCCTGCTTCTCCGCTCCGGCATGAACCGCGGCCTCATACCGCAGGTTCCGGTTTACGTGGACGGCATGGTGCGGGAAATCTGCCGGGTCTACCGCCAGTTTCCGGCCTGCCTGAAAAGCAAGCTGGCCCGGAATATCATCAAGGGTTACGATCCCTTCTATTCCGCCGAGGTGAAGGCAGTGCTCCCCTCCGCGGATCGCAATGAGCTTCTGGAGCAGAAGGGGCCGGCTGTGTTTGTCGCCAGTTCCGGCATGCTCAGCGGCGGCCCCAGCGTTCTTTATGCTGAAAAGATCATCCCCCGGGAGGACGGTCTGGTTATCATTACCGGTTACCAGGACGAAGAAGCTCCGGGCCGGGCTCTCCTGAAGCTGGCCGAGGCGGCGGAACAGGCAGCATCCGAAAATCAGGATCCTGATGCCGAGCCGGTAAGCTTTGTTCTTGCGGGACGCACTGTTCCGGTAAAGGCCCAGGTCTGCAAGGTCGGGCTTTCAGCCCACGGAGACCAGGAGGAAATCCTGGGACTCCTCACCAGACTGAGTCCCCGGGATGTGTTTCTGGTGCACGGAGATCCGGAAGCCATGCCGGCACTGGCCCGGCTCATCACCGGAGAACATCTCCGGGGCATCCACCTCCCCCGCTGCGGAGACGTCAAGGATATTTCCTACCGGGTTACCAGGAAGCAGACCAGCTTCAGCTGGCCTCAGGTTATGAATGAAACAGAAGCTCCTGATGAAGCCAGTCTGGAAAAGCTCCGTCTTTTTGTCATGGAGCATTATCCCGAGCGGCAGTTTAAGGCGCTGCAGCTTATGGAGATCTGGCATGGCAAAACCATATCAGACCCCGCTGAGATTGCCAGGTGGCAGAAAATGCTGCTGGATTCCGCCTGTTTTGCTTCGGACGATCTCCATTTCTTCCTGTTCCACCCCGCCACGGATCAGGAAATGGCGGCTGCCAGAGCGCCCCGGGAACTTAATCTGCAGACGGTTACCGAACTCACGGCAAAGCACTTTTCCTTCCTGGGCTATAAAAAGGCCGGGGTCTATCCCGAAGAAAGAAAGGTGGTGCTGCGTTTTACCTTCCCCGATGCGGTGAACCTGGACGAGTTCGAAGCTGCCGCGGAATGCTTTGCCGAGGAGACCCAATGGACCGTCTCCATCCATCCCGGCACCAACCACACCGCCATGCAGCAGCTCCTGCAATCGCTTTTTGAAGGCCGGATTGAAAAGGTCAGCTATTTTGAAAATAACAAGAGCTACCAGGTTACCGTTTCCGGCCTGCAGAAATCCGATTACAGCCTTAAGGAAAAGTTTCAGACCGAAACCGGCTGGAACCTCCACTTGTCTCCCGGCTCCTCCGGAAAAGCTCCTGCCGAAAAATCCTCTGCCAGTACCGCCCTGCCTGCTGAGGAATTCGCGCCCCCGAGAACCGGAAAGCCCATGGAGCAGAACGAGGCGTTTTCCTGTATCCGAAGCTTCTGCGACCGGGAGAACATTCCGCTCCAGAAGGCAGGTATGAAAAACGATCATGCCGGAAAATACATCGAGCTTTCCTTTATCACCGGCGAGGTCGGCTGGCGTTATGCCGACAGAATCAAAATCCTGTCGCAGCATACCGGATGGCGCCTGGTCACCAGCGAGACCGTAATGCAGAATCTGGTGCTGGCCATTGCCGCCGCCGCGGCCGAACGCGCCGGTCTTGTTCTTAAGAAAAATCCTTCCTACATGCCGGTAAACAAAGAGGTGCAGCTAAAGGCATCCCCGGCGGCGCCGGATATTCAGGAAGCGGTTATGGCGGAGGTTAAGGAAAAGACCGGTCTTAACTGCAGGATCATCACTGTCTAGCGGACATTTCCGGAAGTCTTACGTAGCTCTGACATCAGGACTTTTCTGGAACTGATTTTTTCGGGAACGGCTATGCAGTTTTTGGACATGCTGCTTTCGGACAGGCAGTTTTTTTTGACATGCGGTTTACGTTGTCCCGCAGGCTTCTGAAGGAGGTTATTCATGACAGCAAAGCATCATCCCGCCACTCTTGAGGAGCTTAAGACTCTGGTATCGGATCCGAAGGTGGCTCTGGGAGATATCGACACCGCGCAGATTACCTCCATGGAGAGGCTGTTTCGGGATTCTGAACGCCGGGATTTTGCCGGCATTGAATCCTGGGATACCGCAAATGTTAAAAGCATGAAGGGCATGTTCCAGAACGCCAGATTTTTTAATCACCCCATCGGAAACTGGAATACCGGATCCGTCACAAACATGGAGTCCATGTTCCGCGATGCCGTGGCGTTCAATCAGCCTCTGAATGGCTGGGACACCTCCAAAGTTAAAAACATGAAGGAGCTCTTTCTCAATGCCCGCCGCTTCAATCAGCCCGTAGGAAAATGGAATACCTCCAATGTTACCAGCATGAAGGCTCTTTTCTGCGGCGCGGAAAGCTTTAACCAGCCCCTGAACGGCTGGAATACCGGCAAAGTGAAGCATATGGAACATCTCTTTAACGGCGCGAGATCCTTCAATCAGCCCCTGGAAAACTGGAATACCTCCCGCGTGCAAAGCTTTGCCGGCATGTTCTGGGACTGCAGTTCCTTTAACCGGCCCATCGGGAGCTGGGATACCGGGAGCGTCACGGATATGTCCATGATGTTTTACAAAGCTGTGCGCTTCAACCAGCCCGTGGACGGATGGAATACCTCCGGAGTAACCGACATGACGGGGATGTTCAGCCATGCCGTGAAATTCAATCAGCCTCTGAACAGCTGGAACACCTCCCGGGTAAAGTCCATGAAGATGATGTTCGATCATGCCGAGGCTTTCAACCAGCCCCTTGAGAACTGGGATACCTCCAATGTTTCCAATATGAATGCCATGTTCACACACGCCGAGCGCTTCAATCAGCCGCTGGCCGCCTGGAACACCTCTCAGGTTACTGACATGAGCTATATGTTCGCAGATGCTTATGCCTTTAACCAGTCTCCGGACAGCTGGGACACCTCCTCTGCTGAAAACATGGAGGCAATGTTTGCCAGAGCGCAAAGCTTCAATCAGCCCGTGGGGAGCTGGAATACCTCCCGGGTGACCTCAATGCAGCTCATGTTTTATGGGGCCAGGGCATTTAATCAGCCGCTGGAAAACTGGGATACCTCCCAGGTGGTATATATGAACGACATGTTTCATGATGCGGAAAATTTCAACCAGCCTCTGGGAAGGTGGCATACCGCCTCGGTAAAATATCTGAGCAGCATGTTCTCCGGCGCCGTGTCCTTCAACCAGCCCCTGAATGACTGGGATACCTCATCAGCTGTAAATCTGGATGCCATGTTCCGGGATGCCTGCCTGTTCAACCAGCCTCTCGGGAGCTGGAATCTCAGCAAAGCCGAAAATATTGAAGATATGTTTGCCGGAGCGGAATCCTTTAATCAGGATCTGGAAGCTTGGCAGCTGACTTCTCTGAAAAAAAACGAGAGTAAGCGGGGCAAGAGCAAGTAACGGGCAAGCGGGCAAAGATAAGCGGTGAACACTGCGAGAAACTCCTCTCTTTAAATTGCCGCCGCGGTGATTTTTTAAACGCAGAAATATCAGAAATAATCAAAGGATGTATTATGAAACTAATACCCGAGTCATTCTCAAACTTTAAAAAAATTATCAGAGGAAATTATATTTACATTGACAAGACCGCATTCATCGATAAATATGAACGTACCGGATCTATGGTGTCCCTGTTCCTGCGGCCCAGGCGCTTTGGCAAAACCATGTTCACCGAGATCCTGCGTTACTACTACGACAAAGCTCTTGAAAAGGAAGCTGATGAGCTTTTCCGGAATACCTGGATTGCAGATCACCCCACTCCCGGCAAAAGTTCCTATGCCGTGCTCAAGCTGGACTGTTCGGGCATCCGAACAATCGGAGGGATTGAAGACACCATGAATTTTTTCATGGAAAGAATAACAAACGGCATCTGCTTTTTTTACACTTTATACCCAGAACTGATTCCGGCAGATTTAAAATCAGAAAATATTAAGGATTCCATAAACAATGTCAGTAAGTTCTATGATGACAGGAAATATTTCACATCTCCTGCTAAAATCATCGATAATTTTCTGAAAAGCTTCATTTACGAAACAAACGATTTCGGATTAATGGTAATCATTGACGAATACGACAATTTTACCAATGATATTCTATGCCGGGATCCCCAGATGTTCGCGGCCATTGCCCGGAAAGAAGGAGAACTGGGATCCTTTTACGGCGTGCTCCGCAATTACCAGCAGTCCGGAGTCATTGAAAGAATGTTTATCACCGGAGTGCTTCCCGTTACCATGGATACAGCCGTCTCCGGGTTCACCTCCGCCAAGCTTTCCTTTAAACCGGAGCTGAACAGTCTGGCCGGCTTCACTGATAGTGAGATCCTGGAACTTATCAAGGATACTGTTGATTTTGAAAGATGTCCTTATTCTCCTGAAAAGCTGCAGCAAATAATGAAGCTCCGTTTTGACGGCTACCGCTTTTCCAGAACCGCCAAGGAAAATGTATACAATTCCGCCATGTGTCTCAGTTTTATCAGCGAGCTCAGGGATAATGAATTTGAAAGCATCCCGCCCTTCAGCGTCATGTCCGCCAATGATGTTGACTACGTTAAATTAACCGGATATCTGGATCTCATAAACCCGCAGGAACGCGGCGCTGTCGTTAACGCCATTCTGAATGACAGCCTTATTCCGTACAAGACCCCCGGAACGGTAAAGCTGGCTGCAGGGCATGAAACCCTGACCAAGGACGAAGGACTTGCCATTCTGTATCATCTGGGCTTCTTTACCCTGGCTTCAAAGGATGATATTCAGGCATTTACCGATGACAGCGGCGCTGACTGGGATTATATCAGAGTGCCCAATGAGTACTGCAAGCTGCTTTTCTCAAAATACTGGTTTGACAAGCAGAAGGTCTCCTGGTCTCTGTTCGACAGCACCTTTGATCTGCGAGGCATGGCCCGGGCCAATGACTCCGCCGTCATGGCGGCCTTCCTTCACGCCGTGGCTCCGGGGTTTGTAAACACCGACAACGTCAAACTGGGAGAAGCCCAGGTGGTGCTGGCCATGTATACCGTGCTTACCATGAACACCGGTTCCTCCTTCCGACTCACCCGGGAATATGCCATCAGACATAACGGAGCTTATGTCATGCGGGACTCTCCGGAACCCGATACCGAAAATACCGCTGCGGGTTCTTCCGGATACGTTATAAATACCCGGGCCGGGAGAGCGGATCTTGTTGCTGAAAACATCAGGGGGAGCGGCCCCAGCTACATCTTTGAGGTTAAGTACGCTCAGGATGTCCCGGCCCGGGAGGAAAACAAGACCAGGGGGCGGGAAAAGCTCTTCCGGACGGCGACGGAGCAGCTTGATTTCTATGTAACGGATGACACCCTGAAAGCCCTCCCGGATCTCCATCGCTATCTGGTGATGCTGACCTACGGCGAACTTTCCATCCGGGAAGTCTGATCTCGGCAAAAAAAGACCGCGGACTCATGAGGCATGCTTAAGTCCGCGGTTATTTCGTTACTGAAGGGCTGTTACCGCTCCGCTGCCGGGGGACTCCCATTTCCGCTGGCAGCACCGGTTCCGGACAAATCACTTCTCCCCGGTTTCAACCTTCTTGATGTCGGCGCTCTGATCCACGGTAAGATCGAAGCCGTTAAACATTTCATTGTCAGGAAGCACCATGGCAAAGCCGTCCGTGCGGTCCATCTTTACATTCAGCCTGTCAGCGTTAACCTCAAACACATGGCCGCCGGACTTTTTGTCATCGGTGATGAAATGGAAGTGCCAGCCCACGGCATTAAGGCTGCTCATATAATCAGGGCAGTACAATCCTACAATCGTTCCTGTGACTTTCTCGCGTTCAAAGAAGGTCTGATCGGTTTCCAGCACCTTGGCCAGAGGCTTATAAGGCTTTTTCTGGGCATATTCGCTTCTGAAGCCGATCTTGGCGAAGGTTCCTTCGATCCGCACCATGTAAAAATGATTGCTTCCCGAGGCCTTAACCTTCTTATTCAGCTCCTCCTTAAGAACTCCGATGTCCTTTATCCCGGTAAGCTCAAAGGATTCATCCGCGTCCAGGAAGGTAACATTGGCAAAGGGCACGGTCTCGTCATCCGGCACCGCGGCGGTTTTGCCTTCATGATTGGCCCGGTAAACCACGCCGTCCAGCATGATAAGCTCGCCGTTCAGCTTGTCGAAGGTGCCGATGCCGATATCACCCAGCTTTTTCAGCTGCCCTACCGGCACCGTGCCGTTGTAATCGCCGAAGGTAAGCCCCTGCAGCAGAGATACCTGATTAATCACTTCCCGGTTAGCGGTATCGCAGGACTGATTTTCCGGAGCGCTGTATACCGGAGCGGCGCCGCAGACAAATGCGGCCACGAATGCGGCCAGAACCCTGACATTAACATTGAACTTCATCATATTAAGTATATTCCTTGCCCGAAATTAAAGAACAACCCGGAAAGCCCCTCCCGAAAACCGGGCTTAGCGGAGATCCGGATTGCATAACCAAATTTACGTTTTATCACTTTTCCGGGAGAGCGCTGAAAAGAGATTATTAAAATTAGGTTTCAGATCACTATGCGAACAGACCCGGCGGCTGACTTCCTGATATGTTTCAAAAAACGGGGCCGAACTCCGCCGGAGCAGCTGATGCTCCCTGCTTTGCCCCCTTTATTTGCTCCCTGGCGCCCCCTTCCTTTGCCATTTCTCTTTTCCCAAAAAACGGCGTTATCGTTATAATCTGAGAGGTCATTTTTAAGCGCGGAAAGCCGGGAGAACAGGATCCGCGCCTGCTGAAAACATTGCGAAAAGCCGGGAAAAACCGGGCCGGTTATTTAAGGTTTGGCTATGGAAACTGTTAAATTGGTGATCTGGGATCTGGACGAAACCTTCTGGAGGGGCACCCTGTCAGACGGAGCGGTTTCTCCCCTTCCCGAAAACATCAGGCTCGTTAAAGAGCTGACCGACCGCGGCATTGTGAATTCCATCTGCTCCAAAAACGATTTTGACAAAGTCCGCGCCGAGCTTGCGAGCGCCCGGTTTGAAGCAGTTTGGGACTTATTCGTGTTTCCCTCCGTTGACTGGTCTCCCAAGGGGCAGCGGGTAGCCGCCATCATCAAGGATATGAACCTCCGGCCGGCCAACTGCCTTTTTGTGGATGACAATATCAGCAATCTTAACGAGGCTAAATTCATCAGTCCGGAACTCAATGTCGCCGCTCCCGGGGAATTTGCCGCGCTTATCAAAGCGGAGGAGGCCGCCTTCAGGGGCAAGGACGATTCCTCCCGTTCCCGGCTTAAGCAGTATAAGATTCTCGAAACTAAAACCGCAGAAAGAAAACGCTCCTCCTCAAACGATGAGTTTCTCCGGCAGTCTGAAATCAAAGTGGAAATCATCGAGAAGGATCCGGATCTTAAGAGGATCTACGAAATGATCCACCGGAATAACCAGCTTAACTTCACCAAGGATCGCATCAGCGAGGATGAGATAAAGAGGATTTTCACGGATCCGGCCATCAGAAGCGGCGAAGTTCATGTTACCGACAAGTACGGGGATCACGGCATCGCGGGCTGCTATGCCCTTAAAGACGGCAAACTGCTCCAGTTTGTGTTTTCCTGCCGGATTCTGGGCATGGGAGTGGAACAGTACGTATATGAAAAGCTCGGCTGGCCGGATATCACCATAGTCGGGGAAGTAGCCTCAAAGCTTAACAAGGGAGAGGTGATCTCCTGGATAAACGCTTCAGGAGCTGCCGGGGGCGCTGCAGGTGTTAAAGCCGGAAATAATGCCAAAGCCGGGAAGCTTCCCGGCCGCCTCCTGGTATACGGCTACTGTCCCCTGAGACCAATCTGGGCCTACCTGGAGCATGAATTTGAAAACGCCGTTTTTAACCTGATACTCCCCATGCCGCCGGTATGCAATCTCGGGGTGATGTTCCGGACGGATCCCGCGGTTCTTAATGAGTATCTCAGCCTGACCAACGCTCTTAACCTGAATACCTTTGACAGTTCTCTCCTGTCCGGGAAGGCGGATTATCTTCTGATATCCTTCATTAACGAACTGGAAGCCTTTAAATGCATCAGCAGAGATAATCCCGGGCGCTTTTTCTATTCCTCCGAAGCTGATAATCTGCCGGAGGGCTGGATCCCGGAACGGATCTCCTGCAATGATCTCTATCGCGAAATCTCCCTTTTGGCGGAGCGGCTCAGAAACAAGACCAGAATCTTTATTCTGACCTCTCCGGAGGTGGTTTTTGAAATCAGGGGCCGGGACGGCGATTACCGGAACCGGATAGCATCAAATCAGACGGCGGAAAGACTGGCCCGGGAAAATGACAATGTCAGCCTTCTGGATATCAGAAAATATGCCCGGCATGAGTCTGATTTCTTTGAAACCATGGCCAATCACTACAACCGGGCTATCGGCTATGCCTGCGCCAGGGATCTTATTGGTCAGATCACCGGACAGGAGATGACTGACGAACCGGACTCCCCTTCAGCTGCCGCCGCAGCCGCGCCGGATGTCCCGCTGCCGGCGAACGCCATTGTCCGCAGGATTCCGATCAGGGATCATGACATCAGCTACACCCTTTATATCAGAAATTCCGAACTTCATTTTGCGGTAAAAGGCGACGAACTCATCGGGGTGAGCTTTTCCTTCCGGGTTTTCTGCAACCGCTATGAGATTTGCCAGATAAACGGGAGGGAGAGCCGCTTCTTCATGAACGTGACTAATCCCGGCGTTTATCATGTGAAGGCCGAGATCCGGCGGGACTGGAAAATCGGGAATATTTTCCGAAGACGCCGGCTTTGCGCCTTTGACTCCGGGAGGATTAACTACTCCGCATTTAACTACATTTCATACATTGATCCCAAAGCCCCGAATTATGATTTCTGCATTAACAGCATCGATCAGTTCTGGAAAAGCAACACCGGAGACGCGGCAGTACACGCCAGGTTTACAGAGCAGCTTCTGAATCTTTCCGCCAGCGGCGTGAGCGTCGGGCAGTATTTCAAAGACCGGGGGATTAATAAAATCAGCGTCTTTTTTGATGACAAGTTTGTGGGAAAAGCCCTCCTGGCCAATCTCGGCATGTCCGGAATAGCCATCGACCGGGTATTTTCAACGGACAGCATCACCTCCGTGTACGTGCAGGAGCTCTCCCGCTCCTTTGAGGTTTGCGACATCAACAATCTTCAGACGCTGAAAACAGCAAAGGGCATCCTGCTGATTGCTTCCGTTAACTATATGCGCCCGTACGTAAACAGGCTGCTCAAGGTCAGAAAATGGCTGCTCGGCCGCCGTCTTGATCGCATTTTTTTCAGAAACAGAGAGCGCTGCTGCTTCCTGGATTACATTCTGTCAGTGCTGATGACCAGAACCTTTTTCCCGAAAATCCCGGACAATCTGGTTATCGGGGTAAGAACCGGCGGCTTCTTTCCTTTTTCCGAAGCGATGAAATATCAGGAGACCACCCTGCTTTCGGAGCGCCGGCATCTCAATATGTCCAATACTCAGGCCCGGCAGCTTCTCAGGCAGAAGAACCTGGAGCCCTTTGCGGACTATATCAGAAAGGCCGATATTCCCAAGCTTATCGAAACCCTTAAAAGTCCCGGAGTTACGGAAAAGAACGGCCTTCAGGTTCTCAAGGACTGCCGCGGGAAATATTTCAATGCGGAAAACGGCTTCCGGAAAACCCCGGGCGCCCCGGCGGAGTATCAGGGCACGGTTTACCTCATGGGGAACTGCTTTGTCTACGGCGCCGGAGCAGGGGATGACGAAACCATTGCCTCATACCTCCAGAAAATCCTCCCCCTGCCCTACCGGGTGGTGAACTATGCCAACGTTATCTGGGATGACTGGAACCGGGCTCTGGAGCTTCTGGCGCAGACAAAGCTGGAAAAGAATGACATTGTGGTGTTCTTTCTCCCCAATGCGATTCTCCCCCATGAGTCGCAGCTCCTCCACTGGCTTAATTACGACGGGCTGCCGGATAATGTGGTAAAGGCCGATGCGCTGCCGCTGTTCCTGAAGAAGGACCGGCCGGTGTATTTTGCCCTCCCCAGGGCTTACACCCCCGCCTGCAATCAGGATCTGGCCATTTTGGTCAGAGATACCATTATGGAGCGCATGCCAGGAGCATGATATTCTGCGGCAGACGGCAGGCTTAATGAGACTGAATAAGGCCATGACCGGGGGAAACAGAGAGAATGAGGGAAACAGAGAAAACGGGGGAAAGCAGCATGACAGGAGATCAGGTTATAAAAACGAAGGAGGAACTGGAATTTGCCGTGTTTTGCATTGAAAGCCTCGCCCTTGCCTTGCATAAATCTCCTCCTGAAGTTTATCAGCTGCTGAACAGGCAAAGCAGCATCCTCACGGATTACATTGTTCCCTCTTATGACGTTCTCCATACCCAGGGGAGGGAGTACATTGTGAATGATATTCTTGAGGTTATGAGAGAAAGGGGGATTAAAGCGTGATTTTGTATCATGGATCCTATATGGCTGTGGATAACCCGGGTCTTCTTCATTCCCGGACTAATACAGATTTCGGGAGAGGCTTTTATCTGACGCCGCTGTATGACCAGGCTAAAAACTGGTGTCAGAGATTTAAAAAAAGCGGCAGAGACGGCATCGTTTCCCGGTACGTTCTTGACGATACCGCTTTTGAAAAACTGAAACTGCTTCGTTTTACAGCATATTCCGAGGACTGGCTTGATTTGGTTATGGCATGCCGCAAAGGAACCGATAATACGGATTATGATGCAGTTTCGGGAGGTGTGGCTGATGACCGGGTTTTTAACACCGTGGAACTCTATTTTGAGAATCTGATAGATAAGAGCGAAGCCATTAAAAGACTGCGCTTTGAAAAGCCGAACATGCAGATGGCTTTGCGGAGCGCCGCCGCTCTAAGCTGCATTCGTTTTGCCGGGAGCGAAAAGCTATGAAAGCCAGTCAGACGCTTTTGCAAATAAAATACGCCCGGGTAATTGAATGCTTTGCGCAAAAATCAGGCCTTTCCCGGTATGAAGCTCTGGATTTTTTCTACCGGTCGGAGCTGTACCCTCTCATTCATGACGGGGTCTCCGATTTGCACTGCATGAGCGATGAATACCTGGCCGACGAGCTTCTCGATGAATACAATGCTGCCGCGTCAGAGAGCGCCGGGCATCCGGGCAGCGGCCAGACGCCGGAGATAACTGCCGGCGCCAGCAAGGAGCCGGGTTCCTGAAGCTTTTGAACAAAGCGTCTGCAAAGATGCTGCAGTTTTCAGACTGGAATACAGCTCCGGCATTCCGGCAACGCCAGACTTTCCAAAGCCGGCTCCCCGGGATTTTTTCGGTTTTGCGGAATTATTAAACCGGCATGCGGAACATGCCGGTTTTTCACAGGTTTTTTTCAGCATATGCCGGCAGTTCTGCTGCCCCGCCGGCCTTGCCTGCCTTCAGAGGAGTCCGGGAGCAGCATCGCGGTCGGGATTTTCAGGATGCTGCCGGACTTTCGGGATTACTTGTACTGGGACTTTCCGGCGCCGTTCAGCTGAATGGTGCTTACATTTCCCGGAAATTCAAAATAATCCTCATGGCCGCCTTCGGTGGATTCTACGCGAAGGTCGAACTTGTCATACTTAACTTCCACTACCATTTCCATGGTTTCGCCGGGATTGATAACCTGTCCCTCAATCATATTTTCTTCCCAGTCATCGGTTTCGCTGTCGCTGAGATATACGGCATTAATAACAGATGAAGTGTTGTTTATCAGATCAAAGTTAGCACTGGCGGTACCGGCTGCCAGCATAAGAACGGAACCGGCAATTAAAGCGAGTTTCATAATCAAATATCTCCACAAAGTCTTTCATTGAAAGCAGAAAGACTATCCTATCCCCTTAACGGATGTCTTTCTATTTTTCACACAATTCCGGGGGCTCACAATTCCGGGGATTTTTGCAATCCTGAGCAAAAATCGTTCAAAGTGTGAATTTCAGCGGGAATTTTCGTGGAATATCCGCCTGCTGTCAAGACTTGCTCTTTCGAAAAATTTGCCGTTTTGCCCGCCTGAGGCGGCGAGGCGCAAGATCTTCCGGCCAGATACCGATCCCGGGGAACAAGAATCTGATAATTGCAGGCAGGCTTACAGTGGCGTTACAGCGCCGTTTCTTCAAAATCATTTCCTGCCAAAAGCGCCATTTGGCCAGTAATCAGTTAAAAACGCTCCCTGCCTCGCGCCTGGCGCATCACTCCGGGCGGCTTACCCCCAAACGAAAAGCCGTCCCGGAGGACGGCCTTCATGCTTATGAGCCTGCGGGGAATCAGAACTTCAGCACCTGATTCTTAACCATGGTCTGCCTGTTGGTGACCGTGTGATCCAGAGAGGCGATAAAGCTGACGTTGAAATTGTCCGACTCGCTGTAATGCGAGCTGGACACATTGAATACAATGCTGTCCAGCCTGAAGTCGCTGTCCTTCAGCTTGCTGACCTCATCCTTGAAATGCTCCGAAGGATGCCGCCGGTCTGCCAGTTCCTGATTAATCCGGTTAATGGCGCCCTTCTTTGCGGTTCTGTGAATCTCAAAGCCGCTGATATTGATGCCCTTTGACTGCATGTTATGGAGCCGGGCCACGGCCCTGGCAATCTCATCCTCGCTGCAGCCCATTTCCTTAAGGGAGGTTCTCAGGAAATCCAGATTCTTCTGCATCCGGGCGGCCGGACTTCCGGAGCTTTCAGCGGCGACTCTGGTGATCCTGTCCGCCTTTCTTAAGGAATTCTCAATGAGATTGGTGTCATAGCGGGTCTCATTATCAACGGTATAGGAAACCTCGGCATGGAACTGCACCAGATTATTGGTGGAATCCCCCAGGGAGAATCCGGCGCTGGTTCTTACTTTGCTGGTATCGCCGTGAGCCCCCAGAAAATTATCCAGGAACTTTCTGAAGTCCTTCATCTGCTTCCAGCCGGGAATCTTCGACAAGAGCCAGTCTGCCAGGGAATCCACATCCTTCACCGCCGGATTTATCGCTTCCTTCTTCAGGATGTTCGCCACGCTCTCGGCAATGTAGCGGCTGGGGTCTTCCTTATATTTGGTCAGATCGTCCAGAGCCATCCACTTCTTCTTGCCGGTTTTGTCGGACTGATTCTTCTCATCGTCTTTCATGTATTCGGCATTGGTATTGAACTGGCTGGTGCCGTACTTCCCGATAACATAATCCGCCATGTACTTGTTGTGATTCAGGAAACCGGCAATGATCATGTCTCCCGTGGTGAGATTGGCGTCAATCCTGTTATATTCCGCCTTTTCCTCAGGGGTCATCTTGGCCGGATCCTTGTTGCCCAGCAGGGTCTGCTGCAGGGAAAACGTCGCCTTGGCTCCCGCATAAAGCGTGGTCTTGGCATGGGTGGAATAGCGGTGGTAATCCGAACCCTTTTCGTAGTTCCAGTCTTTATCCCCTTTGATGCCGAGAGAAGCCTGAGCATTGGCCGGTTCCCGCACGGCGGAAACATCATCGCCCCTGATCTTCTGGAACGCGCCGTAAAGATCCGCCTTAATCTCCGCTCCGCCGTGGATGTTTTTAACGCTCTGGGTTACCTGGCTATTGGCGGAACTCATGGTTTTTCTGTCAAGGTTGGCAGTGGCGGCCCGGGACAGGAATTCCCTGGCCCTGGCCCGATCGTTAAAGGTCAGAATATAGACCTTCTTATAGCCGCCGCCGATGCCGGCGCTGACCGAGGCCACCTCGGTTTTGGCCTCCTTGAAGGCAGCAACGCCCTTGAGATCGGCTGCCATGGCCGCGCCCAGAGTGAACACGAATTTGCCGTCCTTTGTATGCGAAACCTTAAAATCCGCGCTGCCGTCCAGGGATAATTCCCCCTGAGCCTTAAAATCCGCCCCGAAGGCCTTGAAGTTTATTCCGAAGCCTCCGGTGAGCTTGTTGTCATGATAATGAGTCAGGGTCTGTCCCGGCGGAATGGAATTCAGAATGCCTTCCGCAAAATCCCGCCCTTTGGCCAGCTGATTCCGGTTCTTAAAGTAGGCGGCAAGGCGGCCTACCCCGGGGATGGCGCTGAAAAAGCCCTTTATCGCCTTCAGGGGAGAAGAGTTTTTGACCACCCGGAAGGCGTACTTAATTCTGGCGGTGTGAATGCTGTTTCCGGCGTTTTCGCCGTTATCATCCAGGGCGAGATGGGACTGCACCAGCTTCCGGAGCGCTTCCTCATTGCATAAACTGTTAATGGCGGCTTCTTCTGCTTCCCGCTGATTCTGCGGGACGGCCCTCAGGCGCTGATCCCCTGCTGTCTGGAATTTGATCTTGAGGTACGCCACCGCGTCATTCACCAGATCGGCCGGGGTTTTGCCGGCGGGGGCCTTGCCCTTGATAATGGCGTATTTCATATCGGCCAGGGTCTTGTAGCCGTTGTCATAGGCAGCCTTGTGCACGGCGTTTTCCAGCATGATCCTGCCGTAGGCGCTGTTATTGAAAATGCCCTGGATGCCGGTTATCTGAGATTCATGGACTCTCTTTAGCCCGGCAAGATCCTCTCTCATCTGATCGGCCGCAGCGCCGTAGGAACTCGTGATATTTAGCATAACGCCGGCGAGGAGATTCCGGGATCCCCTGACATAATCGGCCTTGAAAAGCCCCTTAATGCTGCCGGTCATGATATCGTGAGTAACATTCACTCCCCGGGCGCTGTCCGGATGAAAGGTTTTAGTAAGATAGGGAGACATGGTCATGATGGCGGCTGCAAGATCCCGGGTGCTGTTTCCGGCGAGCTCATTCCTGATCTTGCCGAATAATTCCCGGGCTATGCCGCCAGCATTGGCATCCGGCCGCGCGAGACTTTCCAGGGCAGCCTTGACGGCATTCTTCACCGCCTGGCATTTGGCCTTGCCGGATTCCTTATTGCTTACAAAAATATTATGCTCCGGAGCGAACATGTCATCGGTAACCTGCAGAGCTGACAGGAAGGCGGCAAGATCTTCCCTGGACGGAGCCAGACGTTTTTGAAGAGCCCTGAAAAGAGCCGAGTGTTCGTTCGGCAGCATCACGAAATCACCTGCCATGACCTCCCCGGCCTGCGCAGCCGGAGCCTGATCCGCGAAGGCCAGATCCCCCTCGGTCACTCTGACATCAGCCAGAGCCTGAGCGGCAACCGGCCCGTCATGGTTGGGATGCTGCTGGCAGTAAACCCTGAGCCTGACATAGCACATGAAGATATCGGCATACTTCGGGGTCTCTTTTTCCGCATCCGGCGCTGCGTTAAGAGCATCCCTGATGGCATTAAGCCGGGCCGGGTTCCGAAAATCCTCCGCGGTAAGATTATGATAGTTCGTTCCCGCGGGAATAAGCTCTTCCGCATCCGGGGGGCATACCGCAGCCAGAGAGGCGGCCAGAACGCCGAGCTTTTCCGATCCCCGGACAGCGGCGGTTTCCCGTAACACCCCCTCCGCCGTGCCGATGGCGGCCGGGAGAGCCCCCGGGGCGGCATTTCCCGGAGCGGCAGCGCCGGACTTGCTGTAAAAGCCCTTATATTCCGCCAGCGCTTTGAGTCCGCTATTGGCAATGCGGATACGGGCAGCCTCCAGCTCCTGGTTATTCTCGTTTCTCATGCCGCTCAGAGACTGCTTAACGTTATCGGTGAGGAAGGCATCCAGAAATACCTCCTGATTGGCCTTAAACCAGTTGACGATGCCGCCCTTCTCCCGGCAGGCCGCATCGTAGGAAGCCCGGAGAGCCGGATTTTGCGTCAGAAGCTTTTCGATATTGACGTTGAGAGCCTCGGACATCTTTCTTACGAGATGCACCTCGGGAAGCTTGGCCGCCGCCTTCAGGAAGGAGGCGTTGTTCATCATGACATTGAAAACGCCGATAAAGAATCCGGCATCGGTCTCCTTGATATTGGCCGTGGTGGGATCGGCTTCGCCGTAACGGCTGAGGCTGACCTCATCAGGTCCGGGGTTATTGCCGGAAATAATGCCCATATAATCCAGAAAGCCCTGGCAGTTTCTGAAGGACACCTCCCGGGGAACGCCGTTCTGAACCGCAAACACGCCGGGAGTGTCCGCCAGGTATCTGTGAAAGGCGGCCTTGAGAACCAGAGCTTCCTGATTTCTGATATCCTGATGCGCGCCCAGATCCTTTATGTAATTCTCCAGACGCGGCGTGGGATGGCACAGGGCCTGGTAGGCTCTCTTCAAATCAGCCAGAGTTATCTCCGCTGCCGTCTTATCCTGCTGATTGGCGCCCGGAACGTCTTTCAGCACATGGTTAATGCAGGCCAGGGCATCCTGAGTGAGATCCAGGGTAACGGGATAGTGCTCCAGAACAGCCCGATCCGCGGCATTATCGGCATAAACACCGGCGGGAACAGTCTTCAAAAGCGCCTCCAGCAGAGAATTGTCCCCCCGGAACACCGGATTCCGGAGCCCCTGAGAGATATTTTTCAGAGCCGTCCTGAGCTCATCGCCATGAACAGCGCCCCGAACAATGCTGTCATATGACGTCAGGATCTCCGTATTACACAGCATTTCCCTGAAAATGTCTTCTGAATAATCAATGGCGCTCAAAAGCTTCATGCACTGGGCGGGATTCCCCATAAGCCGGCCGACAGCCTCGGTAAGCTGATTTCCCTCGCCGGGATGCCGTTCCTGAAAGAGACTCGTCCGGAAAAAGGTGTCCCCGAGAAAGCTCATGTTTTCCTGAAAAAGATGTCTCTGACGATTGGGATCCTCCGGATTCGCATTATTTGCCGGGACAGCTTCAAATTTCCTGGCAAACTCGGCGCGGTCTTCAGCTGACAGCAGCGTATCTGCCTTGCCGGTGGCCTGGGAAATGAGCTTAAGATTATTCATGACCTTGCTTACAAGCTGGTTTGCGGTTTCATCATTAATGCCGCCTACTTGAATATGGACAAGTTCGTTCATATCCCCATCATGATCGTTTCTTAAATCAGTCATATTACTGAGATTTGCGGAAAGCTCATTCAGCTTGCCTTCAGAGAGCTCTCTCAGGATCGACTCGTACTCGGGATAGTGCGAAAGAGCGTCCTTCATGGTCATGCTGCCGGAGAGCACCTCGCTTCTCACATCATCAGGAGAGACCTGCGGCGCCGCAAACTGCTTTTTAAAAGTCTCATTGTCATCTGGAAGCAGCTTCCCGATACCCAGAGCATCAGCCGGGGATCCCGCGGTAACCGGGGTTTTAAGACCCTTGTTTTCCTGAAGGCTCCGGAAGATCCGCTTCTGATTGTCAATCACCCGGGAGCAGAAATCCCGGATCTGGGTAACGGCCCTGCCGGCATCCGAATCGGCGCCCACAGCCTGGAGGAGACTGTCCGCAGCCTGATTAAGAAGCTGCCGCTTGCCTTCTGACCTGTCAGCTTCGGCCTGATTGTATTCCTGAGGGCACATGATCCGGTTCATGGCCTGCTTCAGGTTCTCGCGGAGATTTTGCTGATCCGCAGGGGGATTGGCCCGGGCGCAGATATTGTCTAAAAGAGTCTGGAGGCTCCGGTTTAAAAAAATGTCCATGCCCTGGGCTTCCCGGGCGCTGGAAAACAATGTCCGGGCGCCCTTCTCTCCCGGACGGGCCATATCGGTAATCTTTTTTAAAACCTGATCTGCCGTGGGCAGGGGATTCCGGGCCACAAAATCGCTGAGCTTCTGATACTTGGCAACCACCTCCGCGGGGAGATGCTGCGCAATATTTTCTTCTCCCACCATGATTTCCAGATTCTGGATTTGCTGGTTCTGGGGATTTTCCTGAATCCCGGGCGGCTGTCCGTGTCCGTTATTGAGCGCCGGCTGGATAATATTGCCGTCAACGTTGTTATGGATTAAGTTGTTATTAACTGCCCCGGTCATATAAGCCTTCCTGTTCTTTCCTTAAGCCCGTGAAATTCTGTCCGGAATGCCCGCAGAATTCCCCTGCCCGTCTGTTATTTACTGATTACACGGCCTGATAACGCTCCGGAAGCGGCAAGGTTACAAAAACGGGAAGTGAATCGGAGACAAGGAAAATATAAGGGAAGATCCGAAGAAGAAAAAGCAGCGAAGGCAGAACAGAAAAAAGAACAGGCTCACTGCAAACACAGGATCGGTTTTCAGCGGGAAAAGTTCAGGAAGTCCGGGCTACACCGCCATCATCATGGTCATGTCGGAAACGCTGAACGGCCGGTCGTCGAGGCCGGGAACATAATCAGGGCCGGAAATCACAGAGGCCGGAGACATGTCATCTCCGGAAAAGTCATCAGCGCCGGCAAACTCCCCGCTCATATACTGCCGTACCGCGCTGAGATCCTTGGGAAAGGTTTGCAGAAAATCCAGGATCCGGTGCTTCAGGGCAGCGGCATCTGTTCTTTCCAGGCTGACGCAGGACCCCAGCCTGATGGTTACGGCATCACGGCTGTCGCAAAAAAGCCGGTTATTGCCCGACAGCAGATCCGGAGCGCTGTTTATGGCCAGAGCCTCCTCGTAAACGCCCCTTTCCAGATCCGCATTTTCCACCTTTACCGAGAGGCAGAACACTGCCATTTCCGGGAAAACGCGCAGAGAAACCTCGCCCGTCCCCGAATTCACAAAAAATGACGTTTCATTCTGAGTCACGGGAGCGAGACCATAAGATGACAGCTCTCCCAGAGCGGCATTGAGCTGTTCCATACCATCATTTTTAGCTGTCATAACTTCATCCTGATTCTGTCAGCGCGGAACAGTCCAGACTGAAATGCCTTCTGCTACTGTTCGCTGATGTTTGTTACTGCATTATTGCAATGACAACGCATCAAACCGCAAAGAGATACAAAAATCCCCCGATTAACCGTTGTTATCAGGTGCCGGTCATACCTCATCGGCAAACCCTGCCGCGATCTCCGGCTGAATCGCTGCCTCCTGCTGCTCCTGCCGCGCTGTCAGAGCCTTCAGGAGATCCTCCCGGACTCCGGGCAGATAAAAAAGCATGGTCTTAATGTAAAAACCGATGCTTTCGGCATCCAGGGCCCCGGAAACATCAATAACTCCCTGAATGGTAACGGTCTGATCAACGGTATCCACCCCCAGGCGCAGATCCGAGGGCAGTTTTTCCGGAGAATTAAGAATCATAATCTCCTTAGACAGAGTCTGAAAGGCGTCATCATAGATATTCTCCACCTCGAATACCGCCGCGGACAACCGCAGCAGTTCCTCCTCCACGGAAAGCCGGAACTCTACGTTAAAGCCGTTAAGACTGCTCATCGCCGTTTTGGTTTCCGGATCCAGAGGAACGATCTTTTCATTGATCATCAGAAGAACTTTATTGATTTCATCTAAAAGCATGGCATTGATTCCGTAAAAAACCGTTTCCTAATTATCTCACAATTTGCTGCTCACAATTTGCTGCTGTTATCTTAACTGCCGGTGTCTCAATCCGGCGCTGCCGGTCAGGACGCTTTTTTTAAGCGGCCTGCATCTCATGAAATTCCCGTCTCCGGAGAACGTCCGTGCCGCTATAACGTTCCGGGTCAGGGCGCCGCGGCAAAGGACAAAGATGAGCGCAAAGAATTAGAGGAACACAAAGAATTAGAGGAACACAAAGAATTAGAGGAACACAAAGAATTAGAGGAACACAAAGAAAAAAAGGAGCGCAAAGAAAAGAGGTTTTAGAAAGACAGCGAGACCCGGCGCCGGCGCATGCAAAGCCGTCAGGCTTAATCCGGATTCCCGGGAAAGTCTTCTCGAAAAGCGCCCGGCCTGACCTCACAAGGCTGTTGCAGTCTTAAAGACCGGCGGATTTCCATGCCTTAGCTGCGGAAATTATCCTGGGATCAAGTTCCGGAACATAATCGCAGTTGATATTGGGATCAGCATAGTAATATCCGGCCCTGGGCAGGAGATCGATGGCAAGACTGTCAAGGAAGCCGCCGGCATCATGCTTCTCCGTATCGAAATCAATCCGGAAGTAAAAATATCCCAGAAATTCATACGGTTCGCTGACAGGATGATCCTGACCGCCGTAACTCCAGAACAGATTGGCAAAATTAATTGCGGACTCAGGGGTTTTGCATTCAGTAAAAAGGTATTTTTTCCAGCTTTTGAAGGTTTCATCCCAGCCGAATTCATATATTTGCTCTTCAGCCTTATCGCGGAGCATATAATACACTTTCGACGGAATTATACCGAAGTATCGATTGAACAGCCAATACGTCTGTCTGTCAATTTCATTAACCATCATTTCCTGGAAGATATCAGGATCTTGTTTATCTTTTTTCATCATTTTCCAAAAAATGCCTCTCCGCCGGCGAAGGCAATCAGCAATTTAAAGCCCTGAAGATTTATAGGCCTGAGCCTCAGCGATTATTCCGGGATCAAGTTCAGGAATATAGTCAGCATTAAACATGCGATCAGCTTCCTTATGCCCGGCTTTGACAAGGATAGCTGTGGCAAGACTGTCCAGAATGCCCATATCGTCATATTTCTCAACATTAAAATCGATACGGTAATAAAAATATGCTAAAAATTGGCTATTCAAGTTCAATTAACTTATCTGCCAGTTATTTGGATGGGCAGGCTGCTAAATTGCCTCCAATTTCAGGTATTTTTTCTGACAGTGTAATTTTCATTTAACACACGGGGAATTACACTGTTACGATTATTTAAGTCGGTAATAACGGGTATTTTTTCCAGCGCCTTCGCGCTTGAGTTCCCCTGATGCCACCATATTTCTAAGAGCACTTTCAACGGAACTTATGCTTAATGAAGGACATTGTTCTCTGATATCCTGTTTGGTAAATCTGCCGATTTTATTCTGAGTTGCCATTCTTACCATATCTAAAGCTGAATGCTTAGTTTCAACAATGGTAAATCTGTCAGCAAAATCTCTGTATGCTGAAAGAATCGTACTGAGCAGGTATTTCACAAACGGAATGGGATCGTCTTTTCCTTCATGCCAGCCATCCTGAGATGCTGCAAGCGCATCATAATAAAGATCCTTATTTTTGGATATTTTGGCCTCTAAGGAAATATACTTGCCAACATAAAATCCGCTCCGGTAAAGAAGAAGCGTGGTCAGAAGTCTGCTCATTCTGCCATTGCCGTCATTGAAAGGATGAATGCACAGGAAGTCATGAATAAAAATCGGTATGGCAATCAACGGCTCCAGTTCCATATTTCCGATGACACGATTATACTCTTCACAGATACGATCCAAAGCCCCCGGTGTTTCATAAGGAGCAAGAGGAGTAAAGAGTGTTTCGGTATGTCCGTCAGGATATGTTGCGCTAATGTAATTCTGTACCGTTTTGGTTCTGCCTGCTGCCGGATTATTCATGTGACTGTAGAGAATTTTATGCAGCTGCAGAATATAGTTTCTGGTAATTGGGATTGCATCAAAACTCTCATGGATAATTCCCAAAACATCTCTGTATCCGGCGATTTCCTGTTCATTCCTATTTTTAGGTGTCGTTTTTTCTGCGACAAGCTGTCTGATACGGGTACTGGTGGTCACTATTCCTTCTATGGCATTTGATGCTTCCGTACTCTGTATTTTTGCTATTTCTACCAGTTTTTCCAGTTCCTGAGGGCGTTGTTTCAGATATATTTCCTGCTTTCCGGCTTCACGATATACAGCCGCGATAATTCCAAGAAGCTCAGAATCCCACTTTTGGTCTTTGATCAGTGCATAATTAAATTGTCTCATTCCCTTACTCCCGCAACTTTCCCTTAAATTATAGCGTAAAATAAGGGAATGCGGTGAGTGCTAAGGGAATCAAGAAAACTTCTCGAAAAGACTGGTGGCTGACAACCTGTCGGACTCACTGCCGGATTTTCGGGATCGGTTAAGAAGGATACTACAACCAAAAAGACGGCCCAGCCAAAAAGGGCAATGATGAAAGCAACTGTCCGGAAACATTATAATGACTGATACCACAGGGATTGGCGGAGACCTTTATCATGGGAAAAGATTTGTCTCAAATGACACTTGAAGAGCTATGGGAATTATTTCCCGTCTTTCTTGTGCCCCATGATGATCGCTGGAAAGATTGCTACAATGAGATCGAGAAAGAACTGACCGGACTGTTATCCCCTCAGCCTTTTTATCGGATCAGTCATATCGGAAGCAC